>CAMFJT010000009.1 GCA_945957125.1 uncultured Rhodospirillales bacterium | reverse complement strand
ACGATCCTCGATCCGATCTGGACGACGGCCTACGTCACGCGCGACCACGGCTACATGATCTACGACGTCCTGTTCGCGACCGACGAATCGGGCGCGGTCAAGCCGCAGATGGTCGACAAGCACGAAGTCTCCGCCGACAAGACGCTGTGGACCTTCACCCTGCGCGACGGCCTCGAATGGCATGACGGCGCGCCGGTGACGGCCGAGGATTGCGTCTCCTCGCTCAAGCGCTGGCAGGTTCGCGATCCGATGGGCCAGAAGCTCGCCGACTTCGTCGTCGAGTGGAAGCCGGTCGATGGCCGGACCTTCACCCTGAAGCTCAAGGAGCCATACGGCCTGGTGCTCGACACGCTGGGCAAGCCGTCGTCCAACGTGCCCTTCATGATGCCCAAGCGGATCGCCGACACCGATCCGTTCAAGCAGATCGACAGCCAGGTCGGCTCGGGGCCGTTCATCTACGTCAATGCCGAGTCCAAGCCGGGCGAGAAGCACGTCTACGTCAGGAATGCGAAGTACAAGCCGCGCTCAGAGCCCGCTTCGGGTCTGGCCGGCGGCAAGATCGCCAAGGTCGACCGGGTCGAGTTCATCGACATGCCCGACCCGCAACAGCAGGTAAACGCGCTGATCGCCGGCGAGATCGACATGGTCGAGCAGGTGCCGCACGACCTGATCCCGGTGCTGAAGAAGGACAAGGGCGTGAAGACGGTGAACTGGAACCCGCTCGGCCAGCAGTTCGTCTTCCGCATGAACCACCTGACCAAGCCGTTCGACAATCCCAAGATCCGCCAGGCCGCCCTGCTCTGCATCCGGCAGGAGGATTACCTCAAGGCCACGGTCGGCGAGCCGGAATACTACAAGGTCTGCACCGCGGCCTTCGTCTGCGGCACGCCCAACGCCGTCGAGATCAAGGGCGACCTGCTGACCAAGCCGGATTTCGAGAAGTCGAAGGCGCTGCTCAAGGAGGCCGGGTACGACGGCACGCCGGTCGTGCTGATGCAGTCGACGACGCTGCCGGTGCTGACCAACATGGCGCCGGTGACCAAGGCGCTGCTCGAGCAGGGCGGCTTCAAGGTCGACATGCAGTCGATGGACTGGCAGACGGTCGTCTCCCGGCGCGCGAAGAAGGACCCGGCCGACAAGGGCGGCTGGAGCCTCTTCCACACCTACGCCATCGCCGCCGACATCCTCAATCCGATCGCCGCCAACTTCACCGTCGCCAGCGGCGAGAAGGCCTGGTTCGGCTGGCCGAACGATCCGGAGATGGAAAAGCTTCGCGACGCCTATGCCAAGGAAACCGATCCGGCCAAATCCAAGGCGCTGGCCGCGGCCGTGCAGAACCGCGCGCTCGAGACGGCGCAGTATGCCTGGCTCGGCCAGTGGTACGGGCCGGGTGCGGCGCGCGCCAATGTGAACGGCTGGCTGAAGGCGCCGGTAACGGTGCTGTGGAATATCGACAAGAGCTGATCGGTCGCCGCCGGCCTGCATGGATCTTTTATTGGGGGCGCGCCACTCCAGTGGCGCGCCCCCAGCGGAAGGCCTCTACGCCTTGAAAGTCGCGAGAGCGCGATTGATCTGCTCGATCAGCTCCGCGATGGGCCGTGCAACCGATGGATGATCGTCCGTCGACCGGTAGCCGCGAACGACGTAGATGAAGCCGCGGCCGCGGCTCGTGGACGTCCCCGTCGAGCCTACATAGGTGAGCCTCTGGGTCGCGGTGCCCGTCCCGGCCTGCATCCACACGGCGAGGTCGTAGCCGTCCTTGCGCGCCGCCTCCATGCCCTTGAGCAGCGCTCGCCATTTGACTTCCTCCGGGTTGACGCCCTGCGCTTCGACATAGCTCCCGGAGGCGATGTACTGGCCGATGACGGTCGTGTCGCGTGCAACATCGTAGCCGGTTTTTTCCGGCGCATATCGGGTGCTCGGCGGCTCGTTGCCGGGGGTGCATGCGGCAACCGAAAAGAGAATCGCGACGATCAGCCACCGCATCAGGATTCGCCCCCCAATCGCATCAATCAGATTGGGATCGTGCGGCGGCGGCCGCGAGAGTCAACCACGTGACCGCCTCAGGACGCGCGATGGCCCGGTCGCGAAGAAGCGCTCAACCGCCCAGCTCTTCCCGCAGCATCTCGAGTTCCAGCCATTCGGTCTCGGCGGTGTCCAGCTCGGCCTGAGCGGCATCGAGGCGCCTGGTCTTGGCCTGGAAATCCGCGGCATCGCGGCGGTAAAGGTCGGGATCGGCAAGCGCGGATTGGAGGCCTGCCATCTCGGCCTGCAGCGCCTCGATCTTCTTCGGCAGCTCGGCCAGCGCGCGTTCGCGCTTGTAGCCCAGCCGCGCCTTCGTCTCGCGCACCGCCGGCGCGACGGCCTTCTCCTTGCGCGGCGCGGAGACGGTCGAAGCCGGCGCTTCACGCGGGCCGCGCTGCATCAGGTAGTCGCTGTAGCCGCCGGCATACTCGGTCGCCGTGCCGTCGCCTTCGAGCGCGATGGTCGAGGTCACCAGCCGGTCGAGGAAGTCACGGTCGTGGCTGACCAGCAGGACGGTGCCGTCGAACTCGGCCAGCGCCTCCTGCAGGAGGTCGAGCGTATCGGCGTCGAGATCGTTGGTCGGCTCGTCGAGCACCAGCATGTTGGACGGCGCGGCCAGCGCCTTGGCCAGCAGCAGGCGGTTGCGCTCGCCGCCCGACAGGGTTCGCACCGGCTGGCGCGCCTGCTCGTCCTTGAACAGGTACTCGCGCAGGTAGGTCATGACGTGCCGCGGCGTGCCGCGCACCAGCACGTGGTCGTTGCGATCGGCCAGGATCTCCCACGGGGTCTTGTCGGGGTCGAGCGCGGTGCGGCGCTGGTCGATCACGACCGGCATCAGGTTGGCGCCGAGCTTGACCGAGCCGGTGTCGGGCTCGAGCTCGCCGATCAGCATCCGCAGCAAGGTCGTCTTGCCCGCGCCGTTGGGTCCGATCAGCCCGACCCGATCCTTGCGGAAGATGCGCGTGGAGAAATCGCGCACGATCGTGCGCTCGCCGAAGCGCTTGGAGATGTTTCGCGCGGTGATCGCGAGCGCGCCCGATTGCGTCGCCTCGCCGACCTCGATCGTGGCGCGGCCGGTGGGGCCGATCTGCTGGCGACGCTGCTTGCGCAGCTCGCGCAGAGCCCGCAGCCGGCCTTCGTTGCGCGTGCGACGGGCGCGGATGCTCTTGCCCGCCCATTCGGTCTCGCGCTCGATCAGCCGGTCGAGCTTGTGCCGTTCGGTGGCCTCGCGCTCGAGGATGCCGGTCGACCATTCCTCGAAGGCGTCGTAACCCTTGTCGAGGCGGCGCACGATGCCGCGGTCGAGCCACAGCACCGCGCGCGTCAGCGTCGACAGGAAACGCCGGTCGTGGCTGACCAGCACATAGGCGCCCTTCCAGCCTGACAGCCTCTCCTCCAGCCATTCGATGGTCGGCAGGTCGAGATGGTTGGTCGGCTCGTCGAGCAGCATCACTTCGGGTTCGGCGACCAGCACGCGCGCGAGGGCCGCGCGACGCGCCTCGCCGCCCGAGAGCCCGGCCGGCTCGCGCGTGCCGTCCAGCTTCAGGTCGGCGAGCAGCGCTTCGACCCGATAGTCAGACGGTCCGAGCGAATCGGGCAGCGCCGAGGCGACGTAGTGCGCCACCGTCGGATGGCCGGTGAAGTCCGGCTCCTGCGGCAGGGTGGCGATCGTGGCGCCGGGCTGCGCGAAGCGCGTGCCGCCGTCGAAGATCGGCTGGCCTTCGAGGATGCGCAGCAGGGTCGACTTGCCCGCGCCGTTGCGGCCGACCAGCGACAGGCGCTCGCCGGGCGCGATCGAAAGATCGACGCCGTCGAGGATGGTCTGGTCGCCGAGATGGAAACGGATCCCGGCAAGGGTCAGGAGAGGCGGATCGGCCATGGGCACTCGGACTGGGAGCGGCGTGTTTGGCCGAAGCTGTCCACATGGGCAAGGATAACTATGCCGCTATGGTGCGCCGATGCTGCAGGTCGTGAGCGATCCGAAGGCGATAGACGAGGCGATCGTGCGCCTTCGTGAGGCTTTGACGGGCGTTCCCGCGCGGGACGTGCGGCTCACCTGGCGCGGCGGCGGCGAGCTGCGCACGGCCATCCACTGGGCGCCCGACGACGGATTCTGGTGGGCCCTCGAGCCGCGTCCCGATCGTGACACGCTCCTGCTCGGCCACGCCCCCGAAGCGCCGACCCGGCGGGAGAGCATCACCTGCAGCCTCAATCTCACCCGGTCCGGCGCCAGCCGCCGGACCGCCGGTATGGTCGCCGCCGATGGCGCAGGACGGCTCTATCTCGCCCATTCGGGCCGCCTGGCCGGCCAGAGCCCGCACGGCCTGGCGTTCCGCGACTTTCTCGCCGACGGCGTTTGGCGAAAGACGAAGTGGCCGGACGACCGCCAGACCGAGGCGCTGGTCGTGGCGCCGCTCGACAGCCCGCGGCTGATGCGCCTGCTCGGACGCTTCGTCGCGGCGGTGCGTGGCTTCAAGATCGGCGACGCGCGCCCAACCCGCCGCACCGGTCATTGCCTGCAACCCTCGCCGCGCGATTCGGCCGCTGCGGCCTGCGACCGGCGACTGGTCGACGTGTCGTTGCACGAGGAGCTCGCCAAGCGCGGCCTGTTCGGTGGCACCCCCGATCTCTTCTCGCTGCGCGGCGAGCGGCCGCGTCCGCTGTTCGCGGTGGTGGCCGACGACCAGGCGGATGAACTGGAGCGCGCCGTCCGGTCTCTGTCGCGGGCTTCGCTGAAGCGACGCATGGCGGTGCGGCCGATCCTCGTCGCCCCGGATCGCTGCGACGCGGCGCTCGAGGCGTTGCCTTTCACCTGTGTGCGCTACACATGGCGCGGCGCGCGAGCCGTCTTCGACGGGCTCGACGACGCGCTGGCGTGAGGTAGCGCTCATGGTGATGGGATTGACGACGGGACTCTGGGTGAGCGCCCAGGTGCGGATTTGCGATCGCGCCTTCATTCCCGCGACCGTCGTGCGCCGCGGCGATCCGGATGCCGGCACGGTGCTGCTGAAGCTCAATCGCTTCGAGGACGGCGTGACGGTCTATACCCAGGCCAGCACCATGACCGACACGCCGGCGTGGAGCCGCGGCACCGGCCCCAAGCCGGTCAGCGAGGCCGAGGCCGACGCCTATATCGCGCGCCAGGTGAAGGTCGATCCCGACGTCTGGGTCCTCGAGATCGAGGACCGGCGAGGCCAGTATCAGATGGACGGCAAGATCGTCTGAGGCCCCGTCACTGAGCCGGCAGCACCGACACCGGGTCGACGGTCTTGGCGCCGCCGCGGCGGACCTCGAAATGCAGGCGCGGGCTGGCCGCGCCGCCGGTCGCCCCGGCGCGGGCGATCGTCTGGCCCTTCTTGACCTCCTCGCCCTTCTTGACCAGCAACGCCTCGTTGTTGCCGTAGGCGGTGATGTAGCCGCCCGGATGCTCGATCAGCAGCAGGTTGCCGAGGTGAGGCACGCCGTCACCGGCATAGACCACCTTGCCGCCGTCCGCTGCCTTTACCGGCGCGCCGGTATCGGCAGCGATGTCGATGCCGTCGCTCTTCTGGCCGCCGCCGGTCGATCCGTAGGGCGTGATGATCTTGCCGCGCAACGGCCACTGGAAACGCGGCGCCGCGCTCGGGGGTGCTGCCGCTGCGGGCGCGCTGAGCGGCGTCGGCTGGCCTGCGGACGATGACGCCGACGCCGAAGATCCGACCTTGGACTCCGACGCACCGGGCGGCGGCGGCAAGGCCTCGCGCTTCACCGGCCCCGGCGCACCCGAGGGCGCAGCCGCCACCGTCGCCGCGGCGCTGCCGTCCGGCACATATCTGGCGCCCGGCACCTGGAGCGTCTGACCCGGACGCAGCGCATAGGGCGCCTGGAGATTGTTGCGCTCGATGATGGCTTGCCGCGAGACGCCGTAGCGGCTGGCGATGCCGTCGACCGTATCCTTCTGCTTCACGACATAGGTCGGCACGGCGTTGGGTCCGGCGCCGGAGCCCGGATATTCCATCGTGCCCTCGCGGGCGCCGTACATGACGTTGTCCATGGAGGTGCAGGCGCCGAGCGCAGCCGACAGCGCCGCCGTTGAGATCAGCGATCGCGACCAGCCGGCCCATCGCGAGGGGATGCGAGGGGCAGTATTCATGATTCCATCCTACTGCATCGCGATTCCGGCGGGAATCCGGCAGGCTGCGATTTCTCGCCGCCTCACCAGCGCAGCAAGCGGCGACCGACGAGGGCGCCCGCCGCGATCACGGGAATCGCGGCAAGGCTGTACCAGGTCACGACGAAGAGCGGCGAGTCGTCGAAGCAGTGGAAGGCGTACAACGTCGCGCCCGAGGTCGCGGCCAGCAGGCCGGCTGCCGCGCCGGCGAGAGCCGGCGATGCCGGCGCACCCCGCTTCAGGATCGCCAGAACTGCGGCAAGAGGGGCGATCGACAGCAACGGGATCGCCGACAGGCAGATCAGCGAGTTGCTCCCGACCAGACGCGCGCCCCAACTCGTCCCGGGCACGATCGCCAGCTCCACGACGACCGCCAGGATCGCCAGCGCGGCAAGCGGCAGGAGGCGCCGCATCGGCGGACCGGACGGATCGGGTCGCGCGCAATCGAGGCAGAGGGCGAAGGCCAGGGAGAACGCGACCAGGACCATCGCGATCTTGAGATCGAAGCGCCAGGTGGCGAGCGCGGGCCCGATATCCGCACGTACGCCGAGGTCGACGAGGAAGAGCACGAGCGACACCGCGCCGCCGAGCGCGAGCGCCGCGGCCAGCGCCATGGAGATCGGCCTGCGGCCCGCCGCACGGTCGGCGACCAGGGCCTCGACGAGCTGTTCGGTCTTCATCGGCGATCCTGTCGATAGAATACCGCCAGCGCCTTGAGCGCGCGATGGAGCGTCACGCGCACCGCGCCCTCGCTCATGCCCAGGCTGCGTGCCACGTCGGCGGCGCCTCTTCCCTCGAGGGAAATCTCCTGCACGATCCGCCGCTGGCGCTCCGGCAGGCTGGCCAGGATCTGCCGCGACTCCAGGGAAGATGCGGCATCGGCCTGGACGGCGAGCTCGAGGGAATCGGCGTGGTCGTCGATGTCGACGTGGTCGGTGAAGCCTCTGCGACGCAGATGATCGGCAAGCTTGTGGCGCGCGATGGCGCGCAGCCAGGGAGCGATCGGCCGCGTCTCGTCCCACGTGTCGCGCTTCAGATGCACCGCCAGCAAAGTCTCCTGCACGATATCCTCGCAGTCTGCCGCGCCGCGCCCGGCCGACACCAGTCCCCGCCGCACGACACCCCGCAACCACGCCGCCACCGCGACGAGCAGCCGACGATAGGCCTCGTCGTCTCCCCGTCTTGCCGAGCGCATCAATGCCGAGAGGTCGTCGAGGTCGGCCAACGCGATTGCTCTTTCACGTATTCGTGTGCAGAGGGGCGGACATTACAGGCCGCTCCCGCCTCGGGCGAAAAAAATCATCGTCGCACTGTAACGACCCGGCTCCTCCCCGCGAATGAACTGGTACGGGCGCCTTGCCCGATGCACAGGAGACACTTCATGAACAAGCGCACGTTCCTCGCCACCGCCGCGTCGGTGTTCGCCGCCACCAGCTTCGTCGCCACCGCCCAGGCCGCCCCCGTCCATTGCAGCGGCGCCAATGCCTGCAAGGGGCAGAGCGCGTGCAAGAGCGCGACCAACGCCTGCAAGGGGCAGAATGCCTGCAAGGGCCAGGGCTTCACCGAGGCCAAGGACGGCGCCGCCTGCACCGCCCAGGGCGGCAAGGTGATGTGAGCGGCCGCGGGCGTCCCGGCAAACAGTCGCGGACGCCCGCACCCTCGCCTTCCAGGATGATGCCATGAATCTCTTCGCCACGGTGTTCTACGATTGGTCCCGGATCGTCGCCGGCTATTTCGCCTGGGCCGGCCCGCTCGCCGTGCGCATCGTCGTCGGCTGGGTCTTCCTCTGGACCGGCTGGCAGAAGCTGCACTTCCTGCCGCGCATGATCGAGAATTTTCGCTCGTGGGGGATCCCCGCGCCGGAGATCCTGACGCCCTTCGCCTCGGGCATGGAGTTCGTCGGCGGAGTGATGCTTCTGCTCGGCCTGCTGACGCGCTTCGTCTCGGTGCCGATGATGATCATCATGATCGTCGCCATCGTCTCGGCGAAATGGGGCGACGTCGATTCCCTGCAGACCCTGCTCGGCTTCGAGGAGGTATCCTACCTCGTGATGTTCGCCTGGCTCGGCATCGCCGGCCCCGGCCCGGTCTCGCTCGACCACCTCATCCTGAGACGGCTGCGCCCCAACCGCCCGCCGTCGGACTACGGCGCGTAGAGCCGCACGGTGTCGCTGGGAGCGCTGCTCTGGAGAGCCGCGCTCCCAGCGCTCACCCCTGCCCCAGCACGGGCAACGGGCCGGGGATCAGCGGGACGAAGCGGACGGGCATCAGCGTGTCTCGCTGCAGGCCGCTCTCGCTCTTGACGATGCGTTCGACCACCTGGGAGGTGGGGTCGCGCCCGACCGGCACGATCAGGATGCCGCCGACGGCGAGCTGGTCGATCAGCGCCTGCGGCCGCTCCTCGGCGGCGGCAGTGACGATGATGCGATCGAACGGCGCCTGGCCCGGCCATCCCCTGCTGCCGTCGCCCACGTCGCACACTACGTTGTAGATGCCGAGATTGAGCAGCAGCCGCTCGGCCTCCTTCGACAGAGGCTTGAAGCGCTCGATCGAATAGACCCGGCGCGCCAGCTTGCCGAGCACGGCGGCCTGATAGCCCGAGCCTGTGCCGATCTCGAGCACCTTCATGCGCGGGCCGACGCGCAACGCCTCGGTCATCGCCGCCACCACCAGCGGCTGGCTGATGGTCTGGCCGAACGAGATCGGCAGGGCGGTGTTCTCCCAGGCGCGCTCGGCGAACGGCGCCGACACGAAACGCTCGCGATCGACCGCGGCGATCGCGGCCAGCACGGCCTCGTCGGCAATGCCCGATTGCCGCAGCTCGGCGATCAGGCGCTGCATCGCGAGAGCGTTCATCGCGCCCGCCCGCCCGCTCAGGCCGATTCGAATTGCGCCGCGAGCTTGCGGCGCGTGGCCTCGTGGGTGAGATCGAGATGCAGCGGCGTCACCGAGATCCAGCCGTTGCGGATCGCGAACAGGTCGCTCTCCTCATCGACCTGATGCTCGCCCGGCGCGTAGCCGATCCAGTAGTAGGCGCCGCCGCGCGGATCGGTGCGCTCGATGATGCTGCTGCCGAAGGCACGCACGCCCTGGCGCGTGACCTTGATGCCTTTGACCGAGGCAGTCACGACGTCGGGGAAGTTCACGTTCACGAAGACGTTGTGCGGGAAGTCCATCGCCAGCACGCGGCGCGCCACGTCCGCGCCATACGCCGTCGCCGTACCCCACTTCACCGGATGGGGATGCGCGTAGGCCTGGCTGAAGGCAATCGAGGGGATGCCCAGCATGCAGCCTTCCATCGCGCCGGCGATAGTGCCGGAATAGGTCACGTCGTCGGCCATGTTGGTGCCGCGGTTCACGCCCGACAGGACGACGTGCGGCTTGCGTCCCTTCAGCAGGTGCTTGACGGCGAACAGAACGCAGTCGGTCGGCGTGCCCTCGATGGCGAACTTGGTCTCGTTCACCTCGCGCGCCCTGATCGGATGGGAGATCGACAGCGAATGTCCCGCGCCGCTCTGGTTGAATTCGGGCGCCACCACCCAGACGTCGCTCGAAAGCTGCGTGGCGATCTCGATCAGCGCCTCGAGCCCTGGCGCATTGATGCCGTCGTCGTTGGTGACGAGGATGCGCGCGCGAGAAAGGTCGGGAATCTTCACTTTGCCTTCACCGGTCCGGGTATCGTTTCCAGCCCGCCCATGTAGGGGCGCAGGGCCTCGGGCACGGTCACAGAGCCGTCCTCGTTCTGGTAGTTCTCCAGCACCGCGACGAGGGTGCGGCCGACCGCGAGGCCCGACCCGTTGAGCGTATGCACGAAGCGCGTGCCCTTCCCTTCCTTGGGCCGGAAGCGCGCACCCATGCGGCGAGCCTGGAACTCGCCGCAGTTCGAGCAGCTCGAAATCTCGCGATAGGCGCTCTGGCCGGGCAGCCAGACCTCGATGTCGTAGGTCTTGCGCGAGGCCGGTCCCATGTCGCCGCCGCACAGGATGATGGTACGGAACGGCAGGCCGAGCCGCTTCAGCACCTCTTCCGCCCGGCCGGTCATGCGCTGATGCTCCGCCTCCGATTGCTCGGGCGTCGTGACCGAGACCAGCTCGACCTTGGGGAATTGGTGCTGGCGGATCATGCCGCGCGTGTCCTTGCCCGCCGCACCTGCCTCCGAACGGAAGCACGGCGTCCAGGCTGTGTAGCGCAGCGGCAGCGCCTTCTCGTCCAGTACCGTGTCGTTCACCAGGTTGGTGAGCGGCAGCTCGGCCGTCGGGATCAGCCAGAAGCCGTTGTCGGTATGGAACATGTCCTCTGCGAAGCGCGGCAGCTGGCCGACGCCGTAGGCGGCGTTGTCGCGCACCAGGAACGGCGGATTGACCTCGGTATAGCCGCCCTCCTCCGAGGTATGCAGGTCGAGCATGAACTGCGCGATGGCGCGTTCGAGCTTGGCGAGCCGGCCCTTGAGCACGACGAAGCGCGCGCCGGACATCTTGCTGGCGGCGGCAAAATCCATCTCGCCGGTCGCCTCGCCCAGCGCGACGTGATCCTTGGGCGGGAAGGGAAAGTTGCGCTGGCTGCCGACCCGGCGGATCTCGACATTGCCCGTCTCGTCCGTGCCGTCCGGCACGTCGTGGAACGGCAGGTTCGGCAGCACCTCCAGCCGATGGGTCAGCTCGGCGTCGAGCTCGGCGGCCAGCGCCTCGCCCTTCTTGAGCGACTCCTCGAGCGCGGCGACCTCGGCCATCAGCGCATCGGCCGGCTCGCCTTTGCGCTTGGCCACGCCGATCTGCTGGCTGAGCGCCTTGCGCCGGGCCTGGATGCCCTCGCTCTCCGAGATCGCCGCGCGGCGGCGCTTGTCGATGTCGAGCAGCTCGGCCGACAGGGGCGCCAGGTGGCGCTTCTGGAGGCCGGCATCGAAGGCGGCGGGGTTCTCGCGGATGAATCTAATGTCGTGCATGGCTAGCTGCCGGCGGCTTCCTCGGCCTTCTTTTCCTCTTCGTCTCGCTTCTTCTCGATCCACGAGCCGACGATGATGCTGATCTCGTAGAAGGCGAGCAGCGGGACGGCCAGCGCGATCTGGCTGATCACGTCGGGCGGCGCCAGCACGGCGGCAACCACGAAGCAGATCACGATGGCATAGCGCCGCTTGGACCGCAGCCCTTCGGAGCTCGCAATGCCGACCTTGATCAGCAGGATCAGCAGCACCGGCATCTCGAAGGCGAAACCGAACGCGAAGACGAGTTGCAGGATGCGTTCGAGATAATCGGACGAACGCAGGGTCTTCTCGATGTCGGGCGGCGCGTACTGCGTGAGCATGAAATTGATCACGTAGGGCAGCACGATGTAGTACATCACCGCGCAGCCGGCATAGAACATGAACGGCGTGGCCACGAGGAAAGGCAGGAACGCCCGCTTCTCCTGGCGATAGAGCCCTGGCGCCACGAACATCCAGATCTGCACCGCGATCAGCGGGAAGCCGACGATCAGCGACACGAAGGCCGACAGCTTCACCGTGACGAAGAAGAACTCGAAGATATCTAGAACGATGACCTTGTAGCCGTCGTTGAGCGCCGGCTGCATCAGGAACGAGAAGATCGGCTTGGCGAAGTAGAAGGTGACGAAGAACACTGCGAAGAAGCTGATCAACGCATAGATCAGCCGCTTGCGCAGCTCGATCAGGTGATCGAGCAGCGGCATCGGCTTGTCGTCTTCGGGTCCGTCGTGCGCTTGGGTCAAGGCAGTGTTCGCGTCCGTGGGTGGCGCGTTATGCCGCCCTTTGGCCGGCAATTCAAAGCGCTAATTCGCCTATTCGGCGGCGGCCTTGGCCGGCTTGCTTTCGGGAAGGGGCTCGGCAGGCTTTTCCGCCGCGATTGCTGGAGTTTCCGCCGGCACGGCCTCGACCGCAGGCACTGCATCGACTGCAGGCGCGGGCTCGGCCGCGATCTGCGGCGCCGATTCCGGCTCGGCCAGCGGATTGTCGAGGCTCGACTTGGCCTCGGCCCAAGCCTTGTCGCCTTCCGCCATGCCTTCCTGAATGTGCTGCTTGATCTGCTTGGTCGGGTCGAGCGACTGCAGGTCCAGCCCGCCGCTTGCCCCTTCGAGCTGCTTCTTCACCTCGTCCAGCTCGGACTGGCGCACCATCTCGTCGACATGGCCGCGGAACTCCGCCGCCATGCCGCGCATCTGGGACATCCACTTGCCCCACGAGCGCAACAGGTTGGGCAGCTCCTTGGGGCCGATGACGACCAGCGCCACGACCGCGATCACCAGCAGCTCAGGACTGTCGATGCCGAACATGTATCACCGAAGCCCGAAAAGCCTGGTCAGACCTTCGCGGTGTTGTCCTGGTGCGCCTGGCTCGGCGAGGAGGTGGTGGTCTGCGCCGCGATCGGCTTGGCCGAATCGCCGGGCTGGCCCGCTTGCGCGGTGTCTGTACCGTCGCCGGACACGCCCTTCTTGAACGCCGACAAGCCCTTGCCGAAGTCGCCCATCAGGCCGGAGATCTTGTTCTTGCCGCCGAACAGTAGCAGCACGACGGCGAGCACGATCAGCCAATGCCATACGCTGAAGCTACCCATGTGATTGCTCCCAATAAAACCGTTGCGTTCGCTATGCCCGATTATGCCATCCGGCACAAATGCCGGGCAACCTGCCGATCAAGGCCTTATTGCGGCCCGGTGGCACGGTCGGCCCCCTTCTCCTCCGCCGCGAGCGGCTCGTCGGCTTCGTCGTCCGTCGGTTCCAGCGGCAGGTCGGCCTCCTCGGGACGGAATATGGGGGGCTGGGCGCGCGCATCCAAGAGGCCGGCGGCGCGCATTTCCTCATGCCCCGGCAGGTCATCGAGTGACCCCAGGCCGAAATGCTCGAGGAAGAAGTCGGTCGTTCCCCACGTCACCGGCTTGCCCGGCGCCCGGCGCCGTCCCATCGGCTTGATCCAGTTCTGCTCGAACAGCAGGTCGAGCGTACCCTTGCTCAGGCCCACGCCACGGACCTGCTCGATCTCCGCCCGCGTCACCGGCTGGTGAAAGGCGATGATCGCCAGCGTCTCGACCGACGCACGCGAGAGCTTGCGCGTCACCGGCCGCTCGATCTTGAGCTTCTCGGAAAGATCAGGCGCCGTGCGAAAAGCGTAGCCGCCCGCCACCTTCACGAGGTTGATGCCTCGATTGGCATAAAGCTCGGCGAGATCGGCCAGCAGGCGGGGCAGGTCGGCGTCGTTGGGCAGGCGGTCGGCCAGCTCCTGCTCGCCCAGCGCCTGGGTGCCGGCGAAGAGCAGCGCTTCGAGCAGGCGCAGGTGCTGGACATGGTCGGATGACGTTCCCTCCGTGATCTGCGGCGGCGCCGGCGCGATCACCGGTATCGGCACCGCCACGGGCTCGGCCACGACCTGCTCGATTTCCGTGCTTTCCTGTCGGTCCTCGATCGTGTCCGCCGCGGCCGGCGCTATCGCCTCGGCGATGGCGCCCTGCCCCTCCTCATGCTCGCCGAGCCTGGCGGAAGCGTCGTCCTCCTCCGCCTCGTCGGCCTCATCGTCATCGTCGAGGTCGTCGTCATCATCATCATCTTCGAGGTCGTCGTCGTCGTCGTCTCCGTCTTCCGCATCGGCCTCCTCCTCTGCGGGGGCCTCCTCGGCTTCATCGTCACCATCGTCGTCGGAGTCGTCGTCGTCGAAGTCGACGGCTTCCTCCTCGTCGTCATCATCATCGTCGTCGAAGTCGTCTTCCGCCTCGTCCTCGTCCAATTCCTCCGCTGGCGTCTCCCCGCTCGTGTCCTCGACGCCGGATTTCTCCTTGGCGGCGGTGAGCTGGTCGGCGGGCTCTTCGACAGGGTCGGCAAGAGGCAATTCTGCTGCTGGCATGATCGACGTCACCGCGGTTCGCTACGTTTACGCAATTGAATGGGACCGAAGCGTTCGGTCTGGCGCAGCTCGATCTGGCCGTCCTTGGCCAGCTGGAGCCCGGCCACGAAGGTCGAGGCGATGGCGGAGCGCCGTTTGGTCGGATCGGTGAGGCCGGCAGGGAGGAACGCCTCCAGGGTCTGCCAGTCGATCGCGATGCCGAGCATGCGGCCCAGCCGCTCGGCCGCCTCCTCGACCGAGAAGAACTGCATCGGCGCGATCTGATAGGTGTCGGCATCCTTGGGCCGGACCTGATGACCGTAGGCCTTGAGCAGATCGTAGAGCTTCACGTCCCAGACCGTGCGACGTACCACGACCACGCCTTCGGGCTGGCCGCGCGCGAAGATGTCCTTGCCGAGCTGCGGGCGGGCCATCAAGCGCGCGCCGGCCTCCTGCATGGCTTCGAGACGGCGGAGCTGCCATTGCAGCGCGTCGGCCATCTCCTGGCCCGACGGCTCCTCGCCGGCGGGCGGCTCGGGCAGCAGCAGGCGCGACTTGAGATAGGCAAGCCAGGCCGCCATCACGAGGTAGTCGGCCGCGAGCTCGAGGCGTATGCGACGGGCCTGGGCGACGTACGACAGATACTGGTCGACCAGCGCCACCATCGAGATGCGGAGCAGGTCGACCTTCTGGTCGCGCGCGAGCGCCAGCAGCAGGTCGAGCGGACCTTCGAAGCCTTCGAGATTGACGATCAGCGCCCCTTCGCCCGGCGCGATCACGTCGGGTCCGGCGGCATTGAAGCCGTCTTGGGAAGGGGGCGCGGCAGGGTCGCTCATGCAAGTTCGGTGTAGTCAGCCCGGGCGGCGGCCGCCACTGGATTTGGCGCGCCTTATCCCCACTCGGGGAGGAGCGAGCCGAGCCTTCGCCGGGCCTCTGCAAGACCGGACTTGCCGAGCGGGCTGCGATGGCGGGCCAGATGGCGCCGGCCGGCCTCGAATCGACTCCGGGCAGCAACCGTCATCGGGCCGGCGCTTGCAGCGACCTCGCCCATCTCGTCCATCCGCCCGTTGCAGTGCAGGGCGATGTCGCATCCCGCCGCGAGCGCGCGCGCTGCCCGCCCCCCCAGCGTGCCGCCCAACGCCTGCATCGACAGATCGTCCGACAGGAGCAGGCCGTCGAAACCGATATGACCGCGAACGACATCGCGCACACCCAGTGCCGAAACCGTCAGCGCCGCGGTCGGGTCGATCGCTTCGTAGAGCACATGGGCCGTCATCGCCCAGGGCAGGTCGGCCAGGAACTTGAAGGGCACGAAATCGGTCCGCTCGAGCACGTCGCGCGGAACGCTCACCCTCGGCAGGGTGTCGTGCGAATCGACCGTGGCGCGGCCGTGGCCGGGAATGTGCTTGATGACCGGCATCACGCCTTCGGCCAGCAGGCCTTCGGCGGCGGCGCGGCCCAGTGCGGCAACCGGTTCGGGGCGGCCGGCATAGGCCCGATCGCCGATCACGGAATGGGTCTCGGGGAAGGCGATGTCGAGCACCGGGAGACAATCGACGTCACAGCCGATCGAGCTCACGTCCGCCGCCAGCAGGCGCGAATTGAGCCTCGCTGCCTCCAGCCCGGTCTCTGGATCGCGCGCATAGAGCTCGCCCAGCAGCCGGGCCGGCGGCGCCTTGCGCCAGTGCGGCGGCCGCAGTCGCGCGACGCGACCGCCTTCCTGGTCGATCAGCACCGGCGCCTCGGCCCGCGCCACGCACGAGCGAAGATCCTCGGTCAGGCGTCGCGCCTGATCGGGAGACTCGATGTTCCGGGCGAAGAGAATGAAGCCCAGCGGATCGGCGTCGCGAAAGAACGCCCGCTCCTCGGCCGATAGCACCGTCCCGGCGCACCCGAAGATCGCCGCCTTCATCGGCGCGCGCCGCTCCAGTAGCGCTCAGGGCTGGGACCGCGCCCCTCCGTGGCGCTCTTGTCATGATCATGAGCGCCACGGTGTGGCGCGGTCCGGGCGAAGATCATGAGAGGGCCGTTACTTGGCCGGGGGGACGGCGACGCAGTCGGTCTTGCGCGACTTCAGCGTGCTGCAGACGCTGTGGGCCTGCTTCTCGTCGAGCGGGCCGGCCTGCACGCGGTACCACACGCCCTTGTCGCCGAGATCGACGCGCGCGGGCTGCATCCGCAGGCTGGCGAGCACGTCGCCGTGCGCGGCCTGCAGCCGTGCCCAGGTCGACTTGGCGATGTCCTCGCTCTTCACGGAGGCGAGCTGGATGCGCCAGCCGCCGCTCGCCCCGGACATGCCCTCGATCAGGCTGGCGATGCTCGGACCGCTCTCGCTGGCCGGCGTCGAGGACGGCGCCTGCGTCACCGTCGGCTGGTTCGCCGCCGGTGGAGGCGCCGCAGCCGGTGCCGCGCCCGCTGCCTGGACCGGCGTCGGGGTCTTGGCCGCTTCCTCCTTGGGAGGCGACGGCGTCGGCATGACGCCCCCGGCCGGCAGCCGGGGCGTCGTCGTCCCGGGCAACAGCTTCTCGGGCTGGGTCGGCACCGCGCCGGGCGCGATGCGGTTGTAGACTTCCTTGTCCTGGTCCGGAGGCACGAGCCCGCCGGCATTTTCCGGCTTCACCCGGGTCGGCGTCGTTGGCGCCTGCACGACCAGCGGCTCCAGCCCCTTGCCGCCGGCACGAACGTCCTGGTTGTGCGCCCACCACACCACCGAGCCGAAGCTCGCGATGGCGGCGATCGAAACCATCATGGTGAGGATCGTGCCGCGTCGCCGGTTGACCTTGGCCAACAGCGAATCGCGCGGCGGTGGCGGGATCGAATCGGGTTCGTGCGCGACGGGCCGGGCCGGCGGTTCACGCCGTACGGCAACCGACTCGTTCGGTCGGTAGATCGTTGGACCGTCGCCGGAGGGGGGCCGGCGGATGTGCATTTTTTCCTTATCTCATCTCTTCGACGGGTGTTACGCCGAAGATCGACAGGCCGGACTCTATCACAAATCCCACCGCCTGCACCAACGCAAGCCGCGCGCGAGTCGTTTCGGGATCACCTTCCACCACGAAGCGCAGCGACGGCTCGTCCTTGCCGCGGTTCCAATGGGCATGGAACGCGGCCGCGAGATCGTAGAGATAGAAGGCGATGCGGTGCGGCTCGTGCGCCGACGCGGCCGCCTCGACCTGACGCGGCCATTGCGCGATCAGGCGAATCAGCGCGAGCTCGCCGGCGTCGGAGAGTCGGTCGAGCGGCGCATCGCGCAGGCCGTCGAGCGCGATGCCAGCAGCGGCGGCCTGGCGCATGACGCTGCGCGTCCGCGCATGCCCATACTGGACGTACCACACCGGGTTGTCGCGTGACTGTTCGGTGGCCTTGACCAGGTCGAAGTCGAACGGCGCGTCGTTCTTGCGCGTCAGCATGGTGAAGCGCACGACGTCGGGCCCGACCTCGTCGAGCAGGTCGCGCAGCGTCACGAATGTGCCGGCGCGCTTGGACATGCGCACCAGCTCGCCGTTGCGCAGCACGCGCACGAGCTGGCAGAGCTTGACGTCGAGCGCACCCCTGCCTTCGGTGATGGCGCTGACCGCCGCTTTCATGCGCTTGACGTAGCCGCCGTGGTCGGCGCCCCAGATGTCGATCATGTCGACGAAGCCGCGCCGGAACTTGTCGTGGTGATAGGCGATGTCGTTGGCGAAATAGGTCCAGCTTCCGTCCGACTTCTTCAACGGGCGGTCGATGTCGTCGCCGAACTTCGTCGCCCGGAACAGGGTCTGCTCGCGATCCTCCCAGTCGTCCGGCTTCTTGTCCTTGGGCGGCTCGAGCCGGCCCTGATAGATGAGCCCCTGGCGTGTCAGCTCTTCGAAGGCGCGATCGACGGCGCCCGATTCGACCAGCGCGCGCTCCGACGAGTAGACATCGATCCTCACGCCCAGCGTCTCGAGGTCCTGCTTGATCTCGGCCATCAGCGTGGCGATAGCGAAGCTGCGCATCTCGGGCAGCCAGTCGGCCTCGGGCTTGCCGATCCAGCGCGCGCCGTCGCGCCTGGCGACTGCCGCGCCGACCTCCTTCAGGTACTCGCCGGGATAGAGACCGTCGGGGATCTGGCCGATCTCCTCGCCCAGTGCCTCCTTGTAGCGCAGGTAGGTGGAGCGCCCGAGGATGTCGACCTGGGCGCCGGCATCGTTGATGTAATATTCCTTGGTGACGTCGTAACCCGCCTTGAGGAGCAGGTTGGCAAGCGCATCGCCCACCACCGCGCCGCGCGCGTGGGCCACGTGCAACGGCCCGGTCGGATTGGCCGAGACGTATTCGACATTGACCTTCTGGCCGCCGCCCATCGTCGAGGCGCCGTAGGCCGCGCCTTCCGCCAGGCATTCGCCGAGCCGCGCCCGCCAGAAATCGTCGCGGAGCTTGAGGTTGATGAAGCCCGGCCCGGCAATCGCGCCGCCGACCACGTCGGGATTGGCCTCGAGCCGCGGCAGCAGCGCCTCGGCGATGTCGCGCGGCTTCTTCTTCGCGGCCTTCGACAGCACCATGGCGGCGTTGGTGGCGATGTCGCCATGCGCGGCGTCGCGGGGCGGCTCGGCGGTCAGGCCGGAGAAATCGAGCCCGGCGGGCAACTCGCCTGCCGCCTGCAGGGCGCGCAGCGCCGCCTCGATCTCGGCAATGAAATGACGGTAGGGATTCATGGCGCGGGGTATTGCCTAATCCGCCAAGTTTGTCATGTAGCATCGCCAACCCCAGACGAGGCCTGAACATGCGGACTTTGCAGGATGCCCACGTTGTCATTACCGGCGGGACGGGCGCGCTGGGCCGGGCCGTGGCGCGTGCCCTGGTCGAGGCCGGCGCCCATTGCCATGTGCCGGCGATCGAGACTTCGGTGCCGCCGGACCTGTTCCCGGCCGGCAAGGTGTCGGTCACTCCGAACATCGACCTGTCGGACGAGGCGTCGGTCGCCGGCTTCTATGCCAGCCTGCCGCCGCTGCACGCCGTGGTGAACATCGCCGGCGGCTTCGCCTGGGCGCCGATCGCCGACAGCCCGCTGAAGGTGCTGCAAGAGCAGCTCGCCATGAACCTCGTGTCGTGCGTGCTGAGCTGCCGCGAGGCGGTGGCCAATTTCCGCAAGGCCGGCAAGGGCGGGCACCTCGTCAACATCTCGGCGCGGCCGGCGCTCAATCCGCGGCAAGGTGCCGGCATGACCGCCTACACCGCCTCCAAGGCCGCCGTCGCCGCCTTCACCGTGGCGCTCGCCGAGGAGCTCAAGGGCGAGGGCATCTCGGTGGTGGCGCTCGCCCCCTCGACCATCGACACGCCGACCAACCGCGCCGACATGCCCAAGGCCGACCACGCAAGCTGGGTCGCGCCCGCCGCCATCGCCGACGTCATCGTGGCCCAGCTCGGCCTCTCCGATCCGATCAACTCGGGCGCCCTGAT
Source organism: uncultured Rhodospirillales bacterium (assembly GCA_945957125.1). GTDB lineage: Bacteria > Pseudomonadota > Alphaproteobacteria > Reyranellales > Reyranellaceae > Reyranella. Next base: position 35,312 of record CAMFJT010000009.1, on the reverse strand, counting down.
CCCGATCTACGGCAAGGCTTGATCGATCAAGTGCGTTTCGCCGGGGGAGCGCCACTGGAGTGGCGCGCCCCCGGCAGAAAACAACATTTCCAAACTGCGGGACGACGATCAGGCTGCCTTCGAGCGGGCCATGGTGCCGTAAAGGGTCCGGTAGGCACGAGCCGATTCGTCCCAGCCGAACGGCTGGGCCATCGCACGCTTGCGCATCGAATGCAGTCGCGACTTCGTGCCGAAGGTCGCGAACGCCCGGCACACTGCGCCGATCAGGCCGTCGGCGGAGCAGCGCCTGAACAGGAAGCCGGTCTTGCCATCGACGATCGTGTCGGACAGGCCGCCGGTGCGATAGCCGATCGGCAAGGAGCCGAAACGCTGGGCGTACATCTGGCTCAGGCCGCACGGCTCGAAGCGCGACGGCATCAGGGTGAAGTCGCTACCGGCAAAGATGCGGCGCGCCTTGGCGTCCTCGAAGTCCAGCGCGACGGCGATCGATTCCGGATGCCGCCGCCGCGCGTCCTCGAGCGCGCGCTCGAGATGCGGCTCGCCGCGGCCGGTGACGACGATCTGCCCGCCCGCCTCGACGATGGTGTCGGCGGCGGCGGCGACGAGGTCGATCCCCTTCTGGTGGACCAGCCGGGCGACCAGCGCGAAAAGCGGCCCCTCCGAGACGGCAAGGCCGAATTCCCGCCGCACATGGTCGGCATTGACCTGCTTGCCTTCCCATTCGCCGGCGCCGAACGGCGAAACCAGAGCGCTGCACGAGCGCGGATCCCAGCTTTCGTCGATCCCGTTCAGGATGCCGGAGAGTCGGCCCTCGCGAGACCGCAAGGCCAACAGCCCGTCGAGCCCGCAGCCCTGCTCGGGAGTCGTGATCTCCGTCGCGTAGGTCTTGCTCACTGTCGTCAGGTGGTTGGCGTAGTAGATGCCGCCCTTGAGGAAGGAAACCTTGCCGTAGAACTCGACGCCATCGATCTGGAACGCGCTCTGCGGCGCGCCGATCCGCTGCAGGGTCTCCGGCGAGAACAGGCCCTGGTAGGCGAGATTGTGGATGGTCAGCAGGCTGGGGACCTTGGCCTCCATCCAGGCCAGGTAGGCCGGAATCAGGGCAGTCTGCCAATCGTTGGCGTGCACCACGTCGGCGCGCCAGTTCGGATCGAGCTGGCCGGCGGCCAGCCGCGCGCCAACCGAAGCGAGCAACGCGAAGCGCACGTCGTTGTCCCGCCAGTCCGCGCCGTGCCGGTCGCCATAGGGCGTGCCGTCGCGGTCGTACAGCTGCGGGCAGTCGATGGCGTAGATCGGCAGCCCGTCCGCCGACGTCCCCTGCACGATCGAGTAAGCGGGAAAATGACCGACGCGCCTGCACTGAGCGACGCGGCTGGTCGCCCTCAACCCCTTCAGGACGGAAGGAAACCCCGGCAGGATGACGCGGACGTCATAATTCCGCTTCAGCGCACGGCTCAACGCCGCCGAGACGCTGGCAAGACCGCCGACGCGGACGAAATCCTCGAACTCCGATGCAGCGAACAGGATACGCATGTCTGGACTTCACCACCGATCGGGGCTGCAGAGCGGGTCTCGCGTCTTGTCCGATCGATGAAGATCGCGAAGCAACAATCGCGCCACTTCCCCTATGAGGGCTTCACCTCTCGATTTCTCAAGGGAACAACGCGCGATGCCGCACTTTGGCCACATGAGCAAGTTGTCGCAGCTACCCGCGACGACGACTTGAAACCGTGCCGGTGTAGCGCAATATCATGACAGTCCGATGCTGCTCGTCCACCGCTCGCGCCGTTCCGCCGATGCCATCCGGGGTGTTTCTCCGGGCGGCGAGCTGTTCGTCGCCTCCGTGGTCGTTGCCATGCTGCTGCTGGCATTGGGCGACGCCGTCGATTCGACATGGCTCGGTGAAGCAGGCCTCGAATTCGCATTGTTCGATTTCGGCGGGGAGTTGTCCCTGCTGGGCCTGCATCAATGGAGCCTGCTGCAGTTGCTTTTGGCCGGCGCAGCGTTTGCGGGCGGCATTTGTGCCGTGAAGGCAGGATTCACCCGCCTTTTCCGCCCTTTGCGTCCCGCCGCCCGGCGCGCCCTCGACAAGGTGCCGATCGAGTTCCGACAGAAGTCCTTCTGAGCCTTTCAGTCGTCTTTCGTCGGAGTCTTCGTCATGCCCGAACTTTTTTCGGCCGGCTTCCTGTCGGCCCTGCTCGTCATCGTCCTGATCGACCTCGTGCTGGCGGGCGACAACGCCCTCATCATCGGCCTGGTCGCCCGCAATCTCCCGAAGAACACCCAGCGCAAGGTGATCTTCTGGGGAACCTTCGGCGCGATCGCCGTACGTGCCCTCATGGCCGCCCTCGTCGTCTACATCCTCGCCGTGCCCGGCTTCATGCTGGCGGGTGGCATCGCCCTGATCTGGATCGCCCGCAAGCTGCTGATGCCCGCAGAAGCGGCAGGCGACTCGCACGGCGGCGCTGCCGCGGCGACCAGCTTCGCTGGCGCGCTGCGCACCATCGTCATCGCCGATGCCGTCATGGGCATCGACAACGTGCTGGCGATCGGCGGCGCGGCGTCCGGCAGCCTCCTGCTGATCGTGCTCGGCCTCGCCATCAGCGTGCCGATCATCGTCTGGGGCAGCCATCTGGTGATCCGGCTGGTCGACCGGTTTCCGTCGGTCATCCTGCTGGGCGGCGCCGTGCTGGCATGGACCGGCTACACGATGATCGTGCGCGAGCCGCTGCTGCAGCCGTGGCTCACCGCACACCCCGCCGCCCGCTTCATCATCGCCGTGCTGGTATTCTCCGCCTCGCTCGCGCCGTGGTGGTCGCAGCGCCTGTCGCGCCAGATGCAGCCGCTCGTCGTCGTGCTGCCGGCCTTGCTGCTCTGGCTGCTCGCCTTCGAGATCGTGGACCCGCACCTCGAGCGGATGGGCGGCCTGCTCGCCACCGAGACCGGCGCCTATCTGGTCGAAGCGGTGCGCTGGCTCGGTTGGCTGCCGCTCGCTGCGGGCTTCCTCTGGCTGCAGGAGCAGCGCCCGCACCGCACGGTGCGCGGCTGATACGCCGTCACGACCACAGATCGAACAGCCGCCGGTGCTCGTCGAGCGCGTACCGGTCGGTCATGCCGGCGATGTAGTCGGCCACGATCCGCGCCCGGGCAGCCCGTTCGGCGGCCTCGGCGCGCTCGCGCCACGGCGGCGGCAGGCAGTCGGGCTCGGCGAACAGCAGGCCGAACAGGTCCATCACGACCCGCCGCGCCTTGGAGTGCGAGCGGTTGAGATGCCAGTGCTCGTACATGCGCTTGTAGAGGAAGCGCTTCACCGTGCGGTCGGTCGCCGCCATCTTCTCGGAGAAGGCCACGACCGGCCGGCCGAGCGCGCGGACCTCGGCGACCGATCCCGGCCGGGCCTCGGCCAGGCGCCGGGCGGTCTCGGCGAGGACGTCCTCGACCATGGCGTTGATCATGCGCCGGATCGCCTCATGGATCAGGCGCGCCTGGTCGATGCCGGGATATTTGCGCTCGACCGCGACGAACATCTCGCCGACCAGCGGCAGCTCGCGCAGGTCGGCGATCTCGAAAAGGCCGGCGCGCAACCCGTCGTCGATGTCGTGATTGTTGTAAGCGATGTCGTCGGACAACGCGGCGACCTGGGCCTCGGGCCCGGCGTGGCCTTCGAGCTCGAGATCGTGGTCGCGGCAATAATCGACGATCGCCGCCGGCAGGTCGGCCAGCACGCGGCCTTCCACCAGCAGCGGCCCGTTGTGCTTCACCGCGCCTTCCAGCGTCTCCCAGGTCAGGTTGAGGCCGTTGAACTCGGCATAGCGCTCCTCGAGCTTGGTCAGGATGCGCAGGGTCTGGGCATTGTGGTCGAAGCCGCCGAACGGCTTCATCGCCGCATCGAGCGCGTCCTCGCCGGCATGGCCGAACGGCGTATGGCCGAGGTCGTGCGCCAGCGCCACCGCTTCCCCGAGGTCCTCGTCGAACCGCAAGGTCCGGCAGATGGTGCGCGCGATCTGCGCGACCTCGAGCGAATGGGTGAGCCGCGTACGGTAGTGGTCACCCTCGTGATAGACGAAAACCTGCGTCTTGTGCTTCAGCCGCCGGAAAGCGGTCGAGTGGATGATTCGGTCCCGGTCACGCTGGAAGGGGCTGCGGTTCGGCGCCTCGGGCTCCGCATGCAGGCGCCCCCGGCTCGTCCAGGGCAGGGTGGCATAGGGTGCCAGTGCCTGCCTTCGCCACAGCTCGTCGGCCACGAATCCTCCGTTGCCGCCGACTTCTACGCTTTCCTCGTCGCCGCAACAACCTCGTGGCCACCTTCCCAGATCATGTCGGCGGCGACATAGAGCACGATCAGGAAGCCGATCCACGCCACCCAGCGATGGCGGTCGAGGATCCGTGCGATCAGGTTCGACGCCACCGCCATCAGCACGACGGAGAGGGCCAGGCCGACCCACAGCACTACCTTGTGGTCGCGCGCCGCGCCGGCGACCGCCAGGACGTTGTCGAGCGACATGGAGATGTCGGCCACGATGATCTGGATCATCGCCTGGCGGGGCGTCTTCGGCGCGGCTGTCCCGCCGCCTTCTGCTGCCTCCGAATGTCCCTTGGAGCGCAACTCGCGATACATGCGCCAGGCGACCCACAGCAGCAGCAAGCCGCCCGCCAGGGTGAGGCCGATGATCTGCAGCAGCTCGGTGGCGATGCCGGCGAAGATCAGCCGCAGCACCGTCGCCCCGGCCACGCCCCAGAAGATGATGCGGGTCCGATGCTCGGCCGGAAGCCCGGCCACGGCCATGCCGATGATGATGGCATTGTCGCCCGACATCACCAGGTCGATCAGCACGACCTGGATGAAGGCGGATATGACGGATTGATCCAGCCCCAGCGCGTCCATGTGCCTCCAGCCGACGCGCGCGGCGTCCTACTTCACGAGCGTGACCGGCACGTCCGAATGCGCGATGACGTCCTGCGCCACCGAGCCGAGCAGCACGCCGCTCAGGCCGGTATGGCCGCGCGTGCCCATGACGATCAGGTCGGCACCCAGCTTGCGGGCATAATCGCGGACCACCTCGCCCTGGCGGCCGACGCCGATATGCACCTTGGCCGGGATGGAAGCCGCCGCCGCAAGGGCGACGGCCGAGGCGAGGCCCTTGTTGCCCTCTTCGCGGCGGTAGGAATCGATCTGGTCGCGACCGACGAAGGTCGAGATCGCGCCGCCGAAGCTCGGCTGCACGTTCAGCAGGTGCAGGTCGGCAGCCAGCCCGGCCGCCACGAGGCCGAGCGCATGCTTGATCGCGCGATCGGAATTCTCCGAGCCGTCCACCGGCACCAGGATCGCCTTCATCTGTGCCATCCTTCCCTCACTTCCTCGATGCGTCGCCGGCTTTTTCCTCGGCCAGGTCGACCGGCTCCGCATGGGCACGCTTGCGGGCGCGGTAGCGCAGCGCATAGCCTACCGCCACGACCAGCACCGCGCCGCCGATCTCGAAGACCGTCTTCGCGTTGGGCAGCCTGGCGGCGAGCCATTCGGCATAGGCCGGATCGGTCGCCAGCACCTCGCCCGCGATCCAGCCCAGCAGCGCGCCGCCGGCGATCACGATGATCGGGAAGCGGTTGAGCAGCATCATGATCAGCGTGGCGCCGAAGATGATCAGCGGGATGCTGATCAGCAGGCCGAGCACGATCAGCGTGACGTCGCCCTTCGCCGCGGCGGCGATGGCGATCGCATTGTCGAGGCTCATCACCGCATCGGCGATGATGATGGTGCGAACGGCGCCCCACAGCGAGCCCGCCGCCTTGACGCCGTCCTCGCCCTCCTCCTCGCCCTGGACCAGCTTGACGCCGATCCACAGCAGCAGGAGGCCGCCGATGAGCTTGAGGTAACCGACATGCAGAAGCTGGTCGATGACCAGCACGAAGATGATGCGCAGGACGATGGCACCACCGCTGCCGATCATGATCGCCGGCCGCTGGTGCTTCTTCTCGAGGTTGCGGCAGGCCAGCGCGATGACCAGCGCGTTGTCGCCCGACAGGATGATATTCACCAGGATGATCTGGAGAAGACCGCTCCAGAAGGCCGGTGTCAGTTCAAATCCCATACGCTGCCGTCTCCACCCTGCTATACCTGCGCATCTTCATTGCATCGACCGACGGTGTTAGTGCAGGCCTTGCCGGGGGGCAAGCCAAACCGGACGGGGGAGACGAAATCGCATGGCGGCCAGCACCGGCTACAACAAGATGTTCCCGGTCTCTTGGACCGAGCTGCACCGGGATGCACGCGCCCTGGCCTGGCGGCTGGCCGATCTCGGACCGTTCAAGGGTCTGGTCGCCGTGACGCGCGGCGGGTTGGTCCCGGCCGCCATCGTCGCCCGCGAGCTCAACCTGCGCCTGATCGACACCGTATGCTGCTCGACATACGACCGGATGGAGCGCGGTGCGAAGGTCGAGACGCTCAAGGGCACAATGGCCGAGCAGGAGAAGGGCAAGGGCTGGCTGATCGTCGACGATCTCGTGGATACCGGCGTCACCGCCCGCGCCGTCCGCGCCATGCTGCCCGAGGCCCATTTCGCCACGGTTTACGCCAAGCCCGCCGGCCGGCCGACGGTCGACAGCTACATCACCGAGGTGAGCCAGGACACTTGGATCCTGTTCCCGTGGGACCAGGAAGCGGTCATGGCCAAGACCATCCTCGAGATGAAGACAGGCGGGCAGTGATGCGCTGCTACGTCCTTTCCGCGCCGGGCACCATCGACGGCCTGCACCTCGTCGAACGGCCCGACCCGACGCCCGGTCCGCGCCAGGTGCTGGTCAGGGTGCGGGCCACGTCGCTCAACTATCGCGACCTGATCACGGTCGAGGGCAAATATGCCCGCGCTGCCCCCAAGCCCGACCTGATCCCGCTGTCCGATGGCGCCGGCGAGGTGGTCGCGGTCGGCCCCGGCGTAACGCGGCTCGCGGTCGGCGACCGGGTCGCGGGCTGCTTCATGCAGAAATGGATCGGCGGCGAGATCGACGCGACGGCCCAGGCCTCGGCGATGGGCGGCGCGATCGACGGCATGCTGACCGAGCTCGCGGTGCTCGAGGAGGACGGCGCCGTCGTGCTGCCCACCCATCTCGGCTTCGAGCAGGGTGCCACGCTGCCCTGCGCGGCCGTGACCGCCTGGAACGCGCTGGTCGAGATCGGAAGGATCAAGGCCGGCGACACTGTGCTGGTGCAGGGCTCGGGCGGCGTGTCGATCTTCGCGCTGCAGTTCGCTCGGATGTTCGGCGCCCGCGTGATCGCGACCTCCAGTTCCGCTGCCAAGGCGGAACGGCTGAAGGCGATGGGCGCCGAGGCAGTGATCGACTATCGCGCGACGCCGGACTGGGACCAGGAAGCGCTCCGGCTGACCGGTGGCCGAGGCGCCGACATCGTGGTCGAGGTCGGCGGCGCCGGCACCCTGCCCCGCTCCTTCCTCGCCGCGCGGCTCGGCGGGCGAATCGCGGTGATCGGCCTGCTGACCGGCCCCTCGCAGGTCGATCCGATGCCGATCCTGCGCCGCAACCTCCGCGTCCAGGGTCTCTATGTCGGCAGCCGGCAGATGTTCGAGGCGATGAACCGCGCCATCGCCGCCGGCGGCCTCGAACCGGTCATCGACCGGATATTCCCCTTCGCCGAGGCGAAGGAGGCCTACCGCCACCTGAAAGGCCAGGGCCACTTCGGCAAGGTCGTCATCGCGCATTGATATGTTCGCTTCCCTAGAGCGCGGCGAGGGCAACCCTGCCGATGAGGCGTGGCAGCGAAAACTGAAGCCGTTCGACCGCTGACGCGGGATGACTACCGCCATGTTCGGGCCAACCCGATCGAGCGGCCGAACGACATGCAGATGCGTCAACTTTCCCGTTCGCCGTCCTGGGAGCTTGTGAAGCGTCGATTCCCGAAGGTCTTCTGACGAAGGACGATCAGGCTTGTCGGTCCGTGGCACCGTCCCGGGCGAGAGAGCGGCGCCCGATCAGACCGGCCGCCGGCCTCGTCGCGACTGCGCCCGCCACGCCGTCGGCGTCTGGCCCGACCAGGTATGGAAAGCGCGCGAGAAGACGCTGGCATCGGTGTAGTTGAGGGTCGCAGCGATCTCGACCAGCGGCAGGTCGGTGTCCGCCAGGAGCTGGCGGGCGATCTGGTAGCGGACTTCGGCCAACAACGTGGCGATCGCCGTGCCGTGCTCGGTCAGCCGCCGATTGAGCGTGCGCCGGTGCATCCCCAGCATGGCCGACACGGCCTCGACCGACACGTCGTCATGGGCGATCAGCGTGAACAGGGCGCGCCGCGCGCGATTGGCAAGGTCGAGATCCTGCCGGTCGGTCAAGGCCGCGATCTGCGCCTGCAGCCGCCGCCGCGCCACCGCGCTGGCGCCCGGGATCGCGCGGGCGAGCCAATCGGCGGAGAAGACGAGCGCCGTCATGGGGGCGTCGAAGCGGAGCGGCGCGCGAAAGAAGCGGCTGTAGGGACGCCGGTCCGCCGGCACGCGGCACGAGAAGATGGCTTCGGCCGGCGCCCATTGCGGCCCGCAGAGCGCGCGCATCAGGTTGACGGCCATGGCGATCGCAAGGTCGGTCACCTGTTGGGCGCCAGCTTCATAGTCGCCGTACGGCGAGACGCCGAGAGTGGCGATGCCGTTGCGGACGACCAGCGTGGGCACGATCGCCCGCCCGTTCAGGTGCAGCGTGAGGATAAGGCCACGCAGCGCGGTGCCCACGGTCGCGGCATCAAGCAGCGCCAGACCGACCACGCCGAGCGAGGCCGGCATGGCTTTCTGGCCGACGAGCAGGCCCCAATGCGGGCAGCCGCTCCGTTCCGCGCAAAGGGTCAGCAGCCGCGCCGCCGTCTGGACGTCGAGGATGCGCTCGGCGTCGTCCAGCAGGGAAAGCGGCAAACCCATCTCGCCGAACAATGGCTCGAGGGCGAGGCCGAATTCGGCGGCCACTTCCGGCATCTGAAGCAGCGGCCCCACCCGGAGCGTACCTTCGCCGATGCGCGCCATGCCGGTCGAGGTCGAATCGTTCACGGGGCGGAGGCCAGCGGAATTGTCGCAAAAGGTCAAGTGTCCGGTTCGCCGCTGCGGTCGCGCCGTGGCTCGCGCGCCTTGCAACACGGATATCGCAGACCGGCCGCCGACCCTGTAAAAGGCGGGCATGCAAAATCTATGGTCCGATTCCGACGCCAAGGCCGCCGTCGCCGCCCACGCCAGGAAGGGCATCGGCGAGGATCTCGCCTTGCGCGTCTACACGACGCGGCTGCTGGGCGGGGAGCCGAAGCTGGTGCTGCACGGCGGCGGCAACACCTCGGTGAAGACACGCATGCCGGACATCACCGGTCAGACGATCGACGTGCTGTGCGTCAAGGGCAGCGGCTGGGACATGGGCACGATCGAGGCGCCCGGCCTGCCGGCGGTGCGGCTCGCGCCGCTGCGGGAGCTGCACGGGCTGCAGGCGCTGTCGGACGAGGACATGGTCAACGTGCAGCGCAGCAACCTGCTCGACAGCAAGTCGCCCAACCCGTCGGTCGAGACGCTGCTGCACGCGTTCCTGCCGCACAAGTTCATCGACCACACCCATTCCAACGCGGTGCTGGCGCTGACCGACCAGCCCGACGGTGCCGAGCTGGCGGCCGACCTCTATGGCAAGCGCGCCGCACTGGTGCCGTACGTCATGCCGGGCTTCGCGCTCGCCAAGAAGTGCAGCGAGGTCGGCCAGGCGAATCCGGACGTCGAAGGGCTGATCCTGCTCAAGCACGGCATCTTCTCGATGGGCGCGACGGCGGAGGAAGCCTATGTCCGCATGATCGATCTCGTCACCATGGCCGAGCAGCGGCTGGCGAAAGCGACGCGCAAGATCTTCGCCGGAGCCGACCTGCCCGCGCAACCGGCCGGGGTCGAGGAGATCGCGCCGATCCTGCGCGGGCTGATGTCGATCCCGGCGAAGGGCGGCGGCCGCGAGGCGGCGCAGCGCTTCGTGCTCGAGTTCCGCACCAATCCCGAGATCCTGGCCTTCGTGAACGGCAAGGAGATCGGCCGCTACAGCCAGCAGGGCCCGGTCACGCCCGACCATGCGATCCGCACCAAGAACCTGCCGTTCATCGCGCCGGCGCCCGAGGCCGGCAAGCTCGAAGCCTTCAAGGCCGAGGCCAGGGCCGCACTCGAGAAGTTCGCAGCCGACTACCACGCCTATTTCGAGCGCCACAACGGCAAGCAGGTCGTGGCGAAGAAAGAGCTCGATCCCGTCCCGCGAGTCGTGCTGGTGCCTGGCGTGGGCCTGTTCGGCGTCGGCAATTCGTCGAAGGATGCGAAGATCGCGGCCGATCTCGCGGAGACCACGGTCGCGGTGATCGCCGACGCCGAGCGGCTCGGCACCTACCAGTGCATTCCCGAGCCGGACATCTTCGACATCGAATACTGGTCGCTCGAGCAGGCCAAGCTGAGCTCGGCCGCCGAGAAGCCGCTGGCGCGGCGCATCGCCGTCGTGACCGGCGGCGCCTCGGGCATCGGCGCGGCGACGGCGGCGGCGCTCGCGAAGGACGGCGCCGAGGTCGTGGTGATCGACCGCGACGTTTCCAGGGTGAAGGGCTTCGCCATCGCCTGCGACGTGACCGATGCCGCCCAGGTGCGCGCCGCCTTCGACAAGGTCGCCGCGACCTACGGCGGCGTCGACATCGCGGTGTCCAATGCCGGCGCGGCTTGGCAGGGCCGGATCGGCACGGTCGACGACGCCGTCCTGCGCCAGAGCTTCGAGCTCAATTTCTGGGCGCACCAGAGCGTGGCGCAGAACGCGGTGCGGATCATGCGCGCGCAGGGGCTGGGCGGGTGCCTGCTGTTCAACACCTCCAAGCAGGCGGTGAACCCCGGCCCCGATTTCGGCCCTTACGGCCTGCCGAAAGCGGCGACGCTGTTCCTGATGCGCCAGTACGCGCTCGACCATGGCGCCGACGGCATCCGCTCCAATGCGGTCAACGCCGACCGCATCCGCTCGGGCCTGCTGACCGACGACATGATCGCCCAGCGCTCGAAGGCGCGCGGGCTGAGCGAGTCGGATTACATGGGCGGCAACCTGCTCGGCCTCGAAGTGACGGCGGAGGACGTGGCGCAGTGCTTCCTGTCGCTCGCCAAGGCGCCCAAGACGACCGGCGCGGTGCTGACCGTGGACGGCGGAAACATCGCAGCAGCCTTGCGATAATTCGCTGGGACCGCGCCACTCTGTGGCGCTCATCATCATGAAGCGCCACGGAGTGGCGCGGTCCCAGCAATGAGGAGAGCATGACGATCGAAGTGGAGCCCCTCACCCGCCACGTCGGCGGCCGCATGACCGGCATCGATGCGCGCAAGCCATTGACGCCGGAAGAGGTGAAGGCGATCGATGCCGGCATGGACCGGTACGCCGTGCTCGTGCTGCCCGGGCAGGACATCACCGACGCCCAGCAGCTTGCCTTCACGGCCAACTTCGGCCCCTTCCAGGACGGCGCGAACTCGACGGAGCGCAAGCAGGAGCTACGCCTCGACCCTGCCTTCGCCGATGTCTCCAACCTCGACAAGGGCGGGCAGAAGCTCGCCCGCGACGACCGCCGGCGCATGGCCTCGCTCGGCAACCGGCTCTGGCACTCGGACGCCTCGTTCCGCGTCGTGCCGGCGAACTACTCGATCCTGAGCGGCCGCATCGTCGTGACCCGGGGCGGCAACACCGAGTTCGCCGACATGCGCGCCGCCTACGATGCCCTGGACAGCGCGACGAAGGCGGAGGTCGAGGACCTCATCTGCGAGCATTCGCTGATCTTCTCGCGCGCCCAGCTCGGCTTCGAGGCCTACAAGGCCGAGGAGCTTTCCGGCATGGCGCCGGTCCGCCACCGGCTGGTGCGAACGCACCCGACCTCGGGCCGCAAGTCGCTGTTCCTGTCGGCGCACATCGGCACCATCGTCGGCTGGCCGCAACCCGAAGCGATGGCCTTCATCCGCGACCTGACGGAGCACGCCACGCAGGAGGCGTTCGTCTATTCGCACCGCTGGACGCAGCACGATCTGGTGATGTGGGACAATCGCACCACCATGCACCGGGTACGCCGCTACGACGATCTCAACACCACCCGCGACCTGCGCCGCACGACCACGAAGGGCGACGGACCGACGGCGGAGCAGATCGAAGCGACGACGATTGCGCCATCGGCGTAAGGCCTCGACGCTTCGCCACGCCGGTCAGGGGGGCAACTGGAAGCCCGCCACGGTCGAGCGGGCCAGCTCGGCGTAGCCGAGGCGGCAGGTGTACGGCCCGCTCGCATAACCCATCAGCGACGAGAACTGCAGCTCGACGCCGCGCTGCGAGAAGGACCAGATGGACGGTCGGCGCAGGTTCTCGCCGAAGCGCTCGATCGCCTCGCGCAGCGGATAGAGACGGCGGAACGGCTCGCCGCCCTTGTCGCCGTCGACGAACTGGTACCAGCAGGCCGCGGCGACCTCGTCGAGATGGAACCATCGTTCGGGAACCAGCACCGTGCCGTTCGCCGCATCGATGTTGAGGGCATAGAAGCCGCCCGAGCCGTAGGCGCCGCAGCATACCCACTCGGCGAACTTCACCGCGATCAGCCGGGGCGAGCTGTAGATGGTGCGCACGTCGATCGTGTCCTGCCACGTGTTGGTGGTCCTGGGATCGATCGATTGCGCGAATGGCAGGCGGTTGACGAGCTTCAGCACCTGCTCGTTGAAGAGACGTTCCGCGGCCGTCTGCGGGCCCTCGAACTCGACATAGGTCGCATGGATGTCGACGTTCGGATTGACGTCCGCTTTCTTGCGCGAGCGGAAGCGCAGGCGCCCCGCCGGGCCGCCGACCAGCCCGTCGAGCGCCGCCAGCTCGGCGGCATGCTCGTCGATCGCCTCGCGCAGGCAGCGTTTGTCGATCTCGCCCTCGCGCATCGGGCAACGGCCGCTGCGCGCGACCAGCCAACCGTTCTCGTAAGCGGCGAAAGCCGGCTTGTCCGCGACCGGAAGGCCGGCGCGGATGCGGTCGTACAGGGCAATGCGCCGCTCGTCGGCCGCCTTCAGCGCGGGATCGCGGCAGATCGCGCGGAGATCGGTGCGCGCCGGGCTCTGGCAATCGAGCGCGCCGGCCTGGCTCGGCGCCAAGCCCAGGCAGGCAAGCAACAGGATCGACAACAATCGATGGCGCATCGGAACCGATTTCGCGAGTATTGTGCTGCGTTCCGATTGCAGCCGCAAAGAAATTCGAGGGAAGAAACGTGACCAGCCTACCGCGCCGCAGGGTCGGCAAGACATCGTTGGAAGTCACCACGCTCGGCCTCGGAGGCGCGCCGATGGGCGGCTTCCGCGCCGCCATCACCGACGCCGAGGCGGTCGGGCTGACCGACGCCGCCTACGATCTCGGCGTGCGCTACTTCGACACCTCGCCGTTCTACGGCTACGGCCGCAGCGAGCTGCGCATGGGCGCGGCCCTGCGCAACCGGCCGCGCGAGGAGTTCGTGCTGTCGACCAAGATCGGCCGCATCCTCCATCCCCTCAGGCCCGGCGAGAAGAAGCCGCCGGAGTTCCGCGAGAACGGCCTGCCCGGCTTCTCGCCGGTGTTCGACTACAGCTACGACGGCGTGATGCGCTCGCTGGAGCATTCCCATCTGCGGCTCGGCATGGCGAAGATCGACATCGCGCTGATCCACGACGTCGATTTCTGGACCATCAAGGACCGCGCGATCCTCGACCAACGCTTCAAGACGGTCATGGAGGGCGGCTACAAGGCGCTCGTCGAGCTGAAGAAGGCCGGCGTCATCGGCGCGATCGGCGTCGGCATCAACGAGAGCGACACCAGCCTGCGCTTCGTGCAGGCCGGCGACTTCGACTGCATGCTGCTGGCCGGCCGCTACACACTGCTCGAGCAGGGCGCGCTCGACGCCTTCCTGCCGGAATGCACCCGGCGCGGCGTGTCGGTGATCCTCGGCGGCCCGTACAACTCCGGCATCCTGACCGGCGGCGTGAGCGACCAGTCGACGCACGACTATGCCCAGGCGCCGGCCCACCTGATCGAGAAGGCGCGCAAGCTCGAGGCGGTCTGCAAGCGCCACGGCGTCGAGCTGGGCGCGGCGGCGATGCAGTTCCCGCTGTTCCATCCCGCTTTTTGCGCGGTCATCCCCGGCGCGCTCAACAGCACGGAGGTGAAGCAGAACGTCGAACGCCTCTCGGCCAGGATCCCGACGGAGCTGTGGAGCGAGCTCAAGCGAGAGAACCTGATCGACCCGGCCTCGCCGACGCCGAATTGAGCGCATTCACATGCGCTGGCGGGCGGCAGCGCCTTCAGAGGCGCGAGAGCCCGCACCGCGCAGAAAAGACAAGAACGCGCCACTGGAGGAAACACCCATGAACATCATCGACGCCCAGGTCCATATCTGGGGCCAGACGATCACGCCACCGACCGGCAAGCATCGCAAGGTCACGCAGGTCACGGCCGAGGAGATGCTGAAGGAGATGGACGAGGCCGGCGTCGATGCCGCGCTCATCCATCCGCCAACGAGCTGGGATCCCAACTCCCAGCAAATGGCGCTCGAGGCGGCCGCGAAATATCCCGGGCGCTTCGCGGTGATGGGCAATTTCGATCCGAAGGACCCGGCCAACCGCGCGCTGATCCCGGGCTGGCGCAAGCAGCCCGGCATGGTCGGGCTGCGCTGGGCGCTGCTGCATCCGCCGGAGCAGAAGCTGCTGCACGAGGGCGCGCTCGACTGGATCTGGCCGGAAGCCGCGAAAGCGGGCCTCGCCGTCGCGATGATGGGCGGCATCTTCCTGAAGGAGTTCCGCGGCATCGCCGAGCGCTATCCCGACCTCCGCCTGATCCTCGACCATTGCGGCCTCAACCGGCTCGGCCAGGACGAGGAAGCCTTCATCCATCTCGAGAAGATGACGGCGCTCGCCAAGCTGCCCAACGTCGCGGTCAAGATGACCGGCGCGCCGCACTATTCGACGCAGCCCTATCCGTTCCGCAACATCCAGGATGGCCTGCACCGCATCTTCGATGCCTACGGGCCGGACCGCCTGTTCTGGGGCACCGACATCACCCGCATGCCCTGCACCTATCGGCAGTGCGTGACCTTCTTCACCGAGGAGCTGCCGTGGCTGAAGGGCCCGGACCTCGAGAAGGTGATGGGCCGCTCGCTCTGCAAGTGGGTCGGCTGGGACTACAAGTTCACATGAAGATCGTCGACGCGCAGGTCCATCTCTGGTCGCAGGCGATCATCCCGCCGGTTTCCAACCATCGCCAGGTCCAGAGCTTCAGCGCCGAGGAGCTGCTAGCCGAGATGGCCGAGGCCGGCGTCGACGGCGCACTGATCCATCCGCCGTTCAGCTGGGACCCGACCTCGAACGCGCTGTCGGTCGAGGCATGCAGGAAGCATCCCGACCGCTTCGCCATCCTGGGGCAGTTTCCACCGGGCGACCGGTCGAACGAGAGACTGATCGCGACCTGGCGGCAACAGCCCGGCATGAAGGGCTTTCGCTGGGTGTTCGCCTATGGCGACCAGCCCCGCCAGCTGCAGGAGGGCCAGTTCGACTGGATCTGGCCGGCCGTCGAGAAGGCGGGGCTGCCCGTCGCGATGCTGGCGGGCAACTTCCTCGACAAGTTCCGCTGGATCGCCGAGACCCATCCGGACCTCACCCTGATCATCGATCACTGCGGCCTGAAGTCGGGCGCGAAGGACGAGGCGGCGCTGGTGCATCTCGACAAGCTGCTGCCGCTGGCCAGGCTGCCCAACGTGGCCCTGAAGGCGACCGGCGCGCCGGGCTACTCGACGCAGCCCTACCCGTTCCGCAACCTGCACGACCCGTTGCACCGCCTGTTCGACGCCTTCGGCCCGGACCGTTTCTTCTGGGGCACCGACATCACCCGCATGCCCTGCACCTACCGCCAGTGCGTCACCTTCTTCACCGACGAGCTGCCGTGGCTGAAGGGCGAGGATCTCGAGAAGGTGATGGGCCGCGGCCTCGCGAAATGGATCGGCTGGAACTTCAGGTTCTGAGTTCCTCGCTGGGAGTGCGGCTCTCCAGAGCCGCTCCTTCTTCGCCTTGGGACATCCCATGAGCGGCTCTGGAGAGCCGCGCCCCCAGCTTACCGCCCCGTCCCGACCACGGGGCCCTTGAGCTCGCCGGAGGGGTACTTCTCCGTCTTGATGACAACATACCAGCGGCCGGCCTCGAGGTCGGCGGCCTGCCGGTCGGTCAGGGTCGCGCCGCCGGGATGGCGGTTGCCTTCGATCTGGTCGTTGATCGGCACGATCGCGGAATCGGCGCCTTCGATGTCGGGGCCGCGGAACTCCGCCCAGGTGATCGGGCTGCTCAGGCCGGCATATCTCAGGTCCCACGACAGCAGCCGACGCGAGGGCGAGTAGTTGGCGGTGAGCCTGCCACGGGCCGTGCTCTCGCTGGCGAGCGAGGCGGCGAAGCGCGGTTTGGTCTCCACCGGGTCGCCGGGATAGAAGCCGCCGCAGCCGCCGAGGAGCACGCTCGCCGCGAGCAGGACCTTGATGCCGTTCATGCGCCTAGGCCTTGTGATGGACGGGAGCGCGAGCGTAGACCGGGGTGGCGAGCCCTTCCAGCCGCGCCTTGAGCTGCAGCGCGAGGAAGCGCGAATAGTGCCGCGACTGGGCAAGGTTGCCGCCATGGAACCACAGGTTCTCCTGCGCGGTGGGCTTCCACATGTTGCGCGGCTCGCCTTCCCACGGGCCCGGGTCCTTGGCCGTGCCGGAGCCCAGCCCCCACACCTTGCCGACCTTGTCGGCGACCTCCGGCGAGATCAGAGCCGCCGCCCACTGGTTCATCGAGCCGTAGCCCGTGGCATAGACGACGAGGTCGGCCGGCAGCTCGGTGCCGTCCTTCAGCACCACGCTCGTCGCCGTGAGATGGTCGACCTCGGACGACTCGAGCTTGATCTCGCCCGAGGCGATCAGGGCCGAGGCGCCGACATCGATGTAGTAGCCCGAGCCGCGGCGCATATACATCGTGCCGATGCCGGTCTCGTCCTCGCCGAAGGTCAGCCTGAAACCCGCCTTCTCCAGCCGCGCGTAGAAATCGGCGTCATCGCTGCGGATCTGCGCCGTCATCGGCCGGGCGGCCGCCGGCTGCAGCGCATAGGGCAGCGAGGCGGCGATGAAGTCGGCCTTCTCGGTGGTGATGCCCTTGGCCAGCGCGTCCTCGGAATAGAGCGGCCGATGGCGCGCCAGCGACTCCGCGCGCATCACCAGCGTCGGCGAGCGCTGCAGCAGCGTCACGTCGGCGCCGTGCTCCCACAGGTCGGCAGCGATGTCGTGCGCGGAGTTATTCGACCCGACGACGACGCAGCGCTTGCCGGCCCAGCCCTCGCCGCCGGTGTGCTTGCTGGAATGGTGCTGCATGCCCTTGAACGTCTCCGCACCGGGAAAGCGCGGGACTTCCGGGAAGCCCGACATGCCGGTTGCCAGCACGAGATGCTTGGGCCGGATCGTCACGGGCTTGCCCGCGCGCTCGACGACGACCGTCCATTCGCCGGCCGCCTCGTCGAACACCGCGCTCCTGCACGGCGAGGAGGGCCAGTAGTCGAGCTCCATGATCTTCACGTAGGACTCGAGCCAGTCGCCCATCTTGTCCTTGGGCGTGTAGATCGGCCAATGGTCGGGAAACGGCAGGTACGGCAGATGGTCGTACCAGACCGGATCGTGCAGGCAGAGCGACTTGTAGCGCTTGCGCCAGGCATCGCCCGGCCGCTCGTGGGCATCGACGATCAGCGCCGGCACGCCGATCCGCTTCAGCCGCGCGCCCAACCCGATGCCGCCCTGCCCGCCGCCGACGATCAGCACGAACGGCTGGCGTGTGATGCCGAACTCCTCGGCGTCGGCCTGCCGCCGGTCGGTCCAGGTCACGCGGTTGCGGAACGCCCCATGCTCGGTGCCGGCCTCGCGCGTGGAGCCGGCCTTCTCCTCGAAGCCCTTCAGCTCCATCAGGGCAGTGAACAGCGTCGTGGCCTTTCCGTCCTTCAGCCGCACGTGGCCGCGTCCGCGCCCGACCGCCGTCTCGAAGGTGAACCAGCCCTCGCCGCTCTCCATCCGGAAGGCCGATGGCCGCACGTCCGCCAGCCGCGCCTTCAGCATGGCGGCAATCGCGGCACGATTCTCGAACGTCACGATGTTCCAGGTGAAGGCGACGAGATCGCGCCAGTAGCCCGTCTCGATGAAATGCGAAGCGGCCGCATCGGCGTCGCCGCGTTCGAGGGCCGCCGCGAACCGCGCCAGCCATTGTTCCTGCTCGGTCACCGCTCTTCGTTAGCGCGCAGCCAAGCACGCCGCAACGTGATACGAAACGCCGCCTACCGGCGCGCTTGCCGGGAGCGCGGCTCTCCAGAGCCGCTCTTCCTTCGCTTTCCAACATCCCATGAGCGGCTCTGGAGAGCCGCGCTCCCAGCTCCATGCCCCGCCTCATCGTCCTCACCACGCTCGCCATGCTGGCCTTCGCCGGCAACTCGCTGCTCTGCCGCATGGCGTTGCGCGACACGACCATCGACGCGGCGAGCTTCACCTCGATCCGCCTCGCCTCGGGCGCTCTTGTCCTGGCGCTGATCGTGCGGGCGCGGAAGGGCCGGCTTGCCGGCGGCGGGAGCTGGCCGGCTGCGGCCTGCCTGTTCGCCTATGCCGCCGGCTTCTCCTTCGCCTATCGCCAACTCTCCGCCGCGACAGGCGCGCTTCTGCTGTTCGGTGCGGTGCAGATCGCGATGTTGTCCTGGGCCGTGGCGATGGGCGAGCGGCTGCGCCCGATGCAGCTCGCCGGCCTGCTCGTCGCCGTCGGCGGGCTGGTCTACATGCTGCTGCCCGGCCTCGCCGCCCCGCCGATCGAGGGCGCCGCCTTCATGATCGCCGCCGGCATCGCCTGGGCGGGCTACTCGCTGCTCGGCCGGGGAACCCGCGACCCGACCGCCGCGACCGCCGGCAACTTCCTGCGCGCCGTACCGTTCGCCGCCGCGCTCAGCCTCGCCGTCGCCTCGCGCACCAGCGTCGACCAAACCGGAGCGCTCTATGCCGTGGCGTCCGGCGCCGTCACCTCGGGCCTGGGATACGTGCTGTGGTATGCCGTGCTGCCCTCCTTCAAGGCCGCGACGGCCGCCGTGATCCAGCTCAGCGTGCCGGCCATCGCCGCGCTGGGCGGCGTGGTGCTGCTGGCCGAGCCGCTCTCGCCCCGGCTGCTGATCGCCTCCGCCACGATCCTGGGCGGGATCGCGCTCACCATCGCCCGCCCGCGTCGCTGATCGGACGGCGGCTACGCGACATCGCTTCTGCAAAACCATCATGCAGGTGCGTTGCGGATTGATTCCTCCGATCCCGCCGGACCATAGTGCCGCAGCGTGAATCGCCAATCGAGGACCTGAGCATGACTGTCGATCGCCGTACGGTCCTCGTCTCGGGTCTCGCCGCAAGTGGGCTTATCGCGGGGACGGCATGGGCCGCCGGCGATGTCTCCACGGGGATCACGACCCTCGCGATGCTGGACAACAAGCCGCCCGCCTATCGCGTGACCGGCATCGGCTGGTTCAGCGGCTTCCGCGACAGCGGGCTGCGGATCGGCGACCTGATCGTCGCCGTCGACGGCATGCCGGTGAAAAAGCCGGCAACGCCAGAGGAACAGCGCAACAACTACAAGGCGATCGGCAGCTACGGCGAGCCGCAGCACTGGAGCGAGGCGAAGAAGGGCGAGGGTGCGAAAGTCGTGCTGAAGGTGCTGCGCCGCGCGACACCCGGACAGGGCTGGCAGACGCTCGACATCGCGGGCCAGGTGAAGGGCCAGGTCTTCACCCGCGACGCCGGCAACCGCAACCTGCTCGGCCCGGGCGGCCCGCCCGAGATGTACGAGTATGACGGCTTCGACCGGAGCTGGCGCGACTGGGCGGACAACTTCGCGAAATCCCTCGGCGCGGTGCTGGACGATCCGCTTTTCGCCCTGTCGCTGAGCACCGAATACGAGGCCAAGCAGCTCGAGCAGCAGCGCCCGAGGGTCGAGCTGCTGCAGCGCAAGTATCCGGGACCTTTCGCGCGGGCGGTCGCGGCCGACTTCAACGCCGCCGTCGCCCGGCTGAAAGGCCCGCCGGTCACGCTGCCGCCGGACGCCCTCGATTTCCGCGAGCTGGGTGAGAAGCGGGCCGACGAGATCCGTGGCAAGGCGAAAGAGGCGTGGGCAGCGATCCAGGCCGAGCTGGCCGACCGGCTGATCGTCCAGCCCTTCCCCGCGGTGCATCCGATCCACGGCGATCGCGCCAGCGTGCAGGGCAAGTATGTCGTGCTGCCGCCACTGCGTAACCGCGACTGGGTCGGCGAGGCCGGCCATACCTGGTTCGTGGCCGGCAACCGGAGCGACGGCTGGTACTTTGCCGATGCCGAGGGCACCGAGGCCGGGCTCATGCTCGATGCGCGCAACCGCTACAGGCGGCTCGTCGTGCCGCACATCGACGAGAGCTACCAGATCATCGGCGAGGTCCTCGCCCAGCCGGGGCAGCTCGTGATCGGCGAACGCGCCTATTTCGGCCTTGCACTGCGTCCGGTCGCGGCACTGATCGGCGAGGCGTTGTTCGTCGACATGCGCAAGCCCGACAAGGGCATCGCCCTGTTCGCGGGCGAGGAGGTGCTGCGCCGGCCGAGCGCCGATCTCCCGCCCGACAGCGCCGGCCCGATCGATGTCGTGAAGGCCATGGTCGCGGCCCTGAAGGCCGGCGACCAGGCGCTCTATACGGCAACGTTCGCGACCTGGGGCATCGACTTGCTGGACGACGGCCGGGTCCTGTTCCGCGCCAATGCCCAGCGCGTGCCGGACAGCTACTTCGAGAGGGCACGCCAGAGCATCATGACCCGTGTGTGGGACGCGCGCCCGGTCTGGATCGACGAGGTGCGGGCCGTCATCCCGGGCACAGACTATCCCGGCCAGCCGCGCCTCGAAGAGGTCATCGTCGAGCTCGAGCATGTCGGCCAGTTCGACGGCACGGTGCGCACCTTCAACGACGTGACGGTGAGCCGCTGGTGGCGCCTGCAACGCCTCGGCGACGGCCCATGGCGCATCAGCACGATCCAGGAGATCTGAGGGGTCGTGAGCACGAAGGCGGCTCTGGGAAATTCCCTCATGCTCCTCTCCCCCGCTAGGGGGAGAGGCGGGGAGAGGGGGTTTCAGACGGTTCCCGCCACACGCTCTACCCTTCATGCCAAGCAGCGCAAGATGAGCATCGGGTGTGCAAATCCCATCGAGCGCCGCCCCCTCTCCCCGCCTCTCCCCCTAGCGGGGGAGAGGAGCATGATGTGCAACGCCTGAAGGAAAACCGGCCATGCCGTCCTATGACTATCGCCGCAAGGAAGTCGCCAATGCGCTTGCCGGGGCGGGCGCGGAGCTTGGGGCGGAGCGTCTGCGCATCGCGGCCGTGCTGGACGAGTACTTCAACGCGCGCGACGCGATCCTGACCATGATCGTGACGTTCCTCGCCGACGACAGCGCCGAGCCGCTCACGCCGGAATACAATTCCAAGTTCCGCGACACCGTGCGGTCGGCCCAGGACAAGCTCGACAACATGCTGTCCGGCGTCTCCAGCCCGAGCGCGGCGGCCGTGAAGTTTCGCGAGAAGGTCGATTTCGAGGAGATGGCCTTCTGGGCGCTGGTCGGCAAGCTGACGCTGGCCGAATCGCGCGACCTGCTGATCACCAACAGCCGCAATGTCCGCGAGATGATCTCGGTCCTCGACAAGCGCTGGCAGAACCTCAGCGAGGAGGATCTCAAGGTCGAGCAGGAGGAGCAGAAGGCAGCACAGGACATCAAGGACATGCTCGAGACGGCGCTGGCGACGGCGATGCCGTACTACGTCCAGGCCGGCGCCGGCATGATCGCCTTGCAGGACGGCTGGAAGAAGATCGGCTCGACGATCAACGACTACGTCAAGGCGACGCTGGTCGGTGCGGGCACCCCCAGCTCCGTGGTCGACGCGATGTTCAAGGTCTCGTCCTGGGCCGGCACCGCCGCGCAGATCGCCTCCACGGCCGGCGTGAACATCGAGGTCGTCAACCAGGCGATCAGCGTCGCCCGCTCGCTCAATATCGGCGGCCTCGTCATGTCGCAGATCACGCCCAAGGTGGACGGCGACGCCAAGGACGTGCAGGACGCCTACGACAAGGCCAAGAAGCCGCTGCGCCAGCTCATCGAAGGCCAGTACCAGGCCAACATGACGCGCTACAAATCGAACCTCGACAACCAGGGCGTGGTGATCGTGGCCTATGGCGGCATCCGCAACCAGGTCGACGAGTTCCTCAAGAAGACCAGCCTGAACGACACGCGCGCCGCCTACGACCGGATCGTGGCCGACATCGACGGGCTCGCGTCCGGCCCGCTGACCGACGGGCAGAAGTCGGATTGGGCGGACGTCCGCCGCAGCCTCAAGGACATCTTCGACAAGCGGCGCGCCGACGCCGAGAAGTCGTTCGACGATTTCTACCGCGCCAACGACGGCCGCTTCATGGGCGGGCTCAGCACCGACACGGAGAAGGCGCTCCTCAATCCCGACAAGTGGATCGTGACCATCAACGGGATCGTCGCCGTCGGCCTCGACCAGAAGCTGCGCGAATGGCGGGAGAAGGTCACGGTGATCCAGGGCGGCCCGAAGGATGCCTTCGACCAGATCCAGAACGCCTTCCTCGGCTTGCCGCTCGAGGTCCGCGACCAGGTCCAATCGGGCATCAACACCTATCTCACCGACAAGATGACCAAGCTGAACGGCGAGGCCGACGCCCAGATCAAGACGCTCGAGGAGTGCTCGATCATGGTCAAGGCCGACAAGATCAGCAGCGACATGGACCGCAGCCGCCTCCGCGCGAGCCTGCGCGCGACGATCCGGTGACGGGCGGCACACGTCCTCATGCTCCTTGCCCCCGATAGCGCTGCCTCCGAGCCGCTGGGTGATCGGATCGGCCAGGGGGACCTTGCTTGCGCGCCCCGCCAGGGAGGATGATCGCCCCACAGGAGGAAGGGTCATGCAATACGAGGTCATCTCCGCCGACGGCCATGTCGACCTGATCTGGCTGCCGCCCGACCTGTTCACGAAGAACGCCTCGGCGGCGCTGAAGGATCGCATGCCCCACGTCGTCGACGGGCCGAAAGGTCCGGAATGGGTCAGCGCCAAAGGGGCCAAGTTCGGGCTGGTGAACGGCATGGGATCGGCCGGCCGCGAGTACGTGCCGGGCATTATCCATCGGTCCGACCGCATGGCCTCGACCGGCCTCTACGACGACGGCAGGAAGGGCGTCCGCCGCCTGACCGAGGTCGACCTGCGCCTGAAGGACCAGGACCGCGACGGCGTTCAAGCCGAGGTGCTGTACGGCGTGCTGGGCTCGAGCGGACGGCTGAACGACCCGGAAGCGGCGCTGGAGATGCTGCGCATCTACAACGACTGGCTCCACGACTTCTGCAAGCAGGCGCCCGACCGGCTGGTCGGCCTGGCCAACATCCCGAACTACGACATGGAGGAATCGGTCGCCGAGGCGATGCGCTGCGCCAAGCGCGGCGTGCGCGGTCTCGACATCGCCAACCGGCCCGACATGACGCCGCTATGGGACGAGCACTGGGAACCGCTGTGGAAGTTCGGCCACGAGACCGGCATCCCGCTGCATTTCCACACGATCGGCGGCCGCTCGCCCGACGTCACGCCCTTCCCGCCGCACGTGCAGCGTCGCATCTTCGCCGTGCACATCACCGGGTTCCAGATGCACATGAGCACCATGCTGATGGGGCTGATCTACTCCGGTGCGCCGGCACGCTATCCCAACCTCAAGATCGTGATCGGCGAGGCCGGGCTCGGCTGGATCCCCTACGTGCTGCAGCACATGGACCTCGAATGGGAGGACCAGTTCCGCGACCTCGACCTCAAGATGAAGCCGAGCGAATACTGGCATCGCCAGTTCTACGCGACCTACCAGACCGATCCGGTCGGGATCGAGCTGCTGAAGCATCTCGGCGAGGATAACGTCATGTGGGGATCGGACTTCCCCCACCCCGACGGCATCTGGCCCGACAGCCAGGAATTCCTGGGCACGGAGCTGACCGAGGTCTCGCCCGAGGCCAAGCGCAAGATCGTGCGCGACAACGCGATGAAGCTCTACCGGCTCGGCAACTAGCGAGGCTGCGCCTCTTCAGTCGGATGAGTTCCGCTGGGGGCGCGCCACTGGAGTGGCACGTCCCCAGCGGAAGACGGTCTGAAATCAAACCTGTCCATCGCACAACGGTTGAATCGGATTCGTTGTAGCGGCCCGCGCCGTGTCCATCCTATAGTTTTTCATCAGCACCGCCGGACCATCAAAAAGAGCGGGCAACACCGGGAAGGAAATCGCACATGCAGCCGCGTAAAGGGCTCTCCGCGCTATTGGGATTCGTGCTCGCGCTCGCCGCCGGCGGGACGGCGTGGGCGCAGCAGACCATCAAGATCGCCTACACCGACCCGCTGTCGGGGCCGTTCGCCCAGGTCGGCGACGCCAACCTCAAGCAGATGCAGTACATCATCGACTTCATCAACGCGAAGGGCGGCGCGCTGGGCAAGAAGTTCGAGCTGGTGCCGTTCGACAACAAGTCGCAGCCGTCCGACGCGCTGATCGCGCTCAAGAGCGCGACCGACCAGAACATGCCGTTCATCATGCAGTGCAGCGGCTCGAACATCGCCGCCGCCCTGATCGAGGCGGTCAACAAGCACAACGACCGCAATCCCGACAACCGCATCATCTACCTGAACTGCGGCGCGGTGGCGCCCGAGCTGACCAACGAGCAGTGCAGCTTCTGGCACTTCCGCTTCGACCTGCACGCCGCCATGAAGGCGGAGGTCATGGTCCGCGCCCTGCCCAAGGACATCACCAAGGTCTACCTGATCAACCAGGACTACCTGTTCGGCCAGTCGGTCCAGCGTGAGGTCAAGAACTACCTCACCAAGCTCCGGCCCGACGTGCAGGTGGTCGGCGACGAGCTGATCCCGCTCGGCAAGATCAAGGACTTCTCGCCCTACATCACCAAGATCAAGGCCTCGGGTGCGCAGGCGCTGCTGACCGGCAACTGGGGCCCGGACATGAACCTGCTGATCAAGGCCGGTGTCGATGCCGGCGCCGACCTCCGCTACTACACCTTCTACGCCCACCTCGCGGGCGGACCGACGGCGATCGGCGCCGGCGGCGACAACCGCGTGCTGGCGGTGATGCCGTTCAACGAGAACGTGGCGCCGGAGATCGGCAATGCCGAGGCCGAGGCCTTCGCCCGGGGCTTCCGCGAGAAGCACAAGTTCGATTTCTCCTCGGCCGGCTTCCGCACCATCTTCGAATATCTCCAGGCGGCGATAAACAAGGCCGGGTCGCTCGATCCGACCAAGATCGCCTATGCGATGGAAGGCCTCTCGCACAAGGACTTCCTCGGCTTCGACAGCACCATGCGCAAGGACGACCACCAGATCGTCAGCGTGTACTTCGTCGGCGTCTTCAAGAAGGGCGTGAAATACGACGCCGAGGGCACCGGCCTCGGCTGGGGCACCGCGGCGACCGTGCTCGCCAAGGACATCGACCAGCCCAACAGCTGCAAGATGAAGCGCCCGAAGATGTAAGGACCAAAGGCCCGCTTCCCCGACAGGAAGCGGGCCTTGCTTTGTAGCGATCGGCTCCGATGGAAGTCTTCGTCGTCTCCCTCCTCAACGGCCTGGTCTACGGCATGCTGCTGTTCATGCTGGCGAGCGGGCTGACGCTCATCCTCAGCATGATGGGCGTGCTGAACTTCGCGCATGCCAGCGCCTACATGCTGGGCGCCTATTTCGCCTTCACGATCAGCCAGCATATCGGCTTCTGGCCGGCGCTGGTGATCGCGCCGCTGCTATGCGGGCTGATCGGCGCGGCGATCGAGATGTGGGGGCTGCGGCGGGTCCATCGCAACGGCCACGTCGCCGAACTGCTGTTCACATTCGGGCTCGCCCTGATCATCGAGAAGGTCGTGCAGATGACCTGGGGCCTGCTGCCGGTCCCCTATCGGATCCCGGAGCTGCTCGATTTCCCGCTGTTCACGATCTACGGCACGCATTTTCCGGCCTACCGCGCCTTCATGCTGCTGGTCTCCGCGCTGATGTTCGGCGCGATCTGGCTCGGGCTGACGCGCACCCGCATCGGGTTGATCATCCAGGCCGCGCTGACCCATCCCGAGATGGCCTCCGCGCTCGGCCACAATGTGCCGCGCATCTTCACCCTCGTCTTCGCCGCCGGCACGGCGCTGGCCGGGCTGGCCGGCGTGATCGGCGGCAACTACCAGGTCACCGAGCCGGCGATGGCCTTCACCATGGGGCCGATCGTCTTCGTCGTGGTCGTATTCGGCGGGCTGGGCTCGCTGACCGGATGCTTCATCGCCTCGATCCTGATGGGGCTGATCCAGACTTTCGCCGTGGTGTTCGACGTGTCGCTGGCCGACCTGCTGGCCCGCTTCGGCTTCGTGGTGACCAAGGAGACGCCGTTCGCCGAGGTGCTGACCGTGACCCTGCCACGCATCGGCGCCCTGCTGCCGTTCCTGATGATGGTGCTGATCCTGGTCTTCCGGCCGCGCGGGCTGATGGGAACCCGCGATACATGAGCGCGTTCCGCCGCCACTGGATCTGGCTGCTGGCGCTCGCCGTCCTGCTCGCCTTCCCGTTCCTGTTCTACGACTGGACCAAGGGCCGCCATTCCGGCTTCGTGCTCACCCTGATGAGCGAGATCGGCGTGATGGCGATCTTCGCGCTGAGCTACAACATGCTGATGGGCCAGGCCGGCCTGCTGTCGTTCGGCCATGCCGTGCTGTTCGGGCTGGGCGCCTATTGCGCGGCGCACGTCGTGAACCTCGTCAAGGCGGGCACGATCTGGCTGCCGACCGAGCTGGTGCCGCTGGCCGGCGGGCTGGGCGGCATGTTCTTCGGCTACGTGCTGGGCTGGCTGGTGACCAAGCAGCGCGCCACCGCCTTCGCCATGATCACCATGGGGCTGGGCGAGCTGGTCTCCGCCGCCGCCCTGATGTTCATGGGCTTCTTCGGCGGCGAGGGCGGCATCAGCATCGACCGGGTGATGGACACCAGCCTGCTCGGCGTCGCCTATACCTCGCCGTGGCAGGTCTACTGCCTCGTGCTGGCCTGGGCGTTCATCGCCGCGGCGCTGATGCAGCTCCAGACCCAGACGCCGCTCGGCCGCATCGCCAACGCCACGCGCGACAATTTCGAGCGCGCCCAGTTCGTCGGCTACGACCCGCGGATGGTGCGCCTGCTCCAGTTCACCCTGTCGGGCTTCTTCGCCGGCGTCGGCGGCGGGCTGTACGTGCTGATCTACGAGATCGTCACCTTCGACACGGTGTCGGCGGCCAAGTCGGCCAATGCCCTGCTCGCGGTCTATATCGGCGGCGCGGGCGGCTTTTTCGGGCCGATCCTCGGCACCATCGTGGTTGTGCTGCTGCAGAGCGGCGTCAGCCTGCTGAGCAACGCCTGGCTTCTTTACGTCGGCGTGCTGTTCATCGTCATGGTGATGTACGCGCCGGGCGGGCTGATCGGGCTGATCTTCATGCACGCGCCGATCTGGCGGATCGGCCGGCTGCGCGAGCTCACCGTGCCTTACCTGAAGGCCCTGCCAGCGGCGCTCTTGATCCTCGCGGGCTTCGTCATGCTGGTCGAACTCGCCTCGTTCACCACGATTGGCGCCGCGCAGGGCAAGAAACTCGCGATCGCCGGCGCCGTGATCGACACCGGCTCGCCGCTGCCCTGGCTGGTGGCGGCGGGCGCCCTCGGGCTGGGCATCCTGTGGATGCGCTTTGCCGCACGCGGCTTCCGCGCGCGCTGGGACGCCCTGATCGAGGACGCCCGGCGGCAGGGGGTGATGTCGTGAGCGCGCCGGCCATCGAACTGCGCCAGGTCCGCAAGAGCTTCGGGCAGACCGAGATCATCCGCGGCGTCGACCTCGTCATTCCGCGTGGCGAGCGGCACGCGATCATCGGCCCCAACGGGGCGGGCAAGACGACCCTGTTCAACCTCATTTCCGGGCGCTTCCCGATCACCTCCGGCACCATCGCGGTGAACGGCCGGTCGACCGCCGGGCTGGCGCCGCAGGAGATCAACCGGCTCGGCCTGTCGCGCAGCTTCCAGATCACCTCGATCTTCCCGCGCATGACGGTGTTCGAGAACCTGCGCTGCGGGCTGCTCTGGTCGCAGGGCTATCGCTACTCGTTCTGGCACCTGCTCGGCCGGCAGAAGACGCTGAACCGGGCGGCCGAGGCGCTGCTCGAGCGGCTGAAGCTCGGCGACCGGCGCAACCTGCCGGCCGGCCTGCTGTCCTATGCCGAGCAGCGGGCGCTGGAGATCGGCATCACCATCGCCGGCGGGGCGGACATCATCCTGCTCGACGAACCGACCGCCGGCATGAGCCACAGCGAGACGGAAAGCGCCGTGGCGTTGATCCGCAGCGTGTCGGAGGGCAAGACGCTGCTCATGGTCGAGCACGACATGAGCGTGGTGTTCGGGCTGGCCGACCGCATCACGGTGCTGGTCTACGGCGAGGTCATCGCCTCCGACGCGCCGGCCGCCATTCGCGGCAATGCCGCCGTGCAAGAGGCCTATCTCGGGACCGTAGCCGCATGAGGGGCGCCGCATGATGCTCGAGGTCCGCGACCTTCATGCGCTCTACGGCAAAAGCCACATCCTGCAGGGCGTCGACATGACGGTCGGCGAAGGCGAAATCGTGAGCCTGCTGGGCCGCAACGGTGTCGGCCGCTCGACCGCCTGCAAGGCGATCATGGGGCTGGTGCCGCCGCTCGGCCAGATCAGCTTCAAGGGCCGGTCGATTGCCGGGCTGCGGCCGGATCAGATCGCCCATGCCGGGGTCGGCTACGTGCCGGAGGACCGACAGGTCTTCCCCGGCCTGTCGGTTCGCCAGAATCTCGAGCTCGGGCTGAAGCGGGCGGGCGTGTTCGGCCGCTGGACGTTCGACGACGTCTTCGCCCTGTTCCCCAATCTCGGCGCCCGGCGCGACAATCCGGCCGGCGTGCTGTCGGGCGGCGAGCAGCAGATGCTCACCATGTGCCGCACACTGATGGGCGACCCGGACCTGGTCATCATCGACGAACCGACCGAGGGGCTGGCCCCCAGGCTGGTCGAGCAGGTCGGCACCCTGCTCGACGAGATCGCCCGCCGCGGCACGGCGATCCTGCTGGTCGAGCAGAAGCTGACCATTGCGCTCCGCATCTCCCGCCGCCTCTACGTCATGGGACACGGGCGGATCGTCTTCGAAGGCACCCCCGCCGAGCTGGCCGCCAATGCCGCCATCCGCAAGGAATGGCTCGAGGTCTGACGGGCCGGAAGCGTTACAGCGCCTTGATGGCGGCGACCTGACGAGCGATGCCGAGCTTGGAGCTGCATCCCGGCCAATGGGAGTGGCCGCCGCGCTCGAAGATCACGTACTGCACCAGCTTCGAGGCACGCCCGTAGTCGCGGGCAAGCGCGATCGCTTCGGGAGCGCTCAGGGTCCGGCCGTCACGTTCGCGCACGAAGGCCACGACGGTGCCGGGCGAGAACTGGAATACCCCGACATAGGGACCGCGGCCGACCGCGGCCTCGCCCCGGCCGCCCGTCTCGCAGTCGGCGAGCTTGCGAACGAGAGCGTCCCGGCGGACCTCGATGGTGATGGAGCGGGCTTCGGCGGCGGGATCGGGGGGCGGCTCAGGCGCTGGGGCGGCCGCCAGGACGCTGGCAGGGAGGGTCAGAAAACAAAGGAGAGGGAGGAACCGGTGCGCCACCATCTTTCAACGGAAGGTCGGGCGCCCGGTTCCTGCACGGTGCGGCTAGAGAGCAGACCGGATTTCCTCGACCTGCTGGCGAAGGCCGAGCTTGCGGGCGCACAGCGGCCAGTCGCCGGCGCGGTCGAGGTCGAAGATCATGTACTTGGCCAGCTCGGCGGCCTGGTCATAGTTGTGGGCGAGCTCCTTGGCCTCGCTCAGGCTGAGCTGGCGGCCTTCCTTCTGCTGGACATAGGCGACGACGGTGCGGGGACTGAACTGGAAGCGGCCGACATAAGCGCCGCGCCCGCCGACGATCGGCCGGTCGGACTCGCCATGGCCACCGCTCTCGCAAGTCGCCAGGTCGCGCATAATCTCGTTCTTGCGCTGCTCAACGGCATAAGCCTTCGCTTCCTGGATGGTCATGACCGGTCCAGGAAGAGCTTTCGAGGCGGTGTGCTGGACGCAGCCCGCTAGCGCGAGCGACGAAACCAGGAGGCCCAGAGGCAGTGTTGCTTTCATGCAACACCTGTTTGGCGGCCAAAACGTGGCGTGTAAACCCAGTTATCCACAGCCCCAGGAAGGTTCCCGCCTCGGAAAAATACTCCTGGGGCGTGCTCTGATAAGGTGATTTACAACTTCACGTTGTCAGCGCCGGATGCACCTTCATCCAGTGACGCGCGATCTGCTCGCGGGTGGCGACCCAGACCTTGGGCTTGGAGGCGACGTAGTCGAGGAAGCGCGCCAGCGTGAGCGCGCGGCTCGGCCGGCCGCCCAGCCGGCAGTGGATGCCGACCGACATCATCTTCGGCGACCGCGCGCCCTCGGCGTAGAGCATGTCGAAGGCGTCCTTCATCGCCTGCAGCCAGCCGTCGGCGATGCCGAAGCCCGGCGGCACCGCGAACTTCATGTCGTTGACCTCCAGCGTGTAGGGGATGACCAGGTGCGGCGTGCCCTCGACCTTGACCCAATAGGGCAGGTCGTCGCTGTAGGAGTCGCTCGAATAGAGGAAGCCGCCGTGCTGCACGACGGCGCGCAGCGAGTTCTTGCCGAACCGGCCGGTGTACCAGCCGACCGGCGCCTTGCCGGCGCTGTCGATCGTGGCCTTCACGGTCCGGCGGATATGGTCGAGCTCCTGCTCCAGCGTGAAGTCCTTGTAGTTGATCCAGCGGTAACCGTGGGTCGCGACCTCGTGCCCGGAGTCGGCCATCGCCTTGCCGGCGGCGGGGTTGAGCTCGAGCGCCCGGCCGACCGCCCAGGAGGTGAACTTCATGCCGCGTTCGTCGAACAGGCGCAGGATGCGCCAGAAGCCGGCCCGGCTGCCGTACTCGTACATCGACTCCGTCGAGTAATCGCGCTCGCCCGGCAGCGGCACGGTGCCGAACACCTCGGTCAGGTAGCTCTCGGAATGGGGGTCGCCGTTGAGGATGGTGTTCTCGCCGCCCTCCTCGTAGTTCAGCACGAAGCTGACCGCGATCCGCGCCTCGCCCGGCCATTGCGGATCGGGCGGGTTGGCGCCGTAGCCGACCAGATCGCGGTCCAGATGATTGTGCATTGAGGGTCTCCCGACTATAGCTCCGCCGACGATCGAAGGAGGATGCATGAGCGGGGCCGATGCGGTCAAAGAAGACCGGCTCTGGCAGCGGCACGCCGATATGGCGAAGCTCGGCGGCACGCCCCGGGGCGGAGTCAACCGCCAGGCCCTGTCGCCGGAGGATGCGGCGGCGCGAAACCAGCTCATATCGTGGGCAAAAGCTCGCGGATTCTCACTGTTTGCCGACACGATCGGCAACCTTTTCATACGCAAAGAGGGCACCGATCCCACACTCTCGCCGGTGCTGAGCGGCAGCCACATGGACAGCCAGCCGACCGGCGGCCGCTTCGACGGCATGTACGGAGTCCTCGCCGCGTTCGAGGCACTGGAGGCGCTGGAGGATGCCGGCATCCGGACCCGGCGGCCGGTGATGGCCGTCGCCTGGACCAACGAGGAGGGCTCGCGCTTCCAGCCGGGCGCGATGGGCTCGGCGGTGTTCGCCGGGACCTACAGGCTCGACGACATGCTCGGGCAGAAGGACTGGAAGGGCGTGGTGCTGAAAGACGCGCTGGCCGAGACGCTGGCCGCCGCCCCCGCCCCGCTGCGCGAGGGCGCGCCGGGCTTCGCGGTCGACTCTTATATAGAGGCGCATATCGAGCAGGGGCCGCGGCTGGAGAACGAGCGGCGGACGATCGGCGTCGTCACCGCCATCCAGGGCAGCCGGCGCTACATCGTCACCATCGACGGCGAGGAGGCGCATGCCGGCACCACGCCGCGCGCGGCACGCAAGGACGCCTACGCGGCGGCGACCCGGCTGGCGGCGGCGCTGTACGAGGCGACGACCGACGCCGACGACACGCTGCGCTTCACCATCGGCCGGGTCGAGGTGCTGCCCGGCTCGCCCAACACGGTGCCGGGCAAGGTGACCTTCACCATCGACATGCGCCATCCGGAGGACGCGGTGCTGGCCCGGCACGAGGCGATCATCGAGCGGCTGGTGGGCGAGAAGACCACGCCCTGCGCGGCCAGCCTGCAGAAGGTCACCAACGTGCCGCCGACCCATTTCGACCCGGCGGTGATCGACCTGGTGCGCGACAAGGCGGCGGGCCTCGGCCTCAGCCACATGGACATGCCCTCGGGCGCCGGCCACGACGCCATGCATGTCGCCCGGCTCTGCCCGACCGGCATGATCTTCGTGCCCTGCGAGCGCGGCATCAGCCACAACGAGATCGAGAACGCGACGCCCGCGGACCTCGCCGCCGGCACCAAGGTGCTGGTCGAGGTGCTGGAGGCGTTGGCGAATCGGTAAAGAACATCTCCATTGTTGCCGTCCCCCACCCAACCCTCCCCCTGCGGGGGAGGGCTCATGACTCCTCGAGGAGGGGGAAGGCTATGAGGACATCCATGAAGAAAGAACTGGTCTCCATCCTCTCCGACCTGATCGCGCTGCCGAGCCCCTACCCGCCCGGCACGTCGGTCGAGATCTGCGCCTATGCGGCCAGGCGGCTGAAGGCGGCCGGGTACAAGGTCGAGATCGCCACCAGGACCAAGGGCGTCGACAACGTCGTCGCCCGCCGCAAGGGCAAGGCTAAGGGACCCGTCATCGCGTTCAACGCCCATGTCGACACGGTGGGCGTCGGCGAGCGGGCGAACTGGAAGAGCGATCCCTTCAAGGCGCTGGTCAAGGGCGGGCTGGTCTACGGGCTGGGCGCGGGCAACTGCAAGGGCAGCATGGCCGTCCAGCTCTGGCTGGCCGAGGAGATCGCCCGCCGCGGCGGCCCGGCCCGGGGCGAGCTGATCTTCACCTTCGTGGCCGACGAGGAGAATCTCGGCCCCGACGGCATGGAGTTCCTGCGCGGATCGGGCAAGGTCCGCCCCGACGCGCTGATCCTGGGCGCGCAGACCGAGAACAACCTGATCGTCGCCGAGCGCGGCGTGCTGTGGGCGAAGATCACCACCAGGGGCAAGGCCGCCCATGCCGGCAATCCGGCGGCCGGCGACAACGCCATCCTGCGCATGATGCGGCTCGTCGGCGCGCTGCAGTCCTATTACGACAAGGCGCTGGCGAAGCGGACCTCGGGCGCCATGAGGTCGACCGTCAACATCGGCATGTTCCATGGCGGCCACAACACCAACGTCGTGCCCTCGGCCTGCACGGTCGAGATCGACCGCCGCCTGCTGCCCGACGAGAAGGTGAAGGCCGCCTTCGCCGAGCTGAAGAAGGTGGTGGACGGCGCGGGCGAGCCGCGGAGCCAGTACAAGGTCGAATTCCTGACCGGCACCAACGGCTTCTTCGCGCCGGAGAACGGCCAGGCGGTCGGCGCGTTCGAGGCGGCGGTGAAGCAGCGGACCGGCCGCAAGCCGAAGTTCCTCAACGCCACCGGCGTGAGCGACGGCCGCTACTACGCCGACGACGGCATCGAGATCATCAATTTCGGTCCCGGCTCGGGCGCGCAGGGCCATGCGGCGAACGAGAGCGTTCCGATCGCCGAGATGGTCGAGGCCGCGGAAATCCAACTCGACGTGGTGCAGCGCCTGCTCGGCTGAGCTATCCTTCGCCGAGGTGTCGGACTGGGGACGGGCATGCGTGTGTTGGGTCGGGTGTTGTTGTCGCGCTGGGTCATCGGCCTGCTGCTCTTGATCCTCGTGCCGCCGCTCATCCTCGCGGTCGTCGAGATCTGGCCGCACCTGTTCCACGTCCCCGACCTGCACGAGGACCAGGACATCGTCACCGGCCTGGGCGTGATCATGATCGGCGTCGGCGTGGCGCTGGAGGAGCGGCACGTCCTGCGCGAGGTGTTCGGCCTGCTCGAGGGCCCGCACGAGGCCTGGGAGCAGATGGTCGACCATGTCTGCCACAAGTACGGCGCGGGCCAGCTCGTGCTCGGCCTGTTCGCCGAGATCTGCATCGAGATGATCAAGATCCCCAACACGATCATCTATACCGGCGAGGTCGACGACTATCTCATCATCGGCGCCATGGTGTTCATGACGATCGGCGCGATCCTGCTGGCGCGCGGCGGCATCACCCTGCTGTTCCTGCTTCCCGGCCGGGACGCCGCGCTGCCGCCCGCCGCCGCGCCGAAGAGGCACGGCGCGCACTGACCCCAACCCGACGCCGGGGAGCCCTTCCGCCATGACCGCCTGGCTCTACGCGCTGCCCGAGCTGCTGGTGATCGTGCTGGCCGCCCTGCTGCTGGGCACGGCCCAGATCTGGTTGCCGCGGTTCGTCCAGCGGGTTCCCTTTCTCGCGCCGACCAACGAGGGCTTCGAGTTCTCGATCCGCATGCAGGCGCCGCTGTTCACCCTGACGGCGCTGGTGCTGACCTTCACGCTGGTCGAGGCCGAGCGCAATTTCCGCCAGATCGACGCCAGCGTCACCGCGGAGGCCTCGCAGATCAACCAGCTCGACCGGCTGCTGACCCGCTTCGACGACCCGGCGGCCAAGGCCGCGCGCGCGCCGCTGCTGGCCTACGGCAAGGCGATCGTGAAGGAATGGCCGGCCATGCTGAAGAACGGCCGGGACAATGCCACGGTCACCGAGGCGTTCTCCCAGGTCTCGCGCGCCATCATGGCGATCGAGCCGAAATCGACGCGGCAGACGCAGTTCTTCGGCGAGATGCTGCGCTCGCTCGACGCGATCGCCGATTCGCGCGACCGCCGGCTCGACAGCATCAAGATGTCCCTGCCGATGACCTATTGGGTCGTGGTCCTGTTCAGCGTGCTGATGATCACGCTGGTGAGCTGCATGATCCCGCGCACACCGTTCCGCACCGCCGTCCTCACCTGCCAGCTCGCCGTGCTGGGCGCCTTCGTCGGCTTCGTGTTCGTCATGGACTCGCCCTTCTCCGGCGAGGACGCGGTGACCCCGGCGGCGATCTCCGACGTAGTGACCGCGATGGAGCGCCGGCAGATTTAGGAGGCCGTCGCCCCCCCCTCCTCTTCTCCCTCCCCCGTCTTCGGGGGAGGTGGCGCGGTAATCCGCGACGGAGGGG
>CAMFJT010000008.1 GCA_945957125.1 uncultured Rhodospirillales bacterium | reverse complement strand
CCGGGATAGCTGGTGCTGACCGAGATCGAGGGCGGCGCGATGATCGGATACTGCGCCACCGGCAATTGCGGGATCGCCAGGAGGCCGCCCAGGCAGACCAGCAGGGCGACCACCCAGGCGAAGATCGGCCGGTCGATGAAGAAGCTCGGCATTTTCGATCCGTCAGGGGTTTCTTGATGTGATGCGCTGGGAGCGCGGCTCTGCAGAGCCGCTCTTCTTCATGGCTCGACGCTCCATGAGCGGCTCTGGAGAGCCGCGCTCCCAGCCTTGCTTGTCCGTCAGCGGGCGTCGGCGCGGCGCTCGGCCTGCCACGGCTGGGGTGCGACACGGTCGCCGGCGACGAACTTCTGGAAGCCGTCGACCACGACGCGATCGCCGGGCTTGAGGCCCTCCTCGATCAGCCAGTTGCCATGGATCACCCGTCCGAGCCGGATCGGCTGCACCACGGCGCGGTTGTCGTCGCGCAGGACGAACACCTCGCTCATGCCCGCATCGTTGCGCCGGACCGCCTGTTGCGGGACCGCGAGCGCATCCGGATCGATGCCCTGCACGATCTGCACGCGGACATACATGCCCGGCAGCAGGTCGCCGGCGGGATTGGGGAACTCGGCCCGCAGCGTCACCTGCCCGGTGCCGGGATCGACGGTGCTGTCGGAGAACAGCAGCTTGCCGTCATGCGCATAGGCCTCGCCGTTGTCGAGCACGAGACGCACTTTCGCCGCTTCGGGACCGGCCGATTCGAGATCGCCGCTGGCGAGCGCGCGGCGGAGCTGGTGCATTTCGGCGACCGACTGCGTGAAATCCGCATAGACCGCGCTGATCTGCTGGATCGTGGCGAGATGGGTGGCCTCGCCCTGCCCGACCAACGCGCCCTCGGTGATCAATGCGCGGCCGATGCGGCCGCCGATCGGCGCCCGGATGGTCGTGTAGTCGAGGTTGAGGCTGGCGCGCGCCACATCGGCCTTCCGCGCGGCCACGTCGGCCTTCGCCTGGCGCGCCGCCGCCGAAGCGGCCTCGGCCTGCGCTTGCGAGGCGGCGCGCGTGGCGACCAGCGCCTCCATTCGCTGGGCCTGGCGCGTCTCCTGTTCGAGCACTGCCATCGCCTTTTCCAGCGCCGCCTGGGTGGCGCTCAGCTCGACCTCGTAAGGCGCCGGATCGAGCTTGTAGAGCACGTCCCCAGCCGCGACCTCGCTACCCTGCTCGAAGGTCCGGACCATGACGACGCCCGGTACGCGGGCGCGGACCTCGGCGATGCGGGTGGGTGCGATCCGGCCCGGCAACTCACGGAGATAGGGCCGCGTGGCCGGAACCATCGTCATCACACCGACGGTCTGCACGTTTCCCGATTCGGCGGGAACCGCCCGGCTATCGCTCCAGACGAAAAGGACAGGACCCAGGACGGAAGCAAGCGCGAGCGGAACGGCAAAACGCAGGGCGATCATTGCACTCTATTCTCGTTGTGCGGCGGGAGACGATTGGAACCCCGGAACTTCACATCTAATGCAATTCCCACGCAAGCCCAAAGATATTGCGCCGCAACATAGAATCGCCACAAACGCTCACCGCACGTAAGAAACAGTTTTATACTGTTGATTTCATGCAGTTATTGTCTCTTCCCAAGCGATAAAGGTGATCGCCCTTCAACCCCAGGCGACGGCATGCCTGCACGGCCGGACCGTTGGGCAACGCGAGCCGGTCCGCCACTTTCCCCGCCCACCGGACGAGCGAGGCCTCCCACGCCCTCAGGCGCCACGACGCATCCAGTTCCAGGCGCTCGCGGACCCAATCCGGCACCATTCCGACGGCGGCCCGGACGAGCAGGCGTTGCACCGGCCGTACCTGCATCGGCACGATCGGCGCGGTGTTCATGATCCGCAGGAACTCCAGGACGATCGGAGACGGCTCGAGCCGGCCGCGCATCGCCTCGAACAGGGCGAGCCGCCCGGCGTCGGACCGGGGTGGATCGATTGCCCCGTAGAGCCGGGCCGCGGGAACGGCCTCTTCGTAGGCACGGTCGATCTCGGCCGGCGACAGGGGACACACGTAGCGGTGATAGGCCTCGATGAAGCCGAACGATGCCGTCGCCTGCACCCAGCCGAGCAGCCGGGCGTCGTTGGCGCGATAGGCCTCGCCCGCCGGCGTCTCGCCCGTCACCCGATCGTGCAGGCGCACCACGTTGGCGATCATCGCCTCGGCGACGCTGCGCGCGCCATAGACCGTGATCATGGCGGCCATGCCGGTGCGCTCGAGCCGCCGCATGGGATCGCGACGAAAGCCGCTGTGCTCCCATACGCCGGTGCGTACCGCCGGCTCGGCCAGTTCGAGGATCACCGCCGCCACGCCGCCCACGAACAGGGAAACGGGGTTCTTGAAGATCCGCCATGACACGGAGTCGGCCGGCACCAGCGCCGGCTCCCCCAGCGGCTGCGCGAACGCCGCGCCGTCAGGCAGATGGAACATGGTCCGTCATCGGTGCCGACCTTGGTCCGCTGGGAGCGCGGCTCTCCAGAGCCGCTCTTTCTTCCGGCTTGCTCCACCCCATGAGCGGCTCTGGAGAGCCGCGCTCCCAGCGACTCGGCGCCTGCGAGAGAATCGCCGTCGGCACTACCGCTCGAAATCGTCGGCCTTCAGCTCGATCGGCCGGCCGTGCGGGGTGCGGGCGGCGGCGTGCTCCCAGGCATCGCGATAGGCGGTCAGGTCGGCCCGCGTGGTGACCGCCTTCTCCGCCGTCATCCGCTCCAGCGTCGCCAGCCAGTGGTTATAGTAGGTCTCGCCGGTGTCCGGATCGCCGGCGGCCTGCGCGGCCTTGATGGTTTCGCCCAGCATTGCCGCCCATTCGCTCCACGCGAAGACGCCTTTGGCATGCAGGGCCAGCGTCATGGCGAAGGCCTGCGCCTGCCACGGCTCGTGGAACACGGGGCCCTGCGAATCGGCGGGCAGGCCGGGATTGGCGTCGAGCGCACGGCGCGCGGCGGCGGGATCGATCGAGCTCATGTCAGGCGGGCTCCAGGTAGGGCTCGAACGCCTCGACCGAGACCCTGAGCGTGGGATCGGCATCGGCGCCCCACAGGTCGCGGCCGTCGAAGCGAACGGTATAGAGCCATTGCGGGTTGTCGCCCTCGCCCGCCGCCGCGCTGTCGGGGAAGACCTGGCAGCCGTGCAGCCGCTCGACCGTGCCGAGATGGCCGCGCACATAGCGCGGCAAGCGGGTGTGACCCTTGGGGTTGATGTTTTTCGCGCGGACGCGATCACCTAGGGCGAAGCGCGCCGGCGCCGAGGACGGACGCGCGTAGCTGCCGCGATTGCCGATGCGGTCGAGATTTGCCAGCGTGAACCTGCCGCGCGGCGCGGCCTTGCCCGGGCGCAGCGAACGGCCGGCGGCGATCTCGTCGGCATCGGCGTAGCCGTACTCGACCAGCGCCCATTCGCAGCGCGCCAGCCAACGATGGTAGTAGGAGGTGAGGTAGCGCTGCGGCGCAAGCTGCTCGATGCCGTAGCGGCCCTGGTCGATGTTCCATGCACCGATCGCGCCCATCGCGCGACTGGCGGCCATGACCTTGCCCTCCCACGCGCCGTGGAAGACCGGCTCGCTCTCCTCGGGCTCGACCCGGCCGAAGCCGTCCATCCCGCCCATGTCGTGGATGCCGTTCATGGCCGGTCTCCCGAGGGTTCATGCGGCAGCCCGGTGCCGATCATCGAATCGCGCGTCACCAGCGCGGCGAGCCGTTCCTCGCTCCAGCCCTCGGTGCCGGCGGGACGCATCGGAAGCACCATGTAGCGGACCTCGGCCGTCGAATCCCAGATCCGGATCTCGGACTGCTCCGGCAGGCTGACGCCGAACTCGCGCAACACGGCGCGCGGCTCCTTCACGGCCCGCGACCGGTAGGCAAAGGATTTGTACCAGACCGGCGGCAGGCCCAGCACGTCCCACGGGTAACAGGAGCACAGCGTGCAAACGACCATGTTGTGACGCTCGGGCGTGTTCTCCACCGCGACCAGATGATCGCCGACCTTGCCGTCGTGGCCGAACGGCGCGGAGGCCTTGGCGGCATCCGACAGCAGCGCCGCGCGGAATGCCGGATCGGTCCAGGCCCTCGCCACGATGCGCGCGCCGATATGCGGTCCGATCTTGGTCTCGTAGGTCTCGACGATCGCATCCAGCGCGGCAGGATCGGCGTAGCCCTTCTCGACCAGGATGGTCTGCAGCGCGCGAACCCGCAGCTCGGTCTCGGAGAGGTCGGACGCCTCGCCGTGATCGTGGTCGTGATGGTGGTGATGATGATGATGATGGTCGGTCATGGCCGCCATGAAACCAGCGGCGCGGCCGGCTGAACAGAGGCAATTTCTCGCGGCCCGGTGAAGCCGCGCGGGCCTCGACATCAACGCGGCTTCGCGCCGATCACGATCCGGATGGCGGCGTCCGTCGGGGCCGGCGCCTGCGGACCGTCGAGGGTGCCGCGATAGCGGCGCCAGTCGGCCGGCCAGTCGCCCTTGGTCGCGTTGAAGCCCGCCGAGCGCAGCGCCTCGACGAGGGCCGATGCCGCCTCGTTCGTCGCGGTATCGCTGCCGTCCCTGACGAGCACCACCACGCCGAAGATCCCCGCCACGCCGGTCCATGTCCAGGTCTGCACCGCCCAGCCGGCATCGGCGAGGGACGCCGAGATCGCCGCGCCGGCGTCCTGGGCGTCCGACACCGGTTGGAGAACGAACATCGCCGCCCGGGTGCCGGCATGCTTGCGCAGGGCCGAGACGAGAGGAGCGGGCTGGGGTTGGGGCCGGGGCTGGGGTTGGGGCTCGGCCGCGCTGTCCGGTGCGGCAACCACCGGACGCGCCGCTGCCTCCCTGACGCGCTTCGCGAGATCGGCAAGGCGCTGCTGGATCTCCGCCGCATCGAAGTTCGGCGGGCGCGCGGTTTCCCCCACGGTCGTGGCCTCGCGGGTCGTTCGCGCCGCCCGCTCGTTCGCTTCCCGGGCGGCCTGCTCGAAGGCTGTCGCGCGCTCGCGTTGAACGGCCACCTCCCGCTCCAGCGCCGTCGCCTGCGCGCGCGCCGCGGTCGTTTCATGCTCGAGCGCCGCCAGTCGATCGCGCGCCGTGGCGGCATCCTGCGCGAGCTGTGCGGACTGGCTCTCGATGGCCCGGTACCGACCGACGGCAGCCTGCTCGTCGTGGATGCGAACGGCAGTGCCGAACCGGAACGACAGCCAGGTCGAGATTCCGAGTGCCGCACCGGCCAGGATGACGACGGCAAGGCTGGCGATCATGGCCTTGTCCATGAACGCGGCCCACCCGCGAAGCTGATCGATATCCATGCCCGTCTGCTAGCTGGCGCGCATCCCGGGAACGACGATCGTCATCGTGCCGTGGCTTAGCGCGCGTGGTCGACGCCGCAATCTATCGCTTCGGCGTCAACGATCGGTGACAAATACGTGGCACCATCGTCGCACGCGCTTCGCCTCTCCCGGCCGCGCCGACGACGGTCACGGTGCGCGATCCAGCAGCAAGGCGAGATTGGCCGCTTCGTCGCCGAACGCCAGCCAGCCCTTCGCCGCCGCGAAGGCGGCCGCCGCATCGACCTCGGTGCGGCGCTCCAGGCCAGGCTGGCCGACGAGGCGATCGAGCGACACCCAGGCCTCGGTCTCGCCGCGCACGGCGCGAATCGCGCGGCAGACATGGACGGCGAGCGCATCTACGGCCATGGCTGCGACAATGCCGGATCGAGGTCGGGACGGCTCGCTTGCTCATGGTGCGTTCGGCATCGCGCGCGGGATGCCCTCCGCAAACGATCGGGAAAGCCGAAGTTTCCCGGACGAACGAAGACGCTTTCTCTACTGGGCATGGCGGGGATGCTTCCGATTTCGCTTCAATCACCGGCGACGATCTGGCGCTCGGCCACGATGTCCGCGAAGGTCCGGACGGTTTCGTCGAACAGCTTGCCGAAGGCCGGACCGTCGAGGCCGACCGGATCAAACCCGAGGTCGCGCAGGCGCGCCACGACACCGCTCTCCTGCAACGCCTGCAGCGTCGCCGCATGGAGCCGACGACGAACCTCCACGGGCGTGCCCCGGGGAGCGAGGATGCCCATCCAGGTCGCCTGCGCGAAGCCCGGCGCGATCGTTTCGCCGATCGTCGGCACGTTCGGAAACGACGCATGGCGGTCGGCACTCGTCACCGCCAGCGCCACGAGCTGCCCGGCGGCGGCCTGCTGCGCGCCGGCGGCGAAGGTGACCGTGGCCGCATCGATATTGCCCGCGATGAGATCCTGCAGCAGCGGTCCACCGCCGCGATAAGGCACATGGGTGACCCTGAGATTGCCCGCGGCACGCAGCAGAAGCTCGCTCGTGAGATGCTGCGAGCTGCCGATGCCCGGCACGCCGACAT
The DNA here is from genome assembly GCA_945957125.1 of uncultured Rhodospirillales bacterium. Lineage (GTDB taxonomy): Bacteria > Pseudomonadota > Alphaproteobacteria > Reyranellales > Reyranellaceae > Reyranella. The sequence goes on along the minus strand of CAMFJT010000008.1, from coordinate 48,450 downwards.
TGATCTTGTCGGGCCGAGCCCTTGCCGCGGCGGCGAGCTCTGCGATCGTGCGGATGCCGGAGCGGGGATGGGTGAAGACCCCCTGAGGGGCGGAGATGGCCAGCGTGACGGGATCGAACGCCGACCGCAGCGGCGCCGCGCCGGCGATCGGCAGCGCGTCGGTGGCGGCGAAGGTGTCGTTGGCCAGCAGCAGGGTATAGCCGTCGGGCGCGGCCCGCGACGCCACCTGCGTTCCGATCCGGCCCGATCCGCCACCGACATTGTCGATGACGATGCTCTGCCCGAGTTGCACGCCGAGCGCGGCCTGGATGACACGCCCGAACGTGTCGACTCCGCCGCCCGGCGGCCAGGGAACGACCAGTCGGACGGACCGCGCCGGATAGTCCTCGCGCGCCTGGGCAAGGAAAGGTGCGGACACCGCAGCGGCGGCGGAAATGGCGGCAAAGCGACGACGCCCGAGCATGACGACGGTACTCCGGAAAAAGTGAACGCTCCTGGCCGGGGACCTTCGTGCGAACAGCGTCCGGCGTAAATAATCGGGAAAACCAAATTCACCCGGTTGCGGGAAATCCGCTTTCCCGCCTTCCAGCCGGCACAGGGAATTCTGGTTTCTCGCTGACCGATTCCCCGACAAGTCGACGCAGCACATTCGGAAAAGCACGTTCTTGCCCGGCGTAACGGCACGACCCGATTCTTTTGCTTCGGGCGCTGCGAACTTTGGCAACGCCGATCATTGAGGCTTTGTCCAGTTCAGGGCACTTCAGGAGCGTCGCAAAGCAACCTCCGAGGCACGAGTGCCTTCCCTCTGTCGCCGGTTCCCCTGAACCACAGTCGATCGTCTTGCTGGAGACAACGCCGGCCTTCGCGCCGGCAGGAGTGAAGTCATGACCGTCTCGTATTCCCGTCGTCTCGTCCTCGCCGCGGGCGCCGCCCTCGGCCTGCCCGCGGCCGTCACCGGTGCGCAGGCACAGGCGGCCGTGGTGATCACCAACGTCTCCTACGATCCGACGCGCGAGCTCTATCGCGCGATCGACGAGGATTTCTCCACGAGCTGGCTGGCCAGCACCGGCCAGAAGGTGACGGTTCGCGCCTCGCACGGCGGCTCGGGCAAGCAGGCGCGCTCGGTTATCGACGGGCTGGAGGCCGACGTCGTCACGCTGGCGCTCGCCGCCGACATCGACGCCATCGCCAGCCAGTCCAGGCGCCTGCCGCCGGACTGGCAGAAGCGGCTGCCGAACAACGCCTCGCCCTACACCTCGACCGTCGTCTTCGTCGTGCGCAAGGGCAATCCCAAAGCGATCAGGGACTGGCCGGACCTCGCCAGGGCCGGCGTGTCCGTCGTCACGCCCAATCCCAAGACCTCGGGCGGCGCACGCTGGAACTATCTCGCCGCCTGGGCCTACGAGCTCGATCGCACCAGAGGCGATCAGGCGGCTGCCCGTACGTTCGTCGAGGCGATCTTCCGCAACGTGCCGGTGCTCGACTCCGGCGCACGCGGCTCGACCACGACCTTCGCGCAGCGCGCGGTGGGAGACGTGCTCGTCGCCTGGGAGAACGAGGCTTTCCTCACCCTGCAGGAGTTCGGCGCCGACAAGTTCGAGATCGTCGTACCGTCCTATTCCATCCTGGCCGAGCCGCCTGTCGCCATCGTCGATGCCGTCGTCGACAAGCGCGGCACGCGCAAGGTCGCGGAAGCGTACCTCAACTATCTCTACTCCCCGGCGGGCCAGAAGATCATCGCGCGGAACTTCTACCGGCCGTTCAAGCCGGAGCTGGCCGATCCCGCCGATCTCGCCCGCTTTCCGAAGATCCGCCTCGCCACGATCGACGAGACCTTCGGCGGCTGGGCCCGGGCGCAGGCGACCCACTTCACCGACGGCGGGCTGTTCGACCGGATCTACGATCCGCGAAAGCCGGCGACGCGCTGAACGCGGCGGCGAACGGCGCTACTCGCGCATCCGCTCCAGCATCCGCTCGGCGATCTCGCGCTCGCCGGAGACGACGAGATCGGCGCCGAGCGTGTCGAGATGGGCGACCGCCGCATCGGAATGGGCGCGCGCGAGGATCTCGACCGCACGGTTGGCGGCGCGCGCCTGCTCGACGATCTGGCCGGCCTCGAAGGCTTCGGGCGTGGTCACCACCACGCGCCGGGCGCCCGCGACATTGGCCGCCGCCAGGATATCGGGAGATGCGGCGTTGCCGACGATGACTTCCGCACCGTCGTGCCGCGCCTGCGCGATGGCGCGCTCGCCGGTCTCGACCACGACGACCGGCGTGCCGCTGCGCGCCAGCTCAGCGCCGATATGGGAGCCGACACGCCCGTAGCCGATCAGCACGACGTGGCTCGCGAGCCGCGTCGGCACAATGTCCTGTGCCGGCTCGCTCACGTCCGGTCCATGCGCCGGGCTCAACCGCTCCACCAGGGCGAAGACCAGCGGGTTGAGCACGATCGAGATGATGGCGCTGGCCAGCACCAGGTCGCGCGCCTCGTTCGGTACCAGCGACATCGATATGCCCAGCCCGATCAGGATGAAGGAGAACTCGCCGATCTGCGCCAGGCTGGCGGAGATCGTCAGCGCCGTCCGGTTGGCATAGCCGAAGGCGCGCACGATCAGGTAGGCGGCCGCCGACTTGCCGACCATGACGATCGCCACGGCGCCGAGCACCGCGAGCGGCGCTTCCACGAACACCATCGGATTGAGCAGCATGCCGACCGAGACGAAGAACAGCACGGCGAAGGCGTCGCGCAGCGGCATCGCCTCCTCCGTCGCCTGCTGGCTGAGCTCGCTCTCGCCCATCACCATGCCGGCGAAGAAGGCGCCGAGCGCGAACGACACGTCGAACGTCTTGGCCGCCCCGAACGCCACCCCGATGGCGATCGCATATACGGCGAGGCGGAACAGCTCGCGCGAGCCGCTCTGGGCCGTGTAATGCATGATCCAGGGGATGACGCGGCGCCCGACCAGCAGCATCAGCATCACGAAGATGGCGACCTTGGCCAGCGTCACGAGCACCACGAACAGCATGCGCGTGAGCGGAACGTCGCCGCCCGCCATCATGGTCGCCGCCGTCGGCACGAGGACCAGCGCCAGCACCATCGCAAGGTCCTCGACGATCAGCCAGCCCACGGCGATGCGCCCGCGATCGGTGTCGAGGATGTGCCGGTCCTGCAGAGCGCGGATCAGCACCACCGTGCTGGCGACCGAAAGGGCCAGCCCGAAGACCAGCCCGGCGGCGAGCGGCCAGCCGAGCAGGTGGGCCAGCCCCGCGCCCATCGCCGTCGCCACCGCGATCTGTCCGATGGCTCCCGGAATGGCGATGCGCGAGACCGACATCAGGTCCTTCAGCGAGAAATGAAGCCCGACACCGAACATCAGCAGGATGACGCCGATCTCCGCCAGCTCGGAGGCGAGCGGAATGTCGGCCGTGAAGCCCGGCGTGAACGGACCGACGACCACCCCGGCAAGCAGATAGCCGACGATCGGCTGGATGCGCAGCCGGTGCGCAATGGCGCCGAGGACGAAGGCCAGCGCGAGGCCGGCGGCGATCGTCGCGATCAGCGGCGTGTGGTGTTCGGGCATGAGGCCTCCTCGGAATACGGGCCAGGCGCGTCGCGGCGGGCCTGGTTCAGCGGGCGGCCGCCTTCTGCTCTTCGAGGCGGTCGGTCGCCGGCGGCGGCGTGCGCGAGAGGCCGGCGATCTGCTGGCGCAGCTCCGGCGTCATCGCGACATCGACCGAGGCCAGCGAAGCCTGGAGCTGGTCGAGATTGCGCGCGCCGACGATCGGCGCGGTGATGGCCGGATGCGCCGCCACCCAGGCGATCGCCGCGCTCACCGGATGCAGGCCCTTCGCCTTGCACAGGGCAACGTATTTTTCCGCCGTCTCGAACGCCCATTCCTCGCCGTAGCGGGCCTCGTACATCTTGTTGGTCTTGAGCCGGCCCGAGGCCTGACCGGAATACTTGCCTGACAGCAACCCGGCCGCGGCCGGGCTGTAGGGGATGACGCCGATGCCGTTGTGCTCGGCCATCGGCAGGATCTCGACCTCGGCCTGGCGCTTGACCAGGCTGTACATCGGCTGGATCACCTGCAGCCGCGCCCAGTTGTTGCGCTCCTGGATGTCGACCGCGCGCTGGGTCTGCCAGGCCGACCAGTTGCTGACCGCGGGATAGATCACCTTGCCGGCGCGCACCAGATCCTCCAGCCCGCGCATCGATTCCTCGATCGGCGTCATCGCGTCGTAGCGGTGCAGGAAGAGCACATCGACGCGATCGGTCTGCAGCCGCCGCAGGCAGCCCTCGATCGCCTCGACGACATGCCGGCGCGACGTGCCGCGCGCGTTGGGGTCGGGGCGGATCTGGGCATTGACCTTGGTGGTGATCACGAGGTCGTCGCGATGCCCCTTGGCCAGCCGGCCGAGAATCTCCTCCGAGACGCCCTTGTTGTACTCGTTGGCGGTGTCGAAGAAGTTGATGCCCGCGTCGCGCACCGCCTTGTACATCGCCGCCGATGTCGGCTCGTCGGCGTCGCCGCCGAACGACATCGTGCCGAAGCAAAGCTGGGAAACCTGCACGCCGGTGCGGCCGAGAATCTTGTATTTCATGGCCCGTTCTAGGCCAGCCAGTTCTCCGCCCGCAAGCCCGGCACCAGCCGGAACTCCCGCAGGTCGTTGGTCACGACCGCCGCGCCCGGCGCGACCGCCTGTGCCGCGATCGGCATGTCGAGCGCATCGATACGGGTTCCCGCACGTTCGAGGCCCGTACGCAGGCGCGCATAGATCGGCACGTCATCGCGGGCGAAGGGCACAATGACGAAGGGAAGGAGGAAAGCCCGGGCGGCGGCTCCATTGCGTTCCGGCGACGACGAGTTCACGGCCCCGAACCGCAGCTCCGCCTCGGTGATCACAGAGACGCCGATCTCCTCGGGAGAGTGCTCGCGCAATCGCCGCGGCAAGATCTCGGAGCGGCGACGCAGCGCTTCGATGAAATTGTCGGTGATCGACGCCCAGGGTCGGCGATTGCGAAAGTGGCAAGGTGCGACCGCTCGCGCGCCCGCCGGAATCCCTCTACGCTCCGCGCATGGACCCTTACGATTTCATCGTCACCGGCGCGGGCTCGGCCGGCTGCGCCGTCGCCGGCCGCCTCTCCGAGGACGGCCGCTTCCGCGTGCTGCTGCTCGAGGCCGGGCCGCGCGATTCCTATCCCTGGATCCACGTCCCGCTCGGCTACCACAAGACCTTCAACAATCCGAAGGTGAACTGGATGTTCGACTCCGAGCCGGAGCCCGAGCTGAACAATCGCATCATGTACCAGCCGCGCGGCAAGGTGCTGGGCGGCACCAGCTCGATCAACGGCATGGTCTACATGCGCGGCAATGCCGCCGACTACGACGAATGGCGCCAGCGCGGCTGCGAGGGCTGGGACTACGATTCGGTGCTGCCCTACTTCAGGAAGGCCGAGGACAATGTCCGCGGGAGCAACGAATTCCACGGCACCGGCGGGCCGCTCAAGGTGTCCGACCACGCCTGGCAGCCGACGCTGGCCAAAGCGATGCACGATGCCGCCGTCGAGGCCGGCATTCCCGACAATCCCGATTTCAACGGCGCCAACCAGGAGGGCGTCGGCTACTACCAGACCACGATCAACCGCTCGCGGCGCTGGTCGAGCGCGCGGGCCTATCTCTCGGGCGCCAGGCAACGCAAGAACCTGACGATCGCCACCTCCGCGCATGCCACGCGCCTGCTGATCGAGAACGGTCGCTGTGTCGGCGTCGAATACCGGACTCCCGATGGCCTCGTGCAGGCACGCGCCCGCCGCGAGGTGATCGTCTCCGGCGGCGTCTACGGCTCGCCGCAGCTGCTGCTGCTGTCGGGGCTGGGACCGGCCGAGCACCTCAGGAAGCACGGCATCGCGGTGGTACGCGACATGCCCGGTGTCGGCAGTCACCTGCACGACCATTTCAATACTTACGTTGCCTACAAATGCGCCCAGCCGGTGACCATGAACGACCTGGTCAACAGCCTGCCGCGGCGCATCCTGGCGGCGGCGCAGTACGCCTTCGGCCGCACCGGCCCGCTGGCCAGCATGGGTCTCTATGTCGGCGCCATGGTGCGCAGTGACAAGCGCTTCGAGCGGCCCGACCTGCAGATCAACATGTTCGCCTGGGCGATCAAGGAGCGGAACCGCAACGGCGTCGTCGCCCAGCCCTTCTCCGCCTTCGGCCTCAGCCCGGTGCATCTGCGGCCCGACGGGCGGGGCACGGTGCGGCTGAAATCGCCCGATCCGATGGCCGCGCCGGAGATCCGTTTCAACTTCCTCAAGAGCACCAACGACTACAACGCCCTGATCCAGGGCATGCGCATCTGCCGCGAGATCGCCCGGCAGCCGGCGCTCCGACCGTTCGTCGTCGAGGAGATCCTGCCCGGCCCGCAGGTCACCGAGGAAGCCGACCTCAAGGCCGACATCCGCGCCCGCGGCGTCTCCAACCTCCATCCCGTCGGCACCTGCCGCATGGGCCGCGAGGTCGACGCCGTCGTCGACCCGCAGCTCCGCGTCTACGGCATCGAGGGCCTGCGCGTCGCCGACGCGTCGGTGATGCCCTCGATCGTGGCGGGGAACACCAACGCTCCCTCGATCATGATCGGCGAGAAGTGCGCCGACATGGTGAAGCAGGCCGTTCTGTCGTCCTGAGCGTAGTGAAGGACCGCACGCGTGCCGCAAACGTCGCCGGTTGAAGGGACGCCAGATCCTTCGCTTCGATCCGGATGACAACGACAGGCGCACGAAGCGTACCACCCCTTGAGCCCACCGGCCTTATGGGGTTTGATGCACCGTTTCCCCCATGAAGGACAGCGCGCATGACCGTCGAGAACCCTGAGAACAAGTGGATCGGCAAACGCACTCCGCGTCCGGACGGCGCCGACAAGGTGACCGGGCGGGCCGCCTATGCCGCCGACACGACCATGCCCGGCATGATCTGGGGCAAGGTCCTGCGCTCGCCGCACCCGCATGCCGTCATCAAGTCGATCGACACGTCCAAGGCCGAGGCGCTGCCCGGCGTGAAGGCGGTCGTGACGTCGAAGGACATCCTCGACTTCCCGATCGAGAAAGGCCCGGTGATGCTGGGCATCCAGGACATGCGCTGGATGTGCCGCAACGTCATGGCCCGTGAGAAGGCGCTGTTCCACGGCCATCCGGTCGCCGCCGTCGCCGCCGACACCCAGGCGATCGCCGCCCAGGCCTGCAAGCTGATCGAGGTCGAGTACGAGGTGCTGCCGTTCGTCATCGACGTCGACGAGGCGAAGAAGGACGGCGCGCCGATCCTGTTCGACCACATCAAGTTCGACGGCAAGCCCTCGAACATCGCCGGCACGCTCGAGCACAAGCTGGGCGACGTCGAAGCGGGCTTCAAGGAAGCCGAGGTCGTCGTCGAGCGCAGCTTCAAGACCGAGGCCGTGCACCAGGGCTACATCGAGCCGCACGCCTGCCTGGTCAGCCATGCCGACGGCAAGGTCACGGTGTGGAGCTCGAGCCAGGGCCAGTTCATGGTCCGCGCCATGTGCTCGCTGATGTCGGGCATCCCGCAGAGCAACATCCGCGCGATCCCCGCCGAGATCGGCGGCGGCTTCGGCGGCAAGACCATCGTCTATCTCGAGCCGGTCGCGCTGGCGCTGTCGCGCAAGTCGGGCCGCCCGGTGAAGATGGTGATGACGCGCGAGGAAGTGATGCGCGCCTCGGGCCCGACCTCGGGCTCCTCCTCCACCGTCAAGATCGGCGCGAAGAAGGACGGCACCATCGTGGCCGGCCAAGGCACCTGGTACCTGCAGGCCGGCGGCTTCCCCGGCTCGCCGATCCGCGGCGCCGCGGGCTGCGCGTTCGCGCCGTACGACATCCCCAACGTGCTCTCGAAGGGCTACGACGTCGTCTCGAACCGCTCGAAGGTCGCGGCCTACCGCGCGCCGGGCGCGCCGATCGGCGCGTTCTCGGTCGAGAGCGTGCTCGACGAGCTGGCCGAGAAGCTCGGCATGGATCCGCTCGAGCTGCGCCTCAAGAACGCGGCCAAGCAGGGCACCAAGGCCGCGCACGGCCCGGTCTATCCGGTGATCGGCTACGAGGAGACGCTGCGCCAGGCGCTCGCCAGCGAGCACTACAAGTCGCCGCTCGGCCCCAACCAGGGCCGCGGCGTGGCGTCGGGCTACTGGTTCAACGCCGGCGGCGAATCGAGCGCGCAGGTCAATATCACCGAGGACGGCAACGTCACGGTCATGACCGGCCATCCCGACATCGGCGGCTCGCGCGCCTCGACCGCCAACATCGCCGCCGAGCTGCTGGGCGTCCATCCCAGCCGCATCAACGTGCTGATCGGCGATACCGCCAGCGTCGGCTTCTCGAACCTGACCGGCGGCAGCCGCGTCACCTTCGCGTCCGCAATGGTGGTCACGCAGTCGACCGAGACGGTGATCAAGCAGCTCTGCTCGCGCGCCGCGAAGATCTGGAAGATCGACGAGGACGCGGTGACCTGGGAGAACGGCTTTGCCAAGCCGGCCGGCGACAATGCCGGCAAGTTCGAGCCGCTGTCGCTCGCCCAGATCGCGGCCAAGGCGTCGGAGACGGGCGGCCCGATCGGCGCCGGCACGCAGCTCAACACCATCGGTGCGGAGGGCGGCTTCTCGACCCACATCGCCGATGTCGAGGTCGATCCGGCGACGGGCTGCACGCGCGTGCTGCGCATGACGTGCTTCCAGGACGTGGGCCGCGCCATCCATCCCGACTATGTCGAGGGCCAGCTCCAGGGCGCGATGGCCCAGGCGATCGGCTGGGCGCTGACCGAGGAGTACATCTACAACAAGCGCGGCGAGGTCGATAATGCCGGCTTCCTCGACTACCGCATGCCCGTCGCCTCGGACCTGCGGAAGCTCGAATGCGGCATCATCGAGATTCCCAATCCGAAGCATCCGCAGGGCGTGAAGGGCGTCGGCGAGGTGCCGCTGGTGCCGGGCATGGCCGCCGTGGCCAACGCCATGCACCAGGCGCTGGGCATCCGCTTCAGCCATCTGCCGATGTCGCCGCCGAAGGTGCTCGAAGCGCTCGAGCCCGAGCCGCACAAGCTCGCGGCCGACTGAAGCTGACTATCGTCTCGCCGGACCGCGGGCGTGCCGCCTGTGGTCCGGCGAGAGCGCGACGGCGGTGCGCGCATTGTTCGCGCACGAACGACCTGCGACACCTCGTCCCGCGAGGATGGGCACAATCGCCATTTTCGGCTCGTACGTAGGCTGGACCTCCTTCCCCCGGAGGCCTTCCAACGACGAGGAGCAATCGCGATGTCCGCCCTGTCCATCGAGAACGCGACCGCAGTCACCATCAAGAAGCGCGCGACGGCCGACGAGATCCAGGCCGACCTGCAGGGGCGAATCGACCGCCTCGCTGCCCGTGACGAGAAGTTCGGCAGTTGCGCCGCGCCGAGGCCGCGGCTCGCCCGCGCGCGGACGGCCGGTGCGCCGAACTGGACGGTAGACGGCTTTCCCGGCCTGCCCTCCGGCGGTTTCGGCCGCATGGTCGAGCTGCTCGACCAGGCACGGATGGAATACGAGCTGGTCGGGTAGCTGCCAGGGCTATCGCATAGTCCCATTTCCCGTCGTCTCCGGTCGGGACGACGAGAGTTCGGAGTGGCTACCGCTTCAGCTTCTCCGCTTGCTCGAGATGGCTGCGCAACAAGGGCACCATCTCCTGTGCGAAGAACTTCATCCGTTCGTTGTCGCCGCCCTCGGCGTACGCCTGCACCAGCTCGAGGTCGTCGCGCAGCCCCTTGATCTGCACCTCGACATAGACCTTGGCGAACGCCTTGCCGGGCGGCGTGCGGGCAAGCTCGTCGGACAGCGCCTTATGCCCGGCGTCGAGCACGTCGCGCGGCTGCTTGAGCTTGGCGTCCACAACGGCCTGCCTGAACTTCATGCCCGCCGCCGAGTAATCCAGGACGACCTGATGAGCAAAGCTCTGCACGGTGTCCGCCCGCGTCTTGCGCAGCGCGAGCTGGCTGCTGGCCACTTCGAACTTCAGCATCGAGGACGCCTGGCGAAGAAAGGCGTCCGTCGTCGCAGCGGCCTGGGGAGCACGCGCCGCGGTATCGGGAGGTGTTGCAGCCTGAACCGCGGGCACGAACAGGAATGCCGCGGTAAGCCACGATAGCGCGCGCCATATCCGTTTCGCCACGGCTCTATCCTTCGGACGCAATCTGCGGGCGACAAGAATACCAGATTGCGGCGAGGCTGTGGTCGCGTGCGCATTCGTCGCTGCCATCGTGCGCCAATTGCGCACATCAGGACGTGATCACAGGACACCGCCATTGTTCCCTGTAAAAGCGCCGTGTGATCAAAATGTCACTGTGCGCGGCGTGGGCCGCGATCCTGGTATTGGGCGCCACATCGCCCGGCATCGCGCAATCGGCGCCGGACGAGGCGATCGTCGCGGAAGAGCAGGTGCTCGGGGCGGCCGACGAGGAGGGCCGGACCCGGGAGCTGCTCCCCTTTACGCGAACGCATAGCGCCTCCGGCATCGTCGCGGGCTCGCTCGCCGAATCGACGGCAGCCGCCGGCGTCCCGCCTGCCGCGATGTTGGCCGCGCTGCCGGCGTTCGACGGCGCGACCGGCCAGCGCACGGCGGAGGATGGCGACGGCTTCTTCGTCCGCTGGGAGCAGACCTACAGCATCGAGGGCCATCCGATCGGCGTCGGGCGCGTGCTGTGGATGGAGCTGCGGAGGGCGACCGGAGACACGGTCGCCATCCATCGCTTCCGCCCTCGCGACGGGGCCGAGCAGTTCTTCCTTGTCGGCGGCGAGGCGGCGATGGCGCCTGCGATCGCGCTGCCGCTGGACGAGGTGATCGTCTCGTCGCGCTTCGGCAGGCGGCCCGATCCGCTTGCCCGCTTCTCGGCCTTTGGCCCGCCGACGGGCGCCGCCATGGGCGGCCCCCTGCCCAATCCGCGTGCCGCCAGGCAGGCGGCCGCAGCGGCACGCCAGGGCAGTCATCTGTTCTCCGGGTTCGCGCCACGGGTCCTGATGCACGAAGGCGTCGACCTCGCCGTGCCGCGGGGCACGCCGGTCTATGCCGCGTCCGACGGCGTGGTGAGCGGCGCGCGGCCCAACGGCGGTTATGGCAACTGGATCCGCGTCGACCACGCGGACGGCATCGCCACGGCCTACGGCCATCTCTCGCGCTTCGCGCCGCGCATCAAGCCGGGCGTGCGGGTCGCCCGCGGCGAGCTTCTGGGCTTCTCCGGCAACACCGGCCGTTCGACCGGGCCGCACCTGCATTTCGAGGTGATCGCCGACGGCCAGCCGGTCGATCCGCTGCTGCACGCCGCCTTCGCGCAGCTTGCCGGTGCCGATCTCGAACGCTTCACCCGGCAGGTCTCCGCCGCCGAGCGCGAGCGCGCGAGCGAGGCCGCGCTCGCGGATTGATCCGCGAAAGCGAAGCGCGCTCGCGGATTGATCGCTCGCGGGGCAGTATCGGTGGATGACCACCGATCGGGACTCCGCCATCGAGACCGCCGTCCGCCGCACCGCGTCGGAGTACGACCGGACGCCGTATCGCTCGATGCCCTATCCGTTGACGCGGCCGGTGCACATGGCCGCGGTCGCGCACACTCTCGGGCTGGCGACGCCGTGCGTGACGACGGCGCGCGTCCTGGAGATCGGCTGCGCCGGTGGCGGCAACCTCATCCCGCTCGCCGCGGCGTTCCCCGACGCACGGTTCGTCGGCATCGACCTGTCGCCGGTCCAGATCGGCCAGGGCCGCGAACGGGCCGAGGCGGCCGGCCTCGCCAACATCGAATTCCGGGAGGGCAGCGTCACGGCGATCGACGAGGCCTGGGGCCGCTACGACTACATCGTCTGCCATGGCGTCTACAGCTGGGTCCCGACCGAGGTGCGCCGCGCGATCCTGCGGGTCGCGGCCGAGCGGCTGACCGACGAAGGTGCCGCGCTGGTCAGCTACAACGTGCTGCCGGGCTGGCACCTGCGCCGCGTCGCGCGCGAGGCCATGCTGGCGCACGCCGCGCAGTTCGAGGATCCGGACGAGAAGATCGCCCAGGCGCGCGGCTTCATGGAGTTCCTGAGGGAGCACACGGCGGAGGATACGCCCTACGGCCAGGTGGTGCGCCGCGAGGCGACGATCGTCGCCGACCAGAGCGACGACTACGTGATCCACGAGCTCCTCGAGGCCGACAACAGCCCCCGCACTGTCGTCCAGTTCGTCGCCGAGGCGGAGGCCGCGGGCCTCGGCTATCTCGGCGATGCCGAGCATCACATGCTGATGCCGGGAAGCCGCGGCCCGGAGACGATGGCGCGCCTGCGCGAGATCGCCGCTACGCCCCTGCAGCTCGAGCACTATACCGACCTCGTGGTCGGCCGGACGTTCCGGCAATCGATCCTGATGAAGCCGGCGGCCGTGGCGCGCGCGAGGCGCGGACTGGGCGCGGCGTCGATCGCCGGGCTCCACGTCGCGGCGCGCTTCGTCGACATGCCGGCCCCCGACGGCCCTGGCCCGTTCGTGTTCAAGTCCCCGGCTCGTCGGGGCCGCGACCTTTTCAGGACTCTGACGACGGACAGCGTGCCGATCGCGCACGCACTCGTGGCGCTCGGCGAGCGCTGGCCCTCGACCGCCACGCCGGACGAGCTGATCGAGGCCGCCCGCTCCGACGGCGCGGCGCGCGAATCGGTGGCGCCGGCGGTGCTCGAATCGCTGTTTCGACTGATGGCCGCCGGAATGCTTGAGCTGTCGACCGTGCCCGTGCGGGCCGGCCGGGCCGACGCCGCCCGGCCGCTCGGCTGGTCTCTCGCACGCGCCGATGCCGGCCGCGGCGCGGCTGCGACCGCCGGCCTGCATCACGCGCCCGCGCCGCTCGACGACCCGAGCCGCACCTTGCTGCCGCTGCTCGACGGCACCCGCGACCGGCCGGCTCTCGTCCACCACGTACTGGACCTGATGGCCGACGGATCGATCGTCCTGCAACACGAGGGCGAGGCGGTCGCGGATCGCGAGGTGATGCGCATCGCCGTCACCGAGCTGGTCGATTCGACGATCGCGAAGCTCGCCGCCGCCGCGCTCCTGTCGGCGCCCTGAGGCGGAACGACGGGGTTTGATCGTCCGCCAAACCGCGCCAGTATCTCCCAACGGGAGGCAAAGAATGGAATTCGACGTCATGACGCGCGCGACCACGTGGGACAACGTGGCCGACCTCGCCCGCCGCGTGGAGGCGGCAGGCTTCTCCGGCATGCTGTTCACCGAGGGCCATCAGGTGCCGTGGATGAACATCGCTGCCGCGTCTCTGGCCGCGCCCTCGCTGCACTTCTCGACCGGCATCGCGATCGCCTTTGCGAGGAGCCCGATGGTCTCGGCCGAGATCGCCTGGGAGTTGGCGCAGAACACCAACGGCAAGTTCCGCCTCGGCCTTGGCAGCCAGGTGAAGGCGCATATCGAGCGCCGCTACGCCAGCCAGTGGGACAAGCCCGCGCCGCAGATGAAGGACTATGTGCAGGCGGTGAAGGCCTGCCTGAAGGCGTTCCGCCGCGAGGCGCCGCTGAAGCATGACGGCCCCTACTACAAGATGAGCCTGCTGCCCGAGCAGTGGACGCCGCCGCGCCACGAGCATGAGGACGTCAAGGTCGACATCTCGGCCGTGGGCCCGATCATGGTCCGCGTCGCGGGCGAGGTCGCCGACGGCATCCACGTGCATCCGATGCATTCGATGCACTACATCGAGAACCGCCTGCTGCCCGGCGTCGCCGAGGGCGCGCGCCGGGCGGGCCGCGACCCGAAGGCGGTGGACCTGATCGTACCGGTGATCGTCGCCGCCGGCGACACGCCGGAGGAGCGCGCCAACCCGATCATGGAGGCCAAGACGACCATCGGCTTCTACGGCGCCACGCCGAACTACGCCTTCCAGTTCGACGACCTCGGCCATACCGGCCTGCGCGACCAGCTCCGCGACTGCCTCAAGACCGGCGACAACGCGCGTGTCCAGACGCTGATCACCGACGAGATCCTCGACCAGTTCGCCGTGGTGGCGCGCTGGGACGACGTCGCCGACCGCATGATCGCCCGCTACCGGGGCGTCGCGTCGCGGCTGGTGATCTACCTTGCCTCGCACTGGCGCGAGATCGACGGCAAGACGCTCGACCGCTGGGGCGAGGTGGCGCGGGCGGTGCGGAAGGCGGGGTGATGAGCTGTTGAATACGCGGGCGCTAATTTGTACATATTTTCTATTTTATGTACAATTGGAGTTGCCGCTCGAGGACTTGAAATGAAAACCTACCCTCTGAATGAAGCTCGTGCCGAGTTCTCCAAACTCTTCGACCGCGCGCTGGCGGGAGAGCCTCAACGTGTGACGCGCCACGGCAAGGACGCCGTGATGATCATCGCCGAGAAGGAATGGCAAGGCCGCTTCCGGTCCGCGCCGACTCTCGGCGCCCTTCTGGCGCGGCATGCGCGCGCCGGAACGATGAGCGAGCCAATCACTGCGCGCCCATGGAAGGACCGTCCGCTCGGCTCCGAGTTCGAGTAGGCATGTACCTGCTCGATACCAATGTCGTTTCGATGCTCGATCCACGTCGACACGGGCACGCGCCGGCCCTGATCGACTGGCTCGAGCGAAACGGTTCGAGCCTCTTCCTCTCGGTGCTGACGATCACCGCTATGGACGCCGGCGTCCTCAAGCTTCGCCGCGACGGCAAGACCGCACGCGCCGACGAGCTGTCGGGCCTGGTTCAAGCCATCCTGACGGACTTCGACGATCGCGTGCTACCTGTCGATACGGAGACGGCGCGCCATGTCGCGCTTCTCGGCGAACGGTCTCACCGTCAGCCGATCGGCCTGCCCGACCTCATCATCGCGGCGACGGCCGTGCGTCACGGCCTCGTCCTGCTCACGCGCAACATGGGTGAGCTCGGAAGGCTGGCCATCCAAGCGCACGATCCGTTCGTGAGCTTGCCGGCCGACCAGTGAATGCGCCGACGCGTATCGAGACTGCTCAGACTGAGCCCCAATACATGCAGCGGTTGCATGACCTGACTTGACCCGATAACGTCAACGCACAGGCGCGTGCTTCACGCTGAGGTAAATGCCGGCCATGCGCTTCGTGTTCTTTCATGCGTTGGTTTGGGGACTTCTTGTCGTCCTGCAGCATTCGCCGGCGCTATCACAGCCGGCATGTCAGTCCGCCTACCCGTTCGGCGTTGCGGATACCGATCGCCCGCTGCTGAACACCCAGAAGCTCGTCGAACTCACTCGCTGGATGCATGGTTCGACCGCACCGATCCTGTCTTTGGCGATCTCGCGCAACGGCAAGTTGGCGTACGAAGCCTATGCGTCGGGTGTTGCCAAGGATGATGCGCACTATCTTATGTCGATCACCAAGAGCGTCACTTCGGCTTTGGTCGGAGCAACGCTTCAACGTGGGGCGATTGGCAGCCCGGAAGCCAAGATTGCCGACCTCCTGCCCAAATCGCTGTTTCCCACGCAGGCTCGAGAGAAGTTCGCTGCGGTCTCGCTCAAGCACGTCATGGGAATGTCGGCCCTGGATGCACCCATGACCCCGCAATACCAGACCGACGCGGCCAAGCAGCGCTTTCGAGAATTCATCAACACGCCCGACGTTCTGCGGTTTGCCTTGAAGCAGCCTCTCCTCCCCAATGTCGGCAAAGACTTTCTCTACAACGACGTGACTCCCTACCTGGCGGGCGGTGCCGTTCAATATGCGGTCCGGATGGGTTTGCCTGACTTCGCGCGGCAGGCATTGTTCGAGCCGATGGACTTCCACAATGCCGAGTGGATGCATGCCGACGCCGACGGCACCTACAATCCGGCGTACGGACTGCGTCTTCGCCCGGTGGACATGCAGAAGTTCGGCATCCTCTACATGAACGGCGGTTGCTGGAACGGAAAGCAACTGCTGCCCCAGGCGTGGGTGAAGCAGTCGTTCATGCCATGGATTCGCAGCACCCATAGCCGTGCGATCGACTACGGATGGTTCTGGTGGGCGATCGACCGACCGAACGGATGGTACGAGCATCGGGCCGATGGGTGGAAAGGTCAGCGCATTGCTGTCTTTTCGGACAAGAAGGTGGTGGTGACGATGACCGCGGTTGTCGAAGACAATACTGAGGCCGCGTTATGGAATCGGGTCGTCAACGATTTCGTCATTCCCGCAGTCGACACCGCCGGCGCCGGCCAATCTCCGGCCGCGAAAGCCGAGCTGCAATCGGCCATTGCAAGCATCGCCCGCGACAAGACCGTAATCACATCCGATTACCGCATGGTACCGTCGACCACCGCCAAGCAAGCCCCCAGGCCGTTTCGACCGGCCGATTAGCCTGCTTTCCTCCGGCGCCCCCGCCTTCGCGGACGCCGTCCGATCATCAGGCCGCTTTCTTGTCGCCGCCCTCGCCCACCCTGGCGGCCAGCGACGCCGCCATGAACTCGTCGAGATCGCCGTCGAGCACCTTCTGCGGGTCGCTGCGCTCGACGCTGGTCCGCAGGTCCTTCACCATCTGGTACGGCTGCAGGACATACGACCGGATCTGGTGGCCCCAGCCGATGTCGGTCTTGTTCGCCTCGGCCTCCAGCCGCTCGGCCTCGCGCTTCTGCAGCTCGACCTCGTAGAGGCGCGCCTTCAGCATCTGGATCGCCTTGGCGCGGTTCTGGTGCTGGCTGCGCTCCTGCTGCACGGCCACGGCGATGCCGGTCGGCAGATGGGTGATGCGCACCGCCGAGTCGGTCTTGTTGACGTGCTGGCCGCCCGCGCCCGAGGCGCGGTAGGTGTCGACCCGCAGGTCCTTGTCGACCAGCTCGATCTCGATGTTGTCGTCGACCTCGGGATAGACCCAGACGCTGGCGAAGCTGGTCTGGCGCCGCGCGTTGCCGTCGAACGGGCTGATGCGCACCAGCCGGTGCACGCCCGATTCGGTCTTCAGCCAGCCATAGGCGTTGCGGCCCTCGACCTTGAAGGCGCAGCTCTTGATGCCGGCCTCTTCACCGGCGCTCTCCTCCAGCCAGCTCACCTTGAAGCCGCGCCGCTCGGCCCAGCGCGTGTACATGCGCGCCAGCATCTCGGCCCAGTCCTGCGCCTCGGTGCCGCCGGCGCCCGCGTTGATCTCGACATAGGCGTTGTTGGGATCGGCCTCGCCCGACAGCAGCGTCTCGAGCCGCGCCGCGCGCGCCTCCGCGCCCGCCTCGCGCAAGGCGGCCTCGGCGTCGGCGATCATCGCCTCGTCCTTCTCGGCCTCCGCCATCTCGATCAGCCCGACATTGTCGTCGATCGCCGCCCGCAGGCGCTTGATGGTGGCGATCGCGGCCTCCAGCCGGGTGCGCTCCTGCATCACCGACTGGGCCTGCTTCTGGTCGTTCCACAGCGCCGGATCCTCGGCGCGCGCGTTCAGCTCGTCGAGACGGACGACCGCACGGTCGTAGTCAAAGACGCCTCCTGAGGAGTTCGAGAGACTCCTCTATTTCGGTGACAAGGGCCTGGGCTTCGGCGCGCATGACGAGACTCCGGTTTCGCTCCGCTTGGGGACGACGGTTATTGGAACTCGGGGCGTTGCCGTCAAGCGGCAGCCGCTCTAGCCTGCCCCGCGATGAATCGTCGAGAGCTGCTGTCGGCCGGAGGAGCGTTCCTGCTGCCGGCCACGGTCGCTGTCGCGCCGGCCGCACAGACCCTGCCGCTGGTCGGCGTGTTGCGCATGAATTCGCCCGGCACCGAGCGGTTCGAGCCGATCTTCCGCCGCGACATGGGCCGCCTCGGCTGGCAGGACGGCCGGACCATCCGCTATCGCTACGCATTTGCCGAGGGCCAACCCGAGCGATTGGACGGGCTCGCGGCGGAGCTGGTGCAGGCCGGGTCGCAGGTCCTCCTCGCGTTCGGCCTTCCCGGCATCGCCGCCGCGCAGCGCGCGACGAAGACCATCCCGATCATCGGCCTGGCGGACGACCTGGTGGGCAGCGGCCTGGTCCAGAGCACCAGCCGGCCGGGCGGCAACACGACCGGCGTCGCCGTGCTCGGCTACGAGCTCGATGCGCGTCGGCTCGAGCTGCTCCACGAGATGGCGCCGCACGCCAGCCGCGTGGCGATCGTGCACGATCCGGGCAGCGGGCTGAAGGACGGGCCCGCCAAGCTTGCCCAGGCCGGCAGCCGGCTCGGCCTCACCCTCACCTTCTTCCCGGCGAGCAGCCGGCGGCAGATCGAGCAGGTGCTCGATGCCATCGCCGGCAGCCGGGTCGAGGCCGTGAACATCCTGGCCTCCCCCGTCCTCAACGGCGCGCGGGCGCAGTTCATCGCCCGCATGGCAGCGATCAGGCTGCCGGCGGTCTACGAATGGCCCGAAACGGTCGACGAAGGCGGGCTGCTCGCCTACGGCCCCCGCCTCTCCCTCTGCTTTCGCTACATGGCGGTGATGCTCGACCGCATCCTGCACGGCGACCGGCCCGCGGACTTGCCGATCGAGCAGCCGACCGCCGACACGCTGGCGATCAATGTCGGCACCGCCCGCGCGCTCGGCCTGCCGCTGCCGCCCTCCCTGCTGCTGCGCGCGGACGTCGTGGTCGATTAGCCGGACGACAGCCTCAGTAGGTTTCGCCGGTGCCGCTCAGGGTCGACCGGCGGACGCCGCCGCCCGTTCCCGCCGCTTCTGCCGAATCGCCGGATACCGCGCCGGTGCCCGAGGTATTCGGCCCCTGGGCGCCGTATTCGTTGGGCTCGGTGCCGGGCTTGAACGCCTCGTCGATCGAGTTGGGGCCGGAGCTCGGCAGGCCGCTGTCGTGGTCGACCCGCACGATGCG
This sequence comes from uncultured Rhodospirillales bacterium, assembly GCA_945957125.1. Classification (GTDB taxonomy): domain Bacteria; phylum Pseudomonadota; class Alphaproteobacteria; order Reyranellales; family Reyranellaceae; genus Reyranella. The sequence continues at coordinate 29,624 of CAMFJT010000008.1, read as the reverse complement.
CAGGCCGGGCGGGATGCGGAACGGCACCGGCGGCTTGTCCTTGAAGATCACCCGCGCGATGCGCTCGTAGACCGGTGCGGAAGTGCCGCCGCCGGTCTCCTGCTCGCCCAGCGTGCGCGGCTCGTCGAAGCCGACATATATGCCGATCGTGTAGTCGGGCGTCGAGCCGATGAACCAGTTGTCGCGGCTGTCGTTGGTCGTGCCGGTCTTGCCGGCGATCGGCCGGCCGAGGGCGGCGAGCTGGCCCGCGGTGCCGCGCGTCGTCACGCCCAGCATCATGTTCACGACCTGGTAGACGGTGGCGGGATCGTGGAACGGCTGGCGCTTGTCGACGATCTGCGGCGCCTGGGGCTTGCCGCCGCCCGACGCCTCGCCGCAGCCGATGCATTCGCGCGGCTCGTGGCGATAGATGGTCTTGCCGTTGCGGTCCTGCACGCGGTCGATGAGGCTGGGCGTGATCTCGCGCGCGCCGTTGGCCAGCATCGCGTGGCCCATGGTCATGCGCAGCAGGGTGGTGTCGCCGGCGCCGAGCGACATCGGCAGGTAGGCCCCCATGTTGTCCATGATGCCGAATTCCTTGGCGACCTGGACGACGCGCTTCATGCCCATCTGCGCGGCCATGCGCACGGTCATCAGGTTGCGCGACTTCTCCAGCCCGTTGCGCACGGTGAGCGGGCCGAGGAAGCCGCCGCCGTAGTTGTTCGGCCGCCACACCGGCTGGCCGTAGCCCGGCGCATATTCGAACGGCGCGTCCTCGACGATGGTCGACGGCGTGAAGCCCGCATCCATCGCCGCGAGATAGACGAACGGCTTGAACGACGAGCCGGGCTGGCGATTGGCCTGCACCGCCCGGTTGAACTGGCTCATGCCGTAGGACCAGCCGCCCGACATCGCCAGCACGCGGCCGGTCTGCGGGTCCATCACCACCACGCCGCCATTGACGTTGGGGATCTGGCGCAGCGCGTAGGTCTTCGGCGGATAGGGCTTGGCGTTGGGCTGGTAGGCCGTGCCGAGCGGGCCGGTGGTCGGCTTCTCGACCCGCTCGACCACCACGACGTCGCCCACGCTCACGACGTTGGCCGGCCGCCCCGGAAAGCCGCCGACCCGCTGGTCGGGCAGGGTCTGGCGCGCCCACTGCATCTCGGCGAAGGGGATGGTGCCGTCGCCGTCGGGCAGGCCCGCGATCGCGACAGACTGGGCGTCGACCTTGGTGACGACGGCGAGCTGCCAGCCCGGCGGGCCGAACAGCGGACGGCGCTGGGCGATGCGGGCGAGCTCCTCCTCCCAGCCGCTGCCTTCCTTGACGTCGGCGATCTTCGCATAGGCCCCGCGCCAGCCGTGCCGGCGGTCGTAGGCGATGAGCCCCTCGCGCAGCGCCTGGTCGGCGATATCCTGGACAGCCGGCACGAGCGTGGTCATCACCGTCAGGCCCGATTCGTAAAGGCCCTTCTCGCCATAGGCGGCCAGCAGGTTGCGCCGGACTTCCTCGGCGAAGAAGTCGGCCTGCACGACCTCGGTGGCCGAACGCTTGCGCAGGGTGAGCTTCTCGGCCCGGGCCGCCTTCTCCTCCTCGGCAGTGATGTAGCCGTCGTCGCGCATGCGGCCGAGCACGTAGTCGCGCCGGGCGTAGGCATCCTTCTCGTTGCGCACGATGTTGTAGCGGTTCGGCGCCTTGGGCAGGCCGGCGAGATAGGCGATCTCCGACAGGGTGAGCTGGCCGAGCGAGGCGTCGAAATAGTTGAGCGCGGCGCTGGCCACGCCGTAGTTGCCCGAGCCGAGATAGATCTCGTTGAGATAGAGCTCGAGGATGCGCTCCTTGGAATAGGTCTCCTCGATCCGGAAGGCGAGGATGGCCTCGCGGATCTTGCGCGCCAGCGTGGCCTGGTTGTTGAGCAGGAAGTTCTTGGCGACCTGCTGGGTGATGCCCGAGGCGCCTTCCGGCCGCTTGCCCGGATTGGTGATGTTGGCGATGACGGCGCGGCCGAGGCCGATGAAGTCGAGGCCGGGATGGGTGAAGAAGCGCTGGTCCTCGGCGGCGACGAAGGCCTGCAGGACGCGCTTGGGCATGGCGGCGACCGGCACGAAGACACGCTTTTCCTTCGCGTACTCCGCGAGAAGCCGTCCATCGGAGGCGTAGAGGCGCGAGACCGTCGCAGGCTGGTAGTCGGCGAGCTGCTTGTGGTCGGGCAGGCCGTGACTGAAATGCCAGAACAGGCCGGCCACGATGCCGAGCCCGACGATCACGCTGGCCAGGGCAAAGGCCATGCCGATTTTGATGAGATTGAGCACGATCACCGTCTTAGCAAAGGTTTGCACGGAGTTATGCCTTTTCTTGGGCACGCCGCGCGGCCTAATTTGCCGCCATGGACACCGCACGGCTGCAACGTTTCGTCGACACCTTCTGGGAAGAGTCGATCCTGCCCTCGATCGTCGAGTACATCCGCATCCCCAACAAGTCGCCCGCCTTCGACCCGCAATGGGTCGAGCATGGCTACATGGAGGACGCCGTCACCTTGATGGAGGGCTGGGCGCGGCGGCAGCTCGCCGCCTTCCCCGGCGCCACGCTGGAGGTCGTCCGGCTGCCCGGCCGCACGCCTCTTCTGCTGATGGACCTGCCGGGCGACAGCGACGACACGGTTCTGCTCTACGGCCATCTCGACAAGCAGCCGGAGATGAAGGGCTGGTCCGAGGGATTGGGCCCGTGGCAGCCGGTCCTGAAGGACGACAAGCTCTACGGCCGCGGCGGCGCCGACGACGGCTACGCCATCTATGCCTGCCTGTGCGCGCTGCAGGCGCTGAAGGAGCAGAAGCTGCCGCGCGCGCGCTGCGTGGTGATGATCGAGGCGTGCGAGGAATCGGGCAGCTACGACCTGCCCTTCTATGTCGATCATCTCAAGGATCGCATCGGCAACCCCTCGCTCGTCGTCTGCCTCGACTCGGGCTGCGGCGACTACGAGCGGCTGTGGCTCACCACCTCGCTGCGCGGCATCGCCGCCGGCACGCTCACGGTGCGTGTCCTGACCGAGGGCGTGCATTCCGGCGACGCGTCGGGAATCGTGCCCTCCTCCTTCCGCCTCGCCCGCACGCTTCTGTCGCGCATCGAGGACGAGGCGACCGGCGCGATCAAGCTGCAGGACCTCTATGTCCAGATTCCGCCGCAGCGCATCGAGCAGGCAAAGCAGGCCGCCGAGGTGCTGGGCGATTCGGTCTACACCAAGTTCCCCTTCGCCGGCACGACGCGGCCGATGGCCGAGGAGCGGGCCGACATGGTGCTGAACCGCACCTGGCGGCCACAGCTCGCGGTGGTCGGCATGGACGGCTATCCCTCGCCGCAGGACGCCGGCAACGTGCTGCTGCCGTACACGACCGCCAAGCTCAGCCTGCGCCTGCCGCCGACTCTCGATGCCGAGGCCGCGGTGCAGTCGGTGAAGGAGGCGCTGGAGGCCGATCCGCCCTATGGCGCGATCGTCGAGTTCGACGGCCGCGATGGGCAATCCGGCTGGCACGCGCCGGCGCTCGCGCCGTGGCTCGAGGCGGCAGTCGGGCAGGCCTCGCAGGAAGCCTTCGGCAAGCCCGCCGCCTACATGGGCGAAGGCGGCTCGATCCCGTTCATGGGAATGCTGGGCGAGAAGTTTCCGGATACGCAGTTCGTCATCACCGGCGTGCTGGGTCCGCACTCGAACGCCCACGGACCCAACGAGTTCCTTCACATTCCGACGGGCAAGCGCGTAACGGCCGCGGTCGCACGCCTGATCGTGGCGCATCACGCGCGGGCCACCTCTATTTGACAATGGAAAGATGATTCTCATTGAGTTCCTGGCAGCGCGGCTCTGCAGAGCTGCTCATGGGATGTGGAAACCTGATGAAGGAGCGGCTCAGGAGAGCCACGCACCCAGCGGACAATGGGGCTACGCCTTGAGAGCGCCGCTCGATCCGAAGTGGGCATCGACCGAGGCGCGCAGCGCGCGGGCGAGCGCGACCTGGTGCTGGCGGACGGTCAGCAGCTTTTCGTCGCCGGGATTGCTGAGGTAGCCGAGCTCGACCAGTGCCGCCGGAATGTCGGGAGAGGTGAGCACGGCAAAACCGGCCTGGCGATGGGTATGAGGCAGCAGGCGGATGCCGGATCGGCCGAAGGTGCCGACGATCGTGTCGGCCAGGCGGCGGGAATCGTTGACCGTGCCGCGCTGCGCCATCGCCACGAGGGCACGGGCGACCGTGCTCGACGGCGCGACGGCCGTGTCGCCCATGTTCTCACGCGCGGCCAGCGCCTCGGCTTCACGGTCGCTGGCCGCCTCTGACAGTGTATAGACCGACGCACCGCGAACCTCCGGGCTCGAATGCGAGTCGGCATGGATCGACAGGAAGAGGTCGGCCTTCGCCTCCTGCGCGCGGGCGACCCGCTCGCGCAGGGGGACATAGGTGTCCGTCGAACGGGTCAGCATCACACGGTAGCTGTTGCCGCTGAGGAGCAGCTTCTGCAGCTCGCGGGCGACGGCGATCACGACGCCCTTTTCCTGCGTGCCGTTATAGCCCAGCGCACCCGGATCGCGGCCGCCATGACCGGGATCCAGTGCGATAAGGCGCGGCTTGGGAAATGGCTTCTTTACAGGGGCTTTCTGTGGCGCGGCCCATACACTAGGCGCTGACAAGATCAGCGGCAAGGCTATGACCGAACGTCGAAACATTTTCGATTTTTAGCATTTTCAACAGCTTATGACAATTTTCTGAGGTTCTACTTTTTGTTTGTCGCCTTCGCGCGAACACCGTATGTTGCGCCCCGCGAGCAGTCGCCGCCGTGGTAGCGCCCTTTTCGGAGGCCGCGCTCCGGGTGACGGCTTATCAGGAACCTCGAGGTCGGCAGGGCCATGTCCGTGGTCCGGCGATGCGATGCTTCCCCGTCTTGGCCAGTTTGAGTGGGCCGTTCGGCGGGTCGAAACGCACCGTCCCCCTCGCGCCAAAGAGGCGGCAAGGCCGCCGGTTGCTCGCGCCGGATCGGGTCCCCAACGTCTCGAGGAGCGCGCCCATGGCCCGCCGCATGTTGATCGACGCCTCTCACCCCGAAGAGACCCGGGTGGTCGTCGTCGATGGAACGAAGCTCACCGAGTTCGATTTCGAGACGGCGTCACGCAAGCCGCTCAAGGGCAACATCTATCTCGCCAAGGTCATCCGCATCGAGCCTTCGCTGCAGGCTGCCTTCGTGGAATACGGCGGCAACCGGCACGGTTTCCTCGCCTTCTCCGAAATTCATCCGGACTATTTCCAGATCCCGGTGGCCGATCGCGAGAAGCTGATCGCCGAGCAGCAGAGGCTCGCGGAAGAAGAAGCAGAGCATCGTTCGGAGCGGGCTGACCGGGCGGACCGTACCGACACCGACGACGCCCGCGAGGACGAAGCCGACGTCGCCGAGGCCGAGGCTATCGAGACGACGACCGAGGCCGCACCGGAGGAAGCACCTGCCCGCGCAACGGCGGAAGCGCCGCAGGCATCCGCCGACGATGCGGCGGCCGAGGAGAAATCGCCTGCACCGCTCGCCGACGCGGCGCCGGAAAGCACGGCCCAGGCAGAGGCAATGCCGACGCCCGCGCCGGCCGAAGCCGTCGCCGACGCACCGGCCGAGCCGGCCGCTGCCGTCGAGCCGGTCCCGGAGACGGCGGCCGCGGAGACCAGCCGTGAGGACGCTCCGGCCATCGATCCGATCGGCGAGGTGATCGTCGCGCCGGAAGCGGCGGCCGAGCCTCCCGCCGAGACACAGGCGGAGACGGAACAGGCGGGCACGGAACAGGCTGGCACGGAACAGGCGGTGACGGCGCAGGCGGCGGAGATCCCGGTCGAGAGCATCTCGGCGCCCGCCCCGGTCGAGGTGGTCGGCGGCGACGATGCCGCCGAGGAGCCGCAGAGCCGCGAGCGCCGCCGGCGCCAGCCGATCCGGCAATACAAGATCCAGGAGGTCATCAAGCGCCGCCAGATCCTGCTCGTGCAGGTCGTCAAGGAAGAGCGCGGCAACAAGGGCGCGGCCCTCACCACCTTCCTGTCGCTGGCCGGCCGCTACTGCGTGCTGATGCCCAACGCCGGCCGCGGCGGCGGCATCAGCCGCAAGATCTCCAATCCCGCCGACCGCAAGCGCATGAAGGAGATGCTCGCCGAGCTCGACGTGCCGCAGGGCATGGGCGTGATCCTGCGCACCGCCGGGCTGGAGCGTTCCAACCTCGACATCAAGCGCGACTACGAATACCTCAGCCGCCTGTGGGACTCGATCCGCGAGCTCACCATGCGTTCGACCGCGCCGGCGCTGATCTACGAGGAAGGCGACCTCATCAAGCGCTCGCTGCGCGATATCTACGACACTGACATCGCCCAGGTGCTGGTCGAGGGCGAGGCGGGCTTCCAGGCCGCCAGCGGCTTCATGCGCCAGCTCATCCCGCACCAGGCCGAGAAGGTCCAGCGCTACGACGAGTCGATCCCCCTCTTCCACCGCTACCAGGTCGAATCGCAGTTCGACGCCATGCACCTGCCGACCGTGCAGCTTCGCTCCGGCGGCTACATCGTGATCAACCCGACCGAGGCGCTGGTCGCCATCGACGTCAACTCCGGCCGCTCGACCAAGGAGCGCAACATCGAGGAGACGGCGCTGCGCACCAACCTGGAGGCGGCCGAGGAGGTCGCCCGCCAGGTCCGCCTGCGCGACCTCGCCGGCCTGATCGTGGTCGACTTCATCGACATGGAGGAGAACCGCCACCAGCGCCAGGTCGAGCACAAGATGAAGGATGCGATGCGCAACGATCGCGCGCGCATCCAGATCGGCCGCATCTCCGCCTTCGGCCTGCTCGAGATGTCGCGCCAGCGGCTGCGGCCCAGCCTGCTCGAGCATTCGACCGAGATCTGCCCGCATTGCGCCGGCACCGGCCGCGTGCGCTCGATCGAATCGGCGGCGCTGCATGCGCTGCGCGCGATCGAGGAGGAAGGCGTCCGCCGACGCTCGAGCGAGATCGTGGTCAGCGTGCCCCCCAACGTCGCGCTCTACCTGCTGAACCAGAAGCGCGCCGCCCTCACCGAGATCGAGCAACGCTACGCGTTCCACGTCACGGTCGAGGCCGACGACGAGCTGCACGCCGCCGATTGCGAGATCGAGCGCGTGCGTCCGCGCCGCGACGACCAGCGACCGGCCCAGGAACTGGCGCGCGCGAGCTACGATGCCGTGGCCAGCGACGCCTCCGCCGCCGACGACGACACCGAGGCCGACGAATCGGCCGAGCCCGGGACCGACGGCGAGCGCGCCGCCGGTGACGAGGAAGGCGGCGACGGCCGCAACCGTCGGCGCCGCCGGCGGCGCCGGCGCAACGGACGACGTGATGACGACCGGCCCCAGGGTGACGGCGACGATCGCGCGCAAGCTGCCGCCGAGAACGGTCACGAGACCCAGCAGCCGGCCGACACCGACGCAGAGCCCTCCAGCGCCGGCGAAGGCGAGGGTCAGCCGGCGGGCGAGGCCCGCGCCGAAGCCGACGACGGTGAGGAGACTTCCCAGGAAGCGCGCAGCGATGCCGACAACGGCGATAGCAGCGGCGGCGACGGCAACGACGCCAACCGTCGCCGACGTGGCCGCCGCGGCGGACGCCGCCGCCGGCGAGAGAACGGCGACGGCAGCGAGGCCGCGGGCGAGCAGCCGCAACAGCAGGACAACAGCTGGCAGGACGCCGGCGCAGAAGCCGGGACCGACCAACCGCGCGCCGCCGCCGAATCGCTTTCCGCTGGCGAACCGCCTGCCGCCGATGGGGCGCCAGCGGTGCCGCTCGACGGTCAGCCGGTCGAGGAGATGGCTGGCGGTCGCATGCCGGTCGAGGCCCCGTCCTCCGATTGGCAGCCTGCCATGATCGCCGACGCGGCGCCCGTCGCGCCGCCGGTGGTAATGGCACCGCCGCCCGAGCCGGTCGTTGCCCAGGCGCCGCAACCTGTCGCCTCGAATTCCGACGGAGACGCCGAACCGGCGCCTCCTCCGCCGGTCGTCCCGGTGATCTCGGCCGACCTGCCGCCCGAGAAGCCCAAGCGCGGCTGGTGGCGGCGCTGAGCCGCGCCCGTCGCCGACCGACGACAGGCCGCTCCACGGTGGGATGCTGACCTTGCTCCGCGACGGACGCATCACGGTGTCGCCGACCGATGCCGCCTGACACCTCCGTACCCAACGGCATCAAGAAGAGCATCGCGTTGGGCCGGTATGACGAGGCCGCGCTGGCGCTCGGCAGGCTGGCGAAAGAGCGCCCGTCGGTGCCGATCCTGGTGGCGCTTGCCGCCGTCAATCTGCAGCTCGGCGATCTTGCCGCCGCCAGGGAGCAGGCGCTCGAGGCGGTCGCGACGGTCCCCGCCGACCACGAGGCACGCGCCCTGCTGGCCCGGATTCGCGCCGCGCTCGACGAGCGCGAGAACGCGCTGGCGGACTTCCGTGCCGTGCTCGATCTCGCCCCGCCGCCGGCCGAGGATCCGGGCGACACGCCGGTGCATTTCGCCCTCCACAACCTCGAGCAGCTCACCTATCTGGAGCAGCTGCACGGCCTGCCGCCAGGTACGTTGCTGCCGATGCCGGCCGCACAGCGCGAGGAGACCCGCCGGCAGTTCAACGACATCCTCGACAAGGCGGGCAGCGTCACGCCGCGGATCAAGCTGAGCGGCGATTGGGGACGCGCCCTCGTCCAGCCGCCGCGCATGATCCGCGACGATCCTGCCCCCGAGCGTTGCCTCGCTCCGCGCAACGACTCCGCGCAGATCGCGCAGGCGTTCCACGACTCCGGCGGCGTGGCCTGCCTCGACAATCTCCTCTCCCCCACCGCGCTCGCGCAGCTCCAGCGCTTCTGCCTGGAATCGACGGTGTGGCGACGGTCCTACCGCCAGGGCTATCTCGGCGCTCACCCCGAATCGGGCTTCGTCAGCCCGTTGCTGCTGCAGCTCGCGGCCGAGCTGAAGGCGGCGATGCCCGAGCTGCTGGCCGAGCACCACCTCACCTACTGGTGGTCGTTCGTCTGCCAGCACCAGCGGCCCGGCACCGACATCCATGCCGACCAGTCCGACATCAGCCTCAATTTCTGGATCACGCCGGACAGTGCCAACCTGACGCCCGAGAGCGGCGGGCTGGAAATGTGGGACGTCGCGGCGCCGCCCGACTGGAGCTTCGGCGACTACAATGCCGACGGCTATCGCATCCGCCTGCATCTGAGCAGCATCGGCGCACGGCAGAGATCCTATTCCTACGCCGAGAATCGCGCGCTTCTGTTCAAGGGCATGCTGTTCCACCAGACGGCGCGCCTGCGTTTCGCGGACGGCTTCGAGAACCGGCGGCGCAACGTCACCATGCTGTTCCGACGCAGCAAGGGCCGCTGAGCGGGCGGGCCGACACGGAAACGGGCGCCCGGAAGGCTCCGGGCGCCCGCTTCTTCATCCAGGTCCTACTTGGACTTGATTGCCTGGCACTCGATCGACGTGGTCGTCTCCGTGAAGCCCTTGCCCTTGCAGGCATTCTGGCCCTTGCACGCGTTGGCCGAACTCTTGCAGGCGCTTTGGCCCTTGCAGGCATTGGCGCCCGGACATTGCACCTTGGCCGACGCCGAGGTGGCAACGAAGGTACCCGCTGCGAACACGGCGGCAGCGGTGGCAACGATTGCTTTCTTGTTCATCGTTTCACTCCCTGTTCAGCCGCGGCAGCAGCGGCCGCGGCGATCAAGTATGGATCGGAGAGCGAAACTTCACAATATATGCAAGAACCGGGAGTTTAACAGCTGCCGGTTGTGGATCAGGCCGGCACCTGGTCGCTCAGCCAGTCGATCGCGGCCTGGGCGCCCCCCTTGGCATGGGGAATGGACAGCGCGCCGAGCGCCATCTCGATCACGCCCAGCGTGCCGAGGATCATCGGCGCGTTGACGTGGCCCATATGCGCGATGCGGAAGGCCTTGCCGGAAAGATCGCCGATGCCATGGCCGAGGATCACGCCGCATTTCTGGTTGGCGTAGGCACGCAGCGCCTCCGGGTCGTGACCGTTCACCAGAACGCAGGTGATCGAATCGGCCCGCTCGCTGGCCTCGGCGATGTTGAAGCCGATCGCCTGGCCCTCCGACCACACGCCGACCGCCCGCCGTACGGCCTCGGCCAGCAGCCGATGGCGGTGATATACGTTCTCGAGCCCTTCCTCGAACAGCATGTCGAGCGCCTGGCGGGCGCCGAACAGCAGGTGCTCCGGCGGCGTGCCGGCGTATTTCTGATAGTGTTGGTCGCCCTCGCGGTCGGTCCAATCCCAGTAGGGCGTGCGCAACCCGGCCGTCTTGTGCACCTCGCGCGCGCGATCGTTGGCCACGACGAAGCCGAGGCCCGGCGGCGTCATCATGCCCTTCTGCGAACCCGACATCGCGACGTCGACTCCCCAGGCATCCATCTCGAACGGCATGCAGCCGAGCGAGGCGACGGCATCGACCATGAGCAGTGCGTCATGGCCCGCCGCACGGATCGCCTGGCCGATCGCGGCGATGTCGTTGACCACGCCGGAGGCCGTGTCGACCTGCGCCACCAGCACGGCCTTGATGGTCTTGCCACCCTTGGCCTTGTCGGCCTTCAGGTGCGCCTCGACCTCGGCCGGCCGCACGGCGCGGCGCATGCCGCCCTTCAGGATCTCGACCTCCGCGCCCATGCGCCGGGCGGCCTCGCCCCAGCCGATGGCGAAGCGGCCGCTCTCGAGCACCAGCACGCGGTCGCCCTTGCTCAGCACGTTGGTGAGCGAGGCCTCCCAGGCGCCGTGACCGTTGGAGATATAGATGTAGGCACGGCCCGCGGTGCCGAAGACGCGCGCGACGTCGCGCAGCAATCCGTCGGTCAGCGCCAGCAGCGGACCGGAATAGATGTCGACGGCGGGCCGATGCATCGCCCGCAGGACCTCGTCCGGCACCGTCGTCGGGCCGGGAATCGCCAGGAACTCTCGCCCCGCACGCACGCTCATGTCTGTCTTCCTTTCGTCGCCTACCCTAGCATGGATACAATAGGCCATGATCACCCGACGTTTTTTCATGGCCGCCACAAGTGCGCTTGCAGCCCCCAGTCTCGCGCGCGCCGACAGTTTCCCCAACGGCCCGATCCGCATCCTCGTGCCGTTCGGCCCCGGCTCCGCCACCGACCAGTCCGCGCGCGCCGTCGCCGACGGCTTGAACCGGATCTTCGGTGTACCGGTCGTGGTCGAGAACAAGCCCGGCGCCAATGGCGCGATCGCGGCCGACCTCGCCGCCAAGAGCAAGCCCGACGGACAGACCATCTTCGTCTGCTCCAACACCGCCGCCGCCTCCAACGTCGCGCTGATGAAGTCGCTGCCCTACGACCCGCTGCGCGACTTCGATTCCGTGACGATCATCGGCAAGGCGCCGGTGTTCCTGATGGTCAATCCCAAGCTCGGGGCCACGACCGCGCAGGAATTCGTGGCGCTCGCCAAGGCCCAGCCGGGCAAGATCAACTTCGGCTCGGGCAGCTCCTCGACCCGCATCTCGGGCGAATTGCTGAAAGCCAAGGCCGGCATCGAGATGGTGCACGTGCCGTACAAGAGCACGCCGCTGGCGCTGCAGGACACGATGAGCGGTCACGTGCAGATGTGCTTCACCGATCCGGTCACGGGCCTGCCGCAGGTCAAGGCCGGCACGGTACTCTGCCTGGGCGTCGGCAATCGCGGCCGCTACAAGCTCACGCCCGACATCCCGACGCTGATCGAGCAGGGCATCCCCGACTTCGAGCTGATGACGTGGACCGGCGTGCTGTTCCCGAAGGGCGTGCCGCAGCCGGTGTTCACGACGTTGCGCGAGGCGATCGTGAAGACCATCAGCGAGCCGGCCTATGTCGAGCGGCAGGCCGCCGGCGGCTCGGAGATCGCGCCGACCACGCCGGAGGAGATGCGTCGAATCCAGATCGCCGAGATCCAGCTCTATCGCGACATGATGAAGGTGGCGGGCATCGAGCCGGAATGAGCCGCCGCCGAAGGAGCGGCGCTCAGAACGCCTTGCCGATGATGAGCTTGCTGACCACGGCATCGGAGGCACCGCTCAAGCCGAAGCCCATGCCGAAATTGACGTCGAGGCCGAAGAGCTTGAAATCTACGACGCCGAACAGGACGTGCTGCTGCTGGTCGCCGGGCGGAATCGCGCCGATCGGCGAGTAGTTGGAATAGTACTCGACCCCCAGCCAGGTCTCGCCCCAAAGATTGTGCGCCACCCGCGCCGCCGGCGCGAAGGCGCTCGATCCGCCGCCGCCGAAACCGAAATCGACGATCGGATTGACGATGAACTCCCAGCCGAGATCGCGGACGCCGATGATCGGTCGAAGCTCCAGGCCGATCGGATCCGGCGAGAAGCGCGCGCTCTGCCAGCTCAGCTCGACATTGAGGCCGTAGAAGAACTTGCGGTCCTCCGCATGCGGCGAGACGAAGAGGTGGCGCACCTTGACGCCGCCCGGCAGGAACGTGCCGGTGGAATCGATTGCGAACGGTACATACAGGCCGAGCTCGTACCAGTCGGTCACCCCGTAGGCGAGCTCTGGTGTGCCGTTCAGTGTCCGATTGGAGGCGAAGCCGCCGGGGAAGTCGGGCACGGTGCTGCCCGACCAGACATAGTTGAGATGCTGTTGCAGCGTGAACTGGCCGGGCGCGGCGATCTCGGCATTGTAGACCTGGATCTCGTCGACGGCGCGCGCGGCGGGCGCCATGCTCACCGTCGCCGTGATCGCGAGGATTGCGAAATCAATCGCAATTGCAATTCGTTTGCAGAGCGCGGTGAATCGATCCATCCGCTGTGCTGTGCCTGACAAGCGCCGCACTTGTCCAGCCGCACGAGCGGCCTCGGGGCCGCGTCAGGGCTGCGCGATCAGCCGTGCCAGGACGGCCGGTTCGGTCAGCATCGGATAGTGACCGGTATCGATCTCGTGCCACTCTGCCTTCAGCCGGTCGGCGGCACGGCGTTGATGCGCGTGCGGCGGATTTGCGCTGCGCTTGCACCAGATCACCGATGCCTTCCATGGCTGGTCCCAGAAGCGCTCGAGCCGCACCGGCGCCTGCATGGCGGCGATCGGATGCGGGGTGCAGCGCTCGATCGCCCAGCGGCGCGTCTCGGGATCGAGATCGGCAAACAGCCGGCTCTCGAAATCCTGGCGCGACGGGCCGCTCGCGAGTTCGGTATTCACGGCGCTGGGGCGCCTGACGATGTCCGGCAGCGCCTCGCCGTCGAGCAGAGCCAGCGCATCGGCGAACACCAGGCGCGCGATCCTGTCGCGCGCGCGTTCCGCCGCGGAAGCCATGACCATGCCGCCGGTGCTCGTGCCCACCAGCACCGTGTCCGTCAGGTCCTGGTAGAAGAGAAGCTCCGCGATCTCGGCGGCGTGGGTTTCCGTGGTGATGCCCGCGCGCAACTGGCCCTTGCGCTCGGCGCAACCGTCCAGAGTCGGCGCGAGGACGCGATGGCCCGCAGCGACAAGCGCGCTCGCGACGCGCTGCCAGATCCAACCGCCCTGATAGGCGCCGTGTATCAATACGTATGTCGTCATGTGCCCGCCTCCCCCCGGCTCGCCTGGGGTGGAAGTCTCTTACGCGGGGCGCGCGCCGTCAAAAGACGGAAGCGACCCGCCCTGCAGGCAGGGCGGGTCTTCAGGTCCGATCAGCCGACGGCCTTGAGGTTGTCGGCGGACTGCTTGCCGCTGCGACGGTCGGTCACGAGCTCGAACTCGACCTTCTGGCCCTCGTTGAGGGTGCCGAGGCCCGCGCGCTCGATCGCGCTGATGTGGACGAATGCGTCCTTTCCGCCGTTATCGGGCTGGATGAAGCCGTAGCCCTTGGTGGCGTTGAACCATTTGACGGTTCCCGTGGTCATGGGAATACCTTTCACGAACGTATATATGCTACCCGCGCGCCGCTTGGGGGGCGGAACACTGGTCGTCGAAGGCGCATTGGTTTTCGGGATGGAGTCGGTGGCCACGCCGACTTACGCGAGGCATGGCCGAATCATCTATCCGTCTATCGACCGTACCTGTATGGGCCGCACCCCGGCGATTTGCAAGTGCGTCCGGCAGGCTCTCTCCACCGATCCGGACCGTCCTGGATTTCGCCTTGTTTCCAACGCGTTGTTTCGTTCGCCTGATGCAACTGCCGGAGCGATCTGGAGTTAATTGTGCATGCGTACTCCTCAGCCCCTCCCCGCCCCGTTCGGCCGGCAGCTCGCCGAATGGCGCGCGCCCGTTGACGCCGATCCGGCCATCGACGAGGCGGTGGCACGCATGCTGAGCGCGATCGATCGCCATCTGTCGTCGCGGGAACAGGATCGGGAGCAGCCCTCCCCCGCGGCGGAAGCCTGAACGCGCAGCGCTTGGGCGTTCAGTCGAGCTTCAAGCCGATCTTCCGGATCAAGGCCCCCCAGCGCTCCGCCTCGGCGCGATAGGACGCGGCGAACGCCTCGGGGCTGAGCGGCTCGGCGGCTACCGCTCCCATTGCGATGACGCGCTCGCGATAGGCCGGATCGGAGATCACGGCATTGAGTTCCCGATTGAGCTTCTCGACGATCGGCCGCGGCGTTCCCTTCGGCGCCAGCACGCCGTACCAGCCCGCCACGTCGAAGCCGGGGAAGCCCTGCTCCTCCAGCGTCGGCAACTCGGGAAGGGCCTGCAGGCGCCGGGCGGTCGTCACGCCCAGCCCGCGGATCTTGCCGCCGGCGATGCCCGCCTTCGCTTCGCCGATCGGCGCCACGAAAACGTCCATCTCCCCGCTCGCCAGCGCGAGGATCGTCTGGGGTACGCTGCGATAGGGAACCATCTCGGCGCGCCCGCCGATCGTCTGCAGCCACTGCTCGCCGACCAGGTGCGCCAGGCTGCCGGGCGACACGTTCGCGAAGGTCACCTTGCCGGGATGCGCGCGAACGTAATCCGCCAGCTCCTTCATCGAGCGGGCAGGCAGGCCCTCGCGGACCAGGATCGCGAACGGCGCCCAGGCGAGCAGCGCCACCGGATCGAAGTCGCGCTCGGTGTCGTAGAGCACGTTGGTGTACACGAACGGATTGGTGACGAGCAGGCTGGCGATGCAGAACAGCAGCGTATAGCCGTCGGCCGGCGAGCGGGCCGCGACCTGTGCGGAGATGCCGCCGCCCGCGCCCGGCTTGCCGTCGATGTAGAAGCGCTGGCCGAGACGCTCGGAGAGCGCGTCGAACACGATGCGGCAATGCGCATCGGTGACGCCGCCGGTCGAAGGCGACACCACGCGCACCGGCCGCGAGGGCCAATCGGCTTGCGCCTGCCCGCTCCCCGCCCACAGAAGCGGTGCGGAAGCGAACAGTCCGAGCGTGCTGCGCCGCGTTCTTCCCTCACGATGCCCGCGCGGATTCCTCTCCTGTCCTGCCATGCTCGTTTCCTCCGTTTCTTGTTGTCAGGAATGCGACGACCTCGTGCGCCACCTGGTCGGGCGCCTGCAGGGTCCCGACATGGCCGAGGCCGGCCAGGGTCGCGGTCCGCGCGCCGGGGATGTCGCCGGCCAGCGAGAGGGTATGGGCCGGCGGGATCAGCCGGTCGTCGGCGCCGGCCAGCACCAGCGTCGGTGCAGCGATCTGCTGCGGGTCGTAGGCGACCGGGCGCGCCAGGATGCCGGCGCGGCGCTGCCTCTGCCCGGGCGTGCGGCCCGTGCCGTTGAAGATGGCCACGGCCTCGGGATGGGCCGCAATGTGCCCGGGCGGAAAGAAATAGGTCGCGATCTCCGCGGCCGTGTGCGGCAGGCCGGCGCGCAGAGCGGCCAGCCTCGAGAACACGTCGGGATTGATCGTGAGCGGCGGAACGCCGGGCCGGAAGGTGCTCGACAGCACCAGCCGGTCGACGCGCCGGGGATGGCGCGCCGCCAGCACCTGCGCGATCACCCCGCCGAGCGACGTGCCGAAGACGTGCGCGCGCTCGTGGCCGAGCGACGCGATCAGCGCCGCGGCATCGTCGGCCATCTCGGCGAGCCCGTACGGCTGCGGCGGATTGCGCGTGCTGCCCGAGTCGCGCTGGTCGTAGGCGATCACCGTGAAGTGTTCGGCGAGCAGCGCGGCGAACCCGTCGAACATCGAATGGTCCGCCTCCGCGCCGTGGATCAGCACCACGGGCGCGCCCGCGCCGCTCACCGCGCAGTGGATCGACGTGCCGTTGGCCTCGATCCGGCGGGACGCGGCGGTCATTGCAGCAGCGTGCCCAGCGCGCCGGCCAGCTCACGCGCCGGATCGGCCGGGATATAGGGCATGCGCCACGCGACATGCCCGTCGGGCCGAACCAGCACCGCACCGCGCATGCCCATCTCGATGCCGTCCGCGGGATGGGCGTTCGGCAGCTGCCGCAATCCGAGCGCCAGGCCGAGCTTGGCCGACACTGCACGTCCGGCTTCGAGCCAGGCCTCGCCGAGCGGTCCGGCGACAACCGTGAAATCCTTGTCGAACCAGTCGAGCGTCGAGTCCTTGCGCGCGGGATCGAGCCAGAGGTGCGGGAAGCGTCCGCCCGGCCGGTCGCTCGGCGTGTAGTAGCGTGTGAGATGCCCGCCCTTCGGCGTACCGTCGGGGATCACCGCACCCTCCTCGTAGGTGAAGCCCAGCGCCTGGCCGATGCTGTGCAGGTGATTGTCGAGATCGTTGATCCAGAAGCGGATGTGGTCCTCGTTGCCGGAGCGGATCGCCTGGTCCATGCGCAGGAACCGCGTGCGGTTGCCGACGCTGAAGTCGGCATTGGAATGGGCCACCGGCCGGCGCTCGACGTCGTAGCTGTCGAGCAGCCTGTCGGAAGCCCAGCCGCGCAGCACGTAGACCAGCTTCCAGGCGAGGTTGTGGGCGTCCTGCACGCCGGAGTTCAGGCCGAAGCCGCCCGTCGGCGGGAAGCGATGGGCCGCATCGCCGACCAGGAAGACCCGACGCTTGCGGAACGTCTCGGCGACCTGCCGGCTCATGCGCCAGATCGAGCGGTTGAGCAGCGTCACCTCGAGGTCGGGCACGCCGACATGCGCCCGGATCATCTCGACCATCTCGGCATCGGTCCACGGCCGCGGCCGGTCGTCCTTCTCGAGGCCGATCTGGATGATGCTCAGCCATCGGTCGCGGCCGTTGGTGTTGAGGATACCCGCACGCGGCACGCCGGGCGTCTTCGAATAGACCTGGTAGCCAGCCGCCTCGCGGGCGAGCGGAAAGCGCGACAGGTCCCCACGCCAGTACTCGTTGAGCAGCACCGCCATGGATGCCGGCCCGATCATGTCGATACCCGCCTTCTGGCGCGTGCGGCTGCCCGCGCCGTCGCATGCGAGCACGTACTTGGCGCGCCAGTGCTGCGTCTCGCCGGTCTCGACGGAGCGAATCTCGCAGTCGACGCCGTCCTCCGTCTCCTCGAAGCCGACGCACTCGGTCGCGAAGCGAACCTGCACGCGGCTCGAATGCTCGATGGCGCGGTAGATCTCCTCCTCGACCGCGTCCTGCGCCACGAGGCATTTCCACGCCGGCGTCTGGCCGAGATTGGGCTCGGGCCGCGAGCGGCCGATCTCCCGCCCGGCGATGCTCTCGACCTGGACGAACATGTCGGAATTGTCCTGCAGGCCGCGGTCGCGGATGCGCTGCTCGATCCCCCACTGGCGGAAGATCTCCATGGTGCGCACCCAGCAGCCGCGCGACTTGGGATGGTCGGTCGTGGTCGCGCTCTTCTCGACGATCACCGCGTCGATGCCGAAGCGATCGAGCAGCAGCCCCATGGCCAGCCCGACCGGGCCGCCGCCGACGATGAAGACCGACGTCCGCCTGGGAACGTCCGGGGCAACGGCCATATGCTTCCTCCTCGCTTCGTTGCGCGGATATTCGGCGCCGCGCCGCTATCTCACCAGAACATGTTTGATATACTCTCGATCTCGTTTCGAGATTGGACCGATGGACCTCCGCCAGCTCCGCTACTTCGTCGCCGTCGCCGAGCGCGGCGGCTTCGGCACCGCCGCCAGCGCGCTCCATGTCGCGCAGTCGGCGCTCAGCCGGCACATCCGCGTGCTCGAGGAGGAACTCGGCGGCGCGTTGCTGGTCCGCGGCGCGCGCGGCGTCTCGCTGACCGAATCGGGCAAGGTCCTCCTCGATCGCGCACGCTGGCTGCTCGGCACCCTCGACGACATCAAGGCCGAGGTGCAGATCGAGAACCGCGAGCCGAGCGGCACGGTGCGGCTCGGCGCGCCGTCCAGCCTGGCGGACAATTTCTACGCTCCGCTCGCGCGCCTGTTCGCCGCGCGCTTCCCGCGGGTGAGCTTCGAGCTGAGCGACGGCCTGACCGACGAGATGACCGACCGGCTGCTGCGCGGCGAGATCGACGTCGCCATCCTGACCGCACCGCGGCCCAGCGATCATCTCGATTACGAGACGCTTGCCGTCGAGCAGGTGTTTCTGATCGGGCCGCCGGGCGATCCCCTGCTCCGGTCAGGCCCGCTCACGCGCCGCGCGTTCGATGCATTGCCCGCCGTCGTGCGGCCGCTCAGCCGCAACCCCTTCGGGCTGGCGACACCGTCGGCCTTCAGGGTCGAGAGCATGACGCCGCTCAAGCAGATGGTGATGGACGGGCTGGGCTACGGCGTCCTGCCCTTCTCCGGCATCCATCGCGAAGTCGCCAACGGCACCCTGTCGGCGGCGTTGATTCCGTGGATGCGTGCGGAGCGCGTGCTGGCCCTGCCGCGCGGACGACCGGTCAGCCGCGCCACGCGCGAGACGGTGACGGCGCTGAAATCGATTTGCCGCGGCCTGGTCGCCGACAGGAAAATCCTGACGGCGACGCGAGCCCGCAGCGCATGACCTCGACGTAAAGCTACCCTTTCCGTCGTCCCGACCAAGGCCCGAAGGGCGGCGTGGAGAGACCTTCCGTCCACAACGCGCTACGCGCTCCGGTCGAGACGACGGAGAGGATCACGACGGCGTCGAGCGGTAGACGGCGTTCTCGGCGCGGGTGTCGGCGATCGAGAACCAGCGATGCTGGTTGGCGCGGAAGGCGCGCCAGTTGGTCAGGATCTTCTTGAACTGCTCGTTCTGCGCGGCTTCCTCGTCGAGGACCTGCTCGAGCGCCACCCGCAGCGCCTTGATGATCTCGTCGGGCAGCACCGAGAGCTGCGTGCCCGCGGCGACCAGCCGGGCGATCGCCTCGGCGTTCTTGGCATCGTAGGAGGCGAGCATTTCCTGGTTGGCCACCGACCCGGCCGCGCGCAGCGCCGCCTGGTAGCGCGGCGGCAGAGACGCCCAGGCCTTCTTGCTGATCATGAGCTGGTTGGTCGCCTCCAGCTCCATCACGCCCGGCGTGTAGTAGTATTTGGCGACCTTGTTGAATCCGAGCTTCTCGTCGTCGTACGGGCCGACCCATTCGCAGGCGTCGATCGTGCCGCGCTCGAGCGAAGGATAGATGTCGCCGCCGGCGATCTGCTGGGCGATCACGCCGAGCTTGGCCATGACCTTGCCGCCGAAGCCCGCGGTGCGCATCTTGATGCCGTCGAGGTCCTTGGGCGTCTTCAGCTCCTTGCGGAACCAGCCGAACATCTGGCCGCCGGTGTTGCCCGCCGTGATCGCCACCACGCCGAAGCCGTCATAGAGCTCGTCGACCAGCGCGCGGCCGCCGCCGAAGTTCAGCCACGCGGCATGCTGGCGCGGCGTCAGGCCGAACGGCAGCGAGGCGTCGAAGATCACCGCCGGATTCTTGCCGATGTAGTAGCCCATGTAGGTGAAGCCGGCCTCGACGGTGTTGTTGGACACCGCGTCGAGCACCTGCAGCCCGGGCACGATTTCGCCGGCCGCGAAGGGCTGCAGCTCGAACTTGCCGTCGGTCAGGTCGCTCACCGTCTTGGCGATGGTGTTGGCGGCGCCGAACAGCGTATCGAGGCTCTTGGGATAGCTGGCAGTCAACCGCCACTTGATGACGGGATCCGATTGCGCGATGGCGGGAGCCGCCAGCGTGCTCGCGGCCACGGTCGCCACGGCAGCGGCTGGCAGGAATTTTCGGCGTGAAACTGTCATGGGTCGTCCCTCCTCCACGTTTGTTGCGCAGAGACTACGCTGCGCTCCAACCGCCGTCGATGGAAATGGCTACCGTCATGAGGGCCGCCGCAAGCGCGGCTCTCCAGAGCCGCTCTTCCTTCGGTATTGCGCCATCCCATCAGCGGCTCTGAAGAGCCGCGCTCCCAGCCATACTGGCCTCCTCGGGTGACAAGAATGATCGCGGGAGACATTCTGCGCGCCAACGCGGAGCGGGAGGATGCGATGGCGGTGGTTGGTTTCGTCGGCGTGGGACGGATGGGAGGACCGATGGCCTCGCGCCTGCTCGACGCGGGCTACGAGCTCTGTGTCTACGACGTATCGGCCGAAGCGACGAAGCCCTTCGCCGCGCGCGGCGCGCAGGTCGCCGCTTCGCCGGCCGAGGTTGCCTCCCAGGCGGAAATCGTGCTGGTCAGCCTGCCGACGCCCGACATCGTCCGCCAGGTGGCGCTGGGCGGCAATGCCGGCATCGTCAACGGCACGAAGGTGCGGCTGATGGTCGACCTGTCGACCACCGGGCCGGGAGTCGCCGGCGAGGTCGCGGGCCAGCTCGCCGAGCGCGGAATCGGCTGGGTCGATTCGCCAGTGAGCGGCGGCGTGACGGGCGCGAAGGCCGGCACGCTGGCGGTCATGGTGTCCTGCCCGAAGAAGACCTTCGACGAGATCGAGCCGATGATGAAGACGTTCGGCAAGCTGTTCTATGCCGGCGAGAAGCCCGGCATGGCGCAGACGGCCAAGCTCGCCAACAACCTGCTCGCCGCGGCGGCGATGGTGGCTACCTCCGAGGTCATGGCGATGGGCGTGAAGGCCGGGCTCGACGCCAAGGTGCTGATCGACATCATCAACGCCTCGAGCGGCCGCAACAGCGCCACGCAGGACAAGTTCCCGCGCGCCATCCTCCCCCGCACCTTCGATTTCGGCTTCGCGACCGGCCTCTCCTACAAGGACGTCCGCCTCTGCGTCGAGGAGGCCGAGGCGATGGGCGTGCCGATGGTGGTCGGCGGCGCGGTGCGCGAGATGCTCGCCGTCACCCGCGCCCGCTTCGGTGCGGAGTCCGATTTCACGCATATCGCGAAGGTGCTGGAGGAATGGGCCGGCGTGGAGATCAAGGGCTGATCCCTACTCGAACTTGAGCCTGGCGTCGGCGGCCACCTTGGCCCAGCCGGCGATCGCCTTGTCGAAGGCCTGCGTGAACTGCTCCGGCGTGTTGGTCGCGGGCTCGAGGCCGACGGAGAGGATCTTCGCCTTCACGTCGGGCAGCGCCAGGATCGCGGCGATCTCCCGGTGCAGCAGCTCCACGATTTCCCGTGGCGTTCCCCCGGGGACCATGAAGCCGTTCCAGGTATCCGCGGCATAGCCCGCGAAACCTGCCGCGGCGATGGTCGGCAGCTTCTCATGATTGATCGGCGGCGTGTCGGTGAGCGCCGCGAGCGCCCGTACCTTGCCGTCGTCGATCAGGCCCGACATGCCCGCGAGCGTGTCGATGATGACCGGCACCTCGTTGCTCAGCAGGGCCTGCAACGCTGGCGCACTGCCCTTGTAGGGCACGGCCACCACGTCCAACCCAACGCCGAGCTTCATGCGTTCGAGCGTGAGATGGGCGGTTCCGCCGAGCCCGGGACTGACGCCGACCGACACCGCGCCGGGCCTGGCCTTCGCGTAGTCGACGAATTCCTTCATGGTCTTGAACGGCGCGGAGGGATTGGCCGCGAAGACCATCGGCACTTTCACCGCATAGGTGACCGGCTGCAGGTCCTTGTGGACATCGAACTTCACCGTCTTCGGCTGCGTCGCGACCTGGATGGCAAGGCCCGAGCTCACCATCACGATGGTGTAGCCGTCGGGCTTGGCGTGGGCACCGATCTCCGCACCGATCAGGCCGAGCGCGCCGGGCTTGTTGTCGATCGTGACCGGCTGGCCGAGCCGTTCGGAGAGTTTCTGCCCCACCACGCGCGCGACCGTGTCGGCCGGACCGCCCGGCGGCAAAGGCACGACGATCGTGATGGCTCGGTCGGGAAAGGCCGCCGCGGCGGGCAGCGCGAAAGCCAGAACGAGCAGAATGCCCGCGACGAACCGCTTGATCATGCCGTCACCAGATCCTGCCAGCGAACATTGCCCGGTACCGTCGCGTCGATCGCGCGGATTGTCGAGACATCGACCTCGACGCCGATCGGATCGCCGCCTTCAGCTACCCGTCGTGCCGATTCGAGGAGCTGCCGCCGGCAGCGCACGACGGCCTGATCCGCGGGCACGAGATGCTCCTTGCTGCGGTCGGCGATGGCTCCCTGCGACATCGCCATCGCCATGTCCTCCATGACCACGCCCTTGATGCCGCTCCAGTCCTCGCTCATCCGGCCGCGATCCTGGCCGAAGCGATTCTCCCACGTACCGATGTAGCGATGGGTCGCCTCGTCGAACAGGGCCGGATTGTGCCGCCCGCTCATCTCGTTCAGCTTCCACTGGTCGACCGGCGCGCCGTCGAGCCGGTAGCTCGCCGCGAAGGTCGCCGTACGCGTGTCGTTCATCGGCACCTCGAAGATGATGAACTGCACCGCCGGCGAGGGAATGATGCGCGTGGACGGCATGACGATCGGTACGACGCGCACGTTGCGCTTGCCGTCGGCCTCGTTGCCCTCGACCTGGCGGATCGCCGCGTAGTGGAAGCCGAACGGCGTGTCCTCGACCGCAAGCGTCGGCGCGAGATCGCCGGTCGCCAGCGCCGCCGGGTTGTCCTGGTCGGTGTTGGCGTTGAACGAACCGGTCATCCAGCCCGGGCGCGCGAAGTTCGAATGCAGGATGCCGACATGAGAGGTGTCCGCCCCGCCTTCGAGCTGCTGCATGTAGTTCACGTCGGCGTCGATCCGGTTCACTCGCATGTGGTCGACCGGAATCTCGAGGAAGCGCCATTTCGGGAACGGCGGCATCCTGTCGGCCGGCCCGAGATAGGCCCAAAGGAAGCCGCCGCCTTCCCGGATCGGATAGGTCTTCGCCTTGATGTTCCGGGCCAGCCGCAAATCGGGACAGTTCGGCATGTCGAGGATCGTGCCGTCCGTGGCGAACTTCCAGCCGTGGTAAAGGCAGCGCAGGCCGTTGTCCTCGTTGCGTCCCAGCGCCAGCGACACGCCGCGATGCGGACAGCCCTCCTCCAGCAGGCCGACCTTGCCTGCCGTGTCGCGGAACGCCACGAGCCGTTCGCCGAGGATCTCGACTCGCACGGGATCGCAGTCCGGCCGCGCGATCTGCTCGGACAGGCAGACCGGATGCCAGAAGCGGCGGAACACGGCGCCCATCGGCGTGCCGGGACCGACCCGGCACAGCGTTTCGTTCTCGGCATTCGACAGCACGCTTACCTCCTCGGCCACGCAGGGGCATGCATCTTGCACCGGACCGACTCATTTGGGACCATCGCCTGATCGAGGCTGGCCGCCAGTCGAAAGGGTCAAGGGGGACTTATGAAGCGTCGCGACGTCTTGTCTGCAGGCCTGGGGGCCATCGCCCTGTCTGCCCCTGCTGTCCGTTCGAGCCGGGCCCAGACCAAGACCCTGACGATCGGCGGCTCCGTGCCGCTCACCGGCGCGGCGGCGGAGACCGGGCTCAACGTCAATAACGGCTACATCACTGCCGCGACCTACATCAACGACGTGCTGGGCGGGGTCGAGATCGCCGGTGACAAGTACAAGATCCAGCTCAAGCTGTTCGACGACGCGAGCGATCCGGCGCGCGCCACGACCCTGATCCAGCGCCAGATCGACGAGGGCACCGACTTCTTCCTCGGCTCGTTCGGCTCCAACATCGTGCTGCCGACGGTGGCGATCACCGAGCGCGCCAAGAAGCCGATGGTGCAGACCGGCGGCGGTTCCGACGCCATCTTCACCCGCGGCTTCAAATATTCGTTCGGCATGTTCCCCCGCGCCACGCGCCAGTTCGCGGCCGCCTCGGCGCTGTTCAAGACGCTGAACCCCGGCCCGTCGACCTACTCCGTCCTGTACAACAACGACGCCTTCTCCAAGACCGCCGCGGAGGGCGTGCGGCAATCATGCGACGCGGCCGGCTTCAAGCGGATCGATTCCTTCGAGCTGCCGGCCAAGGTGACCGACGTCTCCAGCGTGCTCGCCACGGTGCGCGCCAACACGCCGGACATGCTTCTCTGCGTCGTGCACGACCAGGACTCGCTGCTGATCGCGCGCCAGATGGTGGCGACCAACACCAACGTGAAGCTGCTCTATCAAGGGCTCGGTCCGCAGCTCGCCTCCTATCGCGAGGCGCTGGGCAAGTACGCCGAATCGATCCTGTGCTCGACCTACTGGGACGAAAGCGTGCCCTACAAGGACAAGTTCTTCGGCGACGCGAAGAAGTTCACCGAATATTACCGCAGCAAGTTCACGCGCCCGCTCGCCTACCATTCCGCCGGCGCCGCTGCCTGCATCGAGACCTACGTGATGGCCATGCAGGCGGCCAAGAGCCTCAAGCCGGACGCCGTGCGCGACGCGCTGGCAGCGGCGGACTTCGAGACGTTCTATGCCCGCATCAAGTTCACGCCCGATGGAGACGGCGATCCGCTGACCCTCGGCGGCATGATCGGCCAGGTCCAGAAGGGCAAGCTCGAGACGGTATTCCCGCTGGAGGCCAAGTCGGCGGCCGCCATCTACCCGGCCCAGACCTGGGACAAGAAAGCTTGATGGGGCCTCTCATCGCTGGGACCGCGCCACTGCGTGGCGCTCAAGACCTCGAGGCGCCACGCAGTGGCGCGGTCCCAGCGAAGATCATGAATCCGCAATGAACCTGATCGCGCAAACCCTCGCCGACGGCCTGGTGCTGGGCGGCATCTATGCGCTCGCCGCGGTCGGCTTCTCGCTGATCTTCGGCGTTCTGCACGTCATCAACCTCAGCCACGGTATCCTGGTGCTGATGGGCGCCTATCTCGCGCTGATCTTCTCCGAGATGCTGCACATCGATCCGCTGCTCTGCATCCCGCCGGTGATGGCCGTGCTGTTCTGCGTCGGGTACGCCTACCAGCGCTTCCTGATCCAGCATGCCGTCGACCGGGCGTCGGTCAATTCGATGCTGCTGACCTTCGGCGTCGCGCTGATGCTGCAGAACGCCATGATCTGGGTGTTCTCGCCCGACATGAAGAGCATCACGCCGACCTACGCCTTCACCTCGCTGAAGCTCGGCCCGGTGAACCTCGACGCGGTGCGGCTGAGCGCGCTCGCCGCCAGCCTGGTGCTGCTGTCCTGCCTCGCCGCGCTGCTGCGCTTCTCGCCGCTCGGCCGCGTCATCCGCGCCACCGCGCAGCAAACGATGGCGGCGCGCCTGTGCGGCGTGAACGTGCGGCACGTCTATGCGCTCACCTTCGCGGTGTCGGCCGCATTCGCGGGCGCAGCCGGCATCGTGATCGGCATCATCCTGCCCTTCTCGCCCAACGACGAGGGCGGGTGGACGCTGAACGCCTTCGTCGTGGTCGTGCTGGGCGGCGTCGGCAGCCCGGCCGGCGCGCTGATCGGCGGGCTGCTGCTCGGGCTGGTGAGCACCCTGACCGCGCAATATATCGGCCCCGCCTTCCCCAACGTGACGATGTTCCTCCTGCTCGTGCTGCTGCTGCTGGTCCGGCCCAACGGCCTGCTCGGCAACGCTTTCGCGCCCTCCCGATGACGCGCAATCCCGTCCCGGTCTTCCTGCTGGTCGCCGCTGCCGTCGTCGTGCTGGCCGCCGGACCGCTGTTCCTGCCGCCGTTCTACGTACGGGTCGGACAGTTGATGCTCTATTCGGCCGGCCTTGGCCTGGCCTGGGCAATCCTCGGCGGCTTCGCGGGCTATGCCAGCTTCGGCCACGCCGCCTTCATCGGCGTCGGCGCCTTCACCGCGGGGCTGGTCGAGGCCCGGTTCTCCACCCTGCCGACCGCCCTGCTGCTGCCTGTCGGCCTGCTTGCCGGCGCCGCCTCCTGCGCCATCCTGTCGGCACTGATCGCCTATCCGATCCTGCGCCTGCGCGGCACCTTCTTCGCCATCGCCATGCTGGGCGTCAGCCACGTCTGCGCCGAGGTCACCAACAACATCGACTTCTTCCAGGGCTCGATGGGCCTCAATTTCCCGCCGATCGCGCCGGCGAGCTGGGATCCGGCCAACTTCTTCTACGAGGTCTACCTCGCCGCCGCGCTCCTCATCCTGCTGGTGTCCTGGCAGATCCGCCGCAGCCGATTCGGCGCGGGCCTGCTCAGCATCCGCGAGGACGAGGACACCGCGCGCATGCTGGGCGTGCCGACCGAACGCTACAAGCGCACGGCCTTCGTGGTCAGCGCGGTGCTGACCGGCATCATGGGCGTGATCTATGCCCATTCGCTGGGCTACATCACGACCGAATCGGTCTATCGCGACGACACCAACCTCAGCCTGATCGTCTATTCGCTGCTGGGCGGCATGGGGACATTGTTCGGGCCGGTGATCGGCGCCTTCCTGCTGGTGTTCATCACGCAGGTCATCCTCGGCCGCCTGCTCGACTTCCACCTGTTCGCGACCGGCCTGCTGCTGGTGATCCTGGTGCTCGCCGCGCCGGGCGGCGTGGCGGGCCTGCTGAAGCGCAAGCGGGCCGCGACATGAGCCTGCTCGAGGTCGAGCGCCTGTCGAAGAACTTCCGCGGGCTGGCCGCCATCAGCGACGTGTCGTTCGCGATCGAGGCCGGCACGATCACCAGCATCATCGGGCCCAACGGCGCGGGCAAGTCGACGATGTTCAACCTGATCACCGGCTACCTGCCGCTGACCGCCGGCGAGATCCGGTACCGCGCGCTGCGCATCACCGGCATGGCGACCAACCGCATCGCCGCGCTCGGCATCGCCCGCGCCTTCCAGATCGCGCGGCCGTTCCGCGACCTCACCGTGTTCGAGAATGTCCGCGTCGGCGCGCTGTTCGGCAAGGCCGGCCCGCGCGATGTCGAGGCCACGACCCGCCGCGCGCTGGAGCTGGCGTCGCTCGCCGCGCTGGCCGAACAGCCGGCGAGCAGCCTCACGGTGGGCCAGCTCCGCCATCTCGAGGTCGCCCGCGCCATCGCCACGCGCGCCGACCTGCTGCTGGCCGACGAGCCCTGCGCCGGCCTCAACCCGACCGAGACCGCGGCGATGATCGACGTGCTGCGCCAGGTCCGGACCAACGGCGTGACGGTGGTCTTGGTCGAGCACGACATGCCCTCGGTGATGGAGGTCTCCGATCGCGTCCTGGTGCTCGACGCCGGCCGCCTGATCGCCGACGGCCCGCCGAAAACGGTCGCCACCGACCCCAAGGTCATCGCCGCCTATCTGGGAACGCCCGACGCGGCATGATCTTCCGCCGGGGGGCGCCACTCATAGGCGCTAACTTTTAGTGTCGTTCCCCATTTTTCCGTCGTCCCGAGCGAAGCGAAGCGTAGTCGAGGGACCTGTTCTTCTCGGCCGGCGTTGCCTGAAGAGGTCCCTCCGCTACGCCTCGCTCCGCTCGGCTCCGGTCGGGACGACGAGCTTTTCCATCAAAGTTGACGCCTATGGGCGCGCCATTCCGGTGGCGCGCCCCCAGCGGAACTCATCCGATCTCTTCCGCTGGGACCGCGCCACTCCGTGGCGCTCATCCTCATGATCATGAGCGCCACGGAGTGGCGCGGTCCCAGCGCTCAGTGCCCGAGGAAGGCGCGGCGAACGTAGTCGTTGGCCAAAAGCTCCTGGCCGGTGCCGGCCAGCACGACGGCGCCCTTCTCCAGGACGTAGCCGCGATGGGCGATGCGCAGGGACTGGTGCAGGTTCTGCTCGACCAGAAGCACGCTGATGCCGCGCTCGTTGACCGCCTCGATCAGCCGGAAGACCTCCTGCGTCACGATCGGCATCAGGCCGAGCGAGGGTTCGTCGAGGATGATCAGCCGGGGCTCGGCCATCAGGCCGCGCGCGATCGCCAGCATCTGCTGTTCGCCGCCGCTCATCGAGCCCGCAAGCTGGTTGCGCCGCTCGGCCAGGCGCGGGAACAGGGCGAAGGCCTGCTCGACCAGGGCCGCGACCGCGCCGCGCGGCTTGATGTGCGCGCCGAGCTGCAGGTTCTCCATCACCGTCATCTGCGGGAAGACCAGCCGGCCTTCCGGCACCAGCGTGATGCCGCGCCGCACGACGTGATGGCTGGGCGTTCCGGTCAGCGTCTCGCCGCCGAAGCGGATCGCGCCCTTCTGCGGGCTGAGCACGCCCGCGATCATGCGCACCGTGGTCGTCTTGCCCGCCCCGTTGGCGCCGAGCAGCGCCACGATTTCGCCCGGCTGCACGGCGATCGACACGTCGCGCACCGCCAGCGCGCCGTCATAGGCGAAGGCCAGGTTGGTGACTTCCAGCGCGCTCATGCGACGGGCTGCTGGCGGTAAGCGTAGTTCTTGTCGAGCCGTTCCATCAGGTAATCGCCGTAGCGCACCGGCGGATGCGCCGCCGGCCCGCAGGTCGGCACGCCCTCGACGAGGCTGTCCATCGCCATGTCGAAGAAATACGGGCACGAATAGCGATCGCCGCCCGACAGGTTCTTCACGCGATGCGGCGTCGACTGCCAGCGGCCGTTGGTCCAGCGCGACAGCATGTCGGCCACGTTGACCACCCACGTGCCATCGAGCGGCGGCGCAGCCAGCCAGGTGCCGTCCTTGCGCCGGACCTCGAGGCCGCCCTGCCGGTCCTGCGCGAGGATGGTGATGAAGCCGTAATCGGTGTGCGGCGCGGAACCGAACGCATCGTCGGGCGCGTCCGTCGCCTGCGGCGGATAGTGGAGCAGGCGCAGGAAGGTGGTCGGCTGCCCGAAATGCGGCGCGAACCAGTCGCGCGGCAGGCCGAGCGCCAGCGCCATCGGCCCCAGCAGCCGCCGGCAGAAGGCGCGCATGGCCTGTTCGTAGGCTTCCACCGGCGCGCGGAAGCCCGGCAGGTCGGGCCACAGGTTCGGCCCGTCGAGTGGCCGGCCGTAGCGCGGATCGTCGGGCGCCACCTCGTGCATCAGCATGAACGATTCCGAGTCGTTCGGCCTGGTGACCTTGGCCACCGACGAGGTCTGGATGATCGAGGACTTGGGCGCCATGTAGCCGCGATGGAAGCGGTTCATCGCGATCGCGTCCTTGGCGGCACGCGGCAGGGCATGGAAACGCCGCGACGCCTCGAACACGCCGTCGACCAGCGCCTGGTCGACGCCGATGCCCGTGAAATAGCAGAAGCCGATGTCGGCGAACGCCCGGTCGAGCTGTCGCGCCAACGCCTCGTCACTGGCGCCGGCGAAGTCGACGATCGGGAGCGTCCCGGCGCTCACCTGCCGACCTTCTTCCCGGTCGTCCTGAGCGGAGCGAAAGACCTTACACCAGCCCCTCGGTCCGTGCTGATCGCTCGGTGAGATCCTTCGCTACACTCAGAGTTTTGTGAACTCTTTACCTCATCCTGAGGAGCGGAGCGAAGCGGAGCGTCTCGAAGGATGGCAACGCGAAGGACGGAACTGCAGCGATCATGAAATGTCGCGACAGCGAGCCTGTTGCCACCCTTCGAGACACTCCGCTTCGCTCCGTTCCTCAGGGTGAGGCGGGTGTGCAGTGAAAGGCCGAAAGACTCACAACCTCTCAGAA
>CAMFJT010000007.1 GCA_945957125.1 uncultured Rhodospirillales bacterium | reverse complement strand
GTGGGGCCGGGCGTTTTGGCGGGGGGCGCGCCCCTCTCGGGGCGGGTCTTGGCCTAGTGCCGCCAGTCGGCTCGAGCGCCACTGGAGTGGCGCGCCCCCGGCAGAAGAGCCTTGAGATCAAAAGATCGAGAATCCCACAACAGCCCCCGCATTCCGCGTCAGCCGATCTCCGGCCGCGTGGAAGCCCGACTTCAATCCTCATCGGCAGGGAAGAAGGGACCGATAGGGCCGGAGAGAATGAAGAACTCGATGCCCGAGCGGCCGTTGCCCGGCCGAGGCGTGAAGCCGGGAACCGGTGCACGGGTGTGGTAGAGGCCGAGATAGGTGTCGGCGCCCGCCATGCGAATCTCGTCGATCAGGTCGTGCGAGCCACCCCAGTTCCCGAACGCGGCGTAGCGCATGACCAGGGACGGCCGGGCATCGACCACCGACGGGCCGATGTCCCAGACGAAGCGCGAAAGGCGCCGGATCGATCCGTCGCCGCGGCGGTAGGAGTTCAGACCGTGGCCTCGGTGACCTCTGAAAGGCTCCGGCAAATAGGACTTGCCCAGCCAGTAATCCTTGCCCAGCGCCGCCATCGCACCGCGCCATTGCGCGTTGCTGTAGTCCGGCAACGTCGACGCGAATTCACCGGTCATCGCCTCCGCGTGCGGCGCGGGCAGCTGCCTGAAGGCGGCCATCAGGCCTTCCCGGTCGAGAGGCCGCAGATCCTCGGCGGTCCATGCCGGGGCAACGAGCTCGCGGGCTTCTCCCATGGCTTCCCTCCTACGGCTTCCTGACCAGCGGGCAGCCGCCCTCGGCCATCGGCCGGAACGCCTCGTCGCCCGGCACCGTCGCCAGCACCTTCAGCACATCCCAGTCGCTCCGGGACTCGGAAGGCGACTTGGCCTGCACGAGGTACATGTCGTGCACCATCCGGCCGTCCTCGCGCAAGCGGGCGTGGCGGGCATACATGTCGCCGACCGGCAGCTCCTTCATCTTGCGCACCACGGCCTTGGCCTCGTCGGTGCCGGCAGCCTGGACCGCCTTGAGATAATGCAACACGGCGGAATAGGCGCCGGCCTGGAATTCGCTCGGCATGGCGCCGCGCTTGTCGTGGAACCGCTTGGCGAAGACGCGTGTCTCGTCGTCCAGGTCCCAGTACCACGATACCGGTGCCATGATGCCCTGCGCCGCCGGCAGGCCGATCGCCCTCACCTCGCGTGCCGCCACGAGGGCGGCGAATTCCTGCCCACTCTTGCGCAGGCCGAACTCGGCGCCCTGCTTGACGGTGTTCGCCGTATCGTTGCCGGCATTGGCCAGCGCCACGACCTTCGCCTTCGAGGCCTGGGCCTGCAGCAGGTAGGACGAGAAATCCGCCGTACCGAACGGATGGCGGACGCCTCCGATCCGCTTACCGCCCGCCTGCTCCAGCGCGGCCGTCATGTCGCGTTCCATCTGCTGGCCGAACGCATAGTCGACGGCCACGAAGAAGAAGGTGTCGAGCCCGCGCCGCACCAGCGCCTTGCCGATGATCCCGCCGAACGAATACGTGTCCCACGCCCACTGCACCGAGACCGGCGTGCAGGCCGGCCCGGTGAGATCGGCGGCACCCGACCCGACATTGAGGAGCACGCGGTTCTTCTCGGCGGCGACGTTCTGGACCGCGAAGGCCACGGCCGAGCCCACGACATCGACGATGACGTCGACGCTTTCGGTGTCGGCCCATTTGCGCGCGAGGCTGGCGCCGACATCGGGCTTGTTCTGGTGGTCGGCGGAGATGAGCTCGATCGCCTTGCCGTTCACCTTGCCGCCGAAATCGTCGATCGCCATCTGCGTGGCGAGCACGGTGCCAGCGCCCGTGTTGTCGGAATACGGGCCGCTCATGTCCGTGAGGACGCCGATCCTGACCTTGTCGTCCGATAGCTGCGCCCAGGTCGTGCCCGGCAGGACTGCCAGGGCCAAGGCCAGGATTCCCAACCGCTTCGTGCCCATGTTTCGCTCCCTTGCTTGTTTTTTCTCAGTTCAAAGCGACGGAGCCGCCGACCATCAGGTGTCGCGTGAACCAGTCGCGCGCCGAGTTGCTGGTCAGGGCGAATTCCTTGACGTACGGGGAGAAGTGGTTGCCCGGCAGGAGCACCAGCTTCTTGGGCTCCAGCGCGGCCCGGTACGACTGCAGCGCCAGATCCGAGGAGATCAGCTCGTCCTCCAGCGCGATGATCATCAGCAGCGGCGTGGGCGAGATGTAGGGCGTGAAGGCCGCGTTCTCGAGGCTGCGCGTGAGGTCGACCGAGCGCAGCGTCAGCTCGTTCTTCCAGTTCGGCGCCTGCCGCGCCTGGTCCATGAAATACTCGTAGGCCGCGGGCCCCGCCATGGCGCACGCCTCGGTCGGATCGTTCGACACCGCCTTGATGACCGCCGGCTTGCCGCCCAGGAAGCGCGCCTCCCGATCGGCATCCTGTGCAGCGAGGAAGGCTTCGCGGTTCTGCGGCGTGACGCGGCGCAGGAAGTTCTGGATGCCGCTGGCGAACCCGATCTGGGAGACGACGCACTTCACGCGCCGGTCGTGGGCCGCGACCTCGAGAACGTGGCCGCCGGCGTAGCTGGTGCCCCAGACACCGATCTTCTGGCGGTCGACCTCGGGCCGCAGCGAGACGAAGGTGATGGCGTCGCGATAACCCCGGCGCTGCAGTTGCGGGTCGGCCTCCTGGCGCGGCTCGCCTTCGGAGTCGCCGAAATTGATGTTGTCGTACGCCAGCACGACGAAGCCGCCACGGGCGAAGAACTCCGCGTACTTGAAGATCGAGCCCTCCTTCACGCCCGACATGCCCGGCGCCATGACGATGGCCGGCACCCTGCCCTCGCGGCCCTTCGGGACCAGCAGCAGGCCGCGCAGGAGAACGCCGCAGGAGGGAAATTCGACCTTGGTGCAGTCGTAGGGGAGATCCTCGTCATTGTGGACGATGTTGGCCGAGCGGCCATCCGCAGTGTTCGATGTCACGTGATTCCTCGTCGATGGGGGTGGATTACTCGGCGGCGCGCGGCGCTTGCCGCCGATGCGCGGCGGGATGCTCGGGGCGGGCCAGGCCGAGATTTTCGCGCAGGGTATTGCCGCGATACTCGGTCTGGAACAGGCCGCGGCGCTGAAGCTCGGGGATCACCAGCGAGACGATCTCGGTGAGGCCTTCGGGGTAGATGGGCGCGCGCAGGATGAAGCCGTCCGCCGCACGGGCCTCGAACAGGCGCTGCAGCTCGTCCGCCACGGTCTTGGGGCTGCCGACGATGAATTGATGCCCGTACGTGTCGGCATAGTGGATCGCCAGCTCGCGGAACGTCATGCCGCTCTGCTTGGAGATGTCCATCACCAGCTCGAGACGCGACCAGGTCGGCGTCTGGCGCAGCGCATCGGGTAGCGGCTCGTCGAGCGGCAGCCCCGAGAGGTCGGCCTGCGCCAGCCCCGACAGGTAGAGGATGCCGAACTCGAGATCGATCGCCTCCTTGAAGGCCTGGTGCTTGTCGTGCGCCTCCTCGTCGGTCCGGCCGGTGATGACCATGGCGCCCGGAATGATGAAGAGCTCGTCCGGAGAGCGGCCGTACCTGCCCATCCGCCCCTTTACGTCGGCATAGAACTTCCGGGCGCCCTCGAAATCGGGCTGGGCCGTGAACATCGCGTCGGCCTGCTCGGCGGCGAGATCCTTGGCGCCCTCGGAAGAGCCCGCGACGATGACCACGGGATGACCCTGCGGCGGCCGCTCGATGTTGAGCGGACCGTCGACCTCGAAGTGCTCCGACCTGTGGTTCAGCGGATGCATCTTCGCGGGATCGAGGAAGAGTCCGTTGCGCTGGTCGTGGATGAAGGCGTCGTCTTCCCAGCTATCCCACAGGCCCTTGACCACGCGCGTGAAGACTTCGGCGCGCTTGTAGCGGTCGGGCTTTTCCATGAATCCGCCGGCGCCGAAATTGCGCGCCGAGGCGGGGTCGAGCGAGGTCACGACGTTCCAGCCGGCGCGACCGCCGCTCAGGTGGTCGAGCGATGCAAGCAGCCGTGCCACGTTGTACGGCTCGCTGTACGTCGTGGAGATCGAGCCCACGAGCCCGATCTTCTCGGTGAGCGGGGCGAGCGCGGAGAGCAGCGTCATCGGCTCGAGCGAAAAGTCGAAGGCGGAACGGCTGAGCAAGGCGGGATGGCCGGCGTTCGGCATCGCCAGAAGGTCGGCCAGGAAGACGAAGTGCATCTTGCCCGCCTCCGCCGCGCGCGCCGTCTCGGCCCAGTGCCGCAGCGTCGTCGCCGCCTTGAGCTTCGCGGGGCTGACCGACGGAAGGCGCCATGCCGCGACGTGGCTGCCGATCCCGCGCGCGACGGCTCCCAGGATCATCTTACGCTGCTGCGCCATGTCGTTCCTCCTGTGCGATGGGCGCGCGGCGTTCGGCGGCGCGCGCGGCGATCCTCGACAACGCCTTCGCTCCGGACCAGTCCCATGACTGTCCGGCACTCATGCATTCGTGGTCCGGAAGTGCCCGTCCGTGAGAGACAGCACGATCTTTCCCATCTGCCGGTTGTCGTCGAGCAGCCGATGCGCTTCGGCCGCCTCCTCCAATGGCAGGACGAGTTGCAAGGGCACCACGATCTTGCGTTGCGCAAGCAGCGGCCACACACGATCGCGCAGCGCATCGGCGATACGCTTCTTGTAAGCGGGCGGCCGCGGGCGCAGCGTCGAACCGGTAACGACCAGGCGGCGTTGCAGGATCTGCTGGAAGTCGATGGTGCCCGTCGCGCCGCGGTGCGCCGCGAGCATGACCAGCCGGGCGTCGTAGCCCATGATGGAGATGTGCCGGGCGACGTAATCCCCGGCCTGCGCGTCCAGGATGTAGTCGAACGGCTTGCCGCCGTTGGCCCGTACCGCGGCGGCCGGCCAGCCGTCGTCGCGATAGTCCACGGCGCCGTCGGCCCCGAGGGCGAGGCAGAGCGCGCGCTTCTCCGCCGAGCTTGCCGTCGCAATCACGTGCGCGCCGAACAGCTGCTTGGCGATCTGCATCGCGGCGATGCACACCCCGCTCGTTCCGCCTTGAAAGAGCGTACGCTCCCCTTGGGCAAGACGGCCGTGGAAGACGAGATTGTTCCACGCGGTGAAGAAGATCTCCGGCAGGGCCGCCGCTTCAGCGAAGGAGAATCCGTCCGGCAAAGGCAGGACCTGCTCCTGCGGCGCGTTGCAGTACTCGGCATAGCCGCCGCCCGTCACGAGGGCACATACCGCGTCGCCCACCGCGATCCCCTTCACGTCCGCGCCGACCTCGACCACCACGCCCGCGATGTCCAGGCCGGGAATGTCGGAAGCGCCGGGCGGTGGCGGGTAGAGGCCACGCCGCTGGGTGACGTCGGGCCGGTTGACGCCGGCCGCCTCGACCCGGACCAGAACGTCGCCCGGCCCCGGCACGGGCGTCGGCCGCTCGCAAGGATGCAGGACTTCCGGTCCACCGGCGCCGATGAACTCGATGGCTTTCATCTCGCGCCGCCTTCACTCGCTCGTCAAAGGAACCTTCTCGCCGAGCGCCTTGAAGGCACTGACCTCCGTCTCGATTCGCTTCGCGAACTGCGCGGGAGTCGACGTCACGGCAATGGCGCCCATGTCGAGCAGCTTCGACTTGACGGTCGGGTCCGCGACGGCGCGGACGACCGCATCGTGCAGCTTGCCGACGATCGCGGCGGACGTTCCGGCCGGCGCCAGCAGGCCCATCCAGGTATCCCCCATCACGCCCGGGTAGCCCAGCTCGCGGAAGGTCGGAACGTCGGGGAACGCCGCGACCCGCTCATTCGCGACGATGGCGAGCGGCCGGTAACGGCCCTGCCGCACGCCGGGACCGCCCCCCAGGACCGACGAGGAGCCGAAATCGACTTCGCCGTTGACCACGGCCTCCGTCGAGTTGACCGACGACTTGTAGGGAACGTGCATGAGCTTGATATCGGCGGCCTGCTCGAACAAGGCGGCCGTGAGATGCGTGGTCGTCCCATAGCCCGGGGTGGAATAGGAGATCTTCCCGGGAGCCTTGCGCGCCGCATCGACCAGATCCTGCAGCGTCCTGATCCTGGACTCGGTGCGGACCACGAACATGTTCGGGCTCGAGCTGACCTCGCTGATCGGCGCGAAGTCCTTCACCGTGTCGTATTGCAGATGCCGGCCCATGGTCGCGGGCAGGATCGTGTGGCTGGCGATGACGAAATAGAGCGTGTAGCCGTCGGGCGGCGCCTTCGCGACCACGGCCGCACCGATCGAGCCCGAGGCGCCGCCGCGGTTGTCGACGACGATCCGCTGGCCGAGGATCTTGTCGAGCTCCTCGGCCATGAGCCGGGCCGCCACATCGGTCACGCCGCCGGCGGGAAAGCCGACCACGAACCGGAGCGGCCGGCTGGGGTAGGCGTCCTGCTGCGCGTGGGCGGTGCCGGCAAGGCCCATCAGGCCGGCGATCGCGGCCCGTCTTCCTAGCGTTTCCATCGTCCCACTCTTCGTCTTGTCTGGGAGGCGTCACGGCCTCGGGCGGACAACGCTAGTCGAACTGCGGAAAGGGACCATTTCCAAGACCGACCGACAGCGATGCCGATTCGGTCCGAATGACGCCCCCTACCCTTGCGCCAGCTCCTTCACGATGAAATCGGCCAGCAACCGGGTGCGGCGCAGGACGCGCCGGTCGGCGAACACCATCCACATCGCGGGCAAGGCGCCGTCGGCATAGACGCACTTGTAGTCCGGCAACACTTCCACCAGCACTCCCTCGGCGAAGGCCTCGCTGACCAGCTCCTCCGCCAGCCGCGCAATGCCCAGCCCCTTCAGCGCGAGCTCCTTCAGGACCAGGTAGTTGTCGGATTCGAAATAGGGCTGGATGGGTTGCGTGACGATCTCCCCGGCGTGCTCGAAGGACCAATGAAG
The DNA here is from genome assembly GCA_945957125.1 of uncultured Rhodospirillales bacterium. Lineage (GTDB taxonomy): Bacteria > Pseudomonadota > Alphaproteobacteria > Reyranellales > Reyranellaceae > Reyranella. The sequence continues at coordinate 48,045 of CAMFJT010000007.1, read as the reverse complement.
CCGCTCGCTCGACGCATGGGCCAGGCAGTCGTGGATCGCGAGGTCGGCAGGCGATTGCGGCAGGCCCTTCTTTGCCAGATAGGCAGGGGTGGCGCACAGCCGGCGGCGGTACTGCCGGAAACGGCGGCCGACGAGATTGGCTTCGGGCATGCGCCCGGCGTGGATCGCCAGATCGTAGACGCTGGCCAGAAGCTTCGTCGGATCGGTCGAGGTCGACAGCTGGATGCGGACCTCGGGATAGCGGGCGCAGAATTCCTGGAGGATCGACGGCAGATAGGTCACGGCGGCGTAGTCGTTGCTCGCCAGCCGGATCACGCCGGAGGGGCGATGCTGCATGGCGCCCAATTCGTCGGCGACTTCCTCGTAACCCTCGACCGTCGTACGGGCCCATTCGAGCAGCGTCGCGCCCGCCGGGGTGAGCGATAGCCGGCGAGTGGTCCGGGTCAGCAGCTTCGTCTTGAAGGCCCGTTCGAGGGCGGCGATCTGCCGGCTGGCAATCGACGGCGCGATATCGAGCTGGCGCGCCGCGGCGGCGATGCTCTCGGTTTCGGCGACCTTCACGAACAGCCGCAGCGGGTTGATGTTGATCATCGTGTGTCGAGGCCCGCGACGACCTTAGCAGGTTGCGGCGCCCAGGGGGACACGCTCCCTGCTGCGACGGTCTTCCGGCGGGGCGCCCCCACTCACAGGCGCCGACTTTGACGTCTATCGTGCTCCTCCCCGGTCATACGGGGAGGAGAAAGAGCGACAGAGTCGGCGCCTAGAGTGGCGCGCCCCGGCGGAAGAGCTGCCGAGGCGCAGCTTCCCTAATCGTAGGACTTCGCCAGCTTCACGTAGCCGGCGGCGACGCGCCGGAACATCTCGTAGTCCTTTTCGGTCAGCTCGCGCAGCTTGCGGCCGGGATTGCCGGCCCACAGCTCGCCGCGCCGAACGATCTTTCCCGGCGGGATCAGCGCGCCGGCGGCCACCATCGCCTCGCTCTCGATCACCGCGCCGTCGAGCACCGTGGAGTGCATGCCGACGAACGCGCCGTCCTGGACCTCGCAGGCATGCAGCAGCACCATGTGGCCGACAGTGACGTTCTTGCCGACGACGGTCATCAGGCCGCGCGCGGCGACATGGACGACTGTGCCGTCCTGAAGATTGGAGTTCTCGCCGATCCGGATGCCCGGCCCGTCACCGCGCAGGATGACGCCGAACCACAGGCTGGCATTGGCGGCGACCTCGACATCGCCCACCAGCGTGGCGTTGGCGGCGACGAAGGCCGACGGATCGACCTTGGGCACGAAGCCCTTGTGCGGAACGATGAGGCCGGACATCGGCGGACTCCCGGATGACGATCGCCAAAACGAGGAAGGGCGCCACCAGGGCGCCCTTCCGAGACAATGCACGCGACGGAGATCAGCGCTTCGAGAACTGGAAGCGGCGGCGGGCGCCGGCCCGGCCGTACTTCTTGCGCTCGACCACGCGGCTGTCGCGGGTCAGGAAGCCGCTCGACTTCATCGCGCCGCGCAGGCCGGGCTCGAACTTCGAGAGGGCCTGGGCGATGCCGTGCCGCACCGCGCCCGCCTGGCCCGAGAGGCCGCCGCCGGAGACGGTGGCGACCACGTCGAACTGGCCGTTGCGCTGGCTCACGTCGAACGGCTGCTGGATGACCATCTGCTGCGTCGGACGCGCGAAGTAGACCTTCTGGTCGCGGCCGTTGACGGTGATCTTGCCGGTGCCGGGCTTGACCCACACGCGGGCAACGGCGTTCTTGCGCCGGCCGGTGGCATAGGCTCGGCCCTGCGCATCGATCTCCTTCTCGCGGATCGGAGCGGAAGCCTGGGTGCCGGCGACGATGGGAGCCTTCTTCAGCTCGGCGAAGGACGAAAGTTCGGTAGCCATGGTCAGCCGATCCTCGAATTCTTGCGGTTCAACGCGGCAACGTCGAGCTTCTCGGGCTGCTGCGCCTCCTGCTCGTGGTTCGGTCCCTTGTAGACGCGCAGGTTCTTCATCTGCGCGCGGCCGAGCGGTCCGCGGGTAATCATGCGCTCGACGGCCTTCTCGATGACGCGCTCGGGGAAGCGGCCTTCGAGGCGCTTGCCCAGGGTCTCGCCCTTGATGCCGCCGGGATGGCCGGTGTGCCAGTAGAACGTCTCGCGCTCGGCCTTGCGGCCGGTGAGGCGGACCTTCTCGGCGTTGATGACGACGATGTTGTCGCCGCAATCGATGTGCGGGGTGAAGGTCGGCTTGTGCTTGCCGCGCAGGCGCATGGCAATGATCGAGGCGAGGCGGCCGAGAACCAGCCCGTCGGCGTCGATCAGCACCCACTTCTTCTGCACGTCGGCAGTCTTGATGCTAAAGGTTTTCATCGCTCTTTCTTCCGTGAGGCGGCGCTTATGGGGGCCCGCCGGCGGAATGTCAAATCGCCTGAAATTATGCCGACAATACAATGACTTAGAAGCACGGTATCGAAATACCTCGATCTATCCCCTTGATATTGCTGGAAAGCCGGTCAGCGGGCCGGCGGGATCGAATAGGTCACCGTCGAATGGGCGACAGGCTCCTTGCGCCCCTCGCTCCAGATCGTGAAATCGCCGACGGCGAGAGCCCGCCCGAGCTTGAGCAGCCTGCCCTCCCCCAGCAGATCGCCAGGCTCCGGCTTGCGCATGAAGTTGATGTTGAGGTTGGTCGTCACCGCCATCGCCACCGCCGGCGGACCCAGCCGGCCGAGCAGCAGAAGATAGAAGCCGCAATCCACCATCGCCATCATCGTCGGCCCCGACAGCGTGCCGCCCGGCCGGAGGTGCCCATCGTGCGTCTTCTGGCGGATCCGGATAGCCGTGTCTTCGATCGCCTCGACCACGATACCCGGAGGAGCCTGGGGGAAATGCTCGGCCACGAAGCGATGCAGGTCGTCGGGTGTCATCACCGGCATGGCGCCCTGCCCTTCGGCGAGTAGAATGACATCATGCCTGCCGCTCCCAACGAACCCGTCCTGCTACGCCGCAACGACGGCGCCGTCGCCATCCTGACGCTCAACCGCCCGCACGCGATGAACGCGCTTTCGGGCGAGCTTATAGACGCGCTGCAGACGGAATTCGACAAGCTCGCCAAGGATCGCTCGATCCGCTGCGTGATCGTCGAGGCCAAGGGCCGCGCCTTCTCCACCGGGCACGACCTGCGCGAGGTCAACTCGCGGCACGACTACGCCTTCCATCACGACCTGCTCACGCGCTGCTCGGCGATGATGCTGTCGATCAACCGCCTGCCGCAGCCTGTCATCGCCAAGGTCCAGGCGATCGCCACGGCGGCGGGCTGCCAGCTCGTCGCCGCCTGCGACCTCGCCGTCGCCTCGAGCGCGGCGACCTTCGCCACGTCGGGCATCAACAACGGCTTGTTCTGCGGCACGCCGTCGGTGCCGGTCGGTCGAAATGTCGGCGCAAAGCGTGCGCTCGACATGCTGTTCACGGGCCAGTTCGTCGATGCGGCGACCGCCTTGCGCGACGGCCTGGTGAGCCGGGTGACGGCCCCGGAGAAGCTCGACGAGGAGACGCTCGCCCTGGCGCGCCACATCGCCGCCCAGCCGCCGGAGCAGATCGCGACCGGCAAGGCGATGTTCCACAGGCACATGGAGATGGATCTCGCGCAGGCCTACGCCTACGCCACCGAGTTCATGGCCGGCGCGATCCAGAGCGAGGATGCAAGAGCCGGCATCGATGCGTTCGCCAGCAAGAAGCCCAAGCCCGAGTGGAAAGGGCGATAGCGCGCGCGGGCACGCCCACCCTCTCGCGGCTCATCCCTTCGGCGTGCAGGTCGCGACGATCCTCGGCTGCCTGAATGCCGATTCCAGGGCCTTCACGTCGGCGGCCCGGGCCGCCTCGCACGCGGCGGCGTTGTTGTATTCCACGGTGGTCACGGCGACCGATCCGCCGGAAAACACCAGAAGCGTCAGAATGAACGTCATATGACTACCCCTACGTCCAGCATTGCCTTCGAAAAGCAATCATGACGTATCCGAAATGCGTGCGCGCGGCTGTCTTTATCTGGCAACCGAGAACTGGAAGGTCTGCGACGCTCGCTTGCCGGTGGTGTCCGCGATCGAGAGCGTCACCCGGTGCTGACCCGCCGGCAGGTCGACGTTGGCGGCAGACATGCTGTTCGGCGTCGTGACCGCGTGCGCCAGGAGCCGGCCGGTGATGTTGATCCCCAGCCTGCCGTACGTCGCGTTGAGGCTGGACATGTCGATCTCCCGACCGGGGCCAGCGCCGAACCGGACCTCGATCGTCACGGGGTTCTGAACGGGCCGGGAAATATCGGGCCGCACGAGCTCGATCAGGGGAGGCGCCGGCAGGTCCGGCGGGGCGGGCGTCTCAGGCGCGGCATCGTCGCGTGCCTCTTCCTCCGGCGAAACAAGGCGCCAGGATGCCTGCGCGAAGGCGGGATGCGCCGCCGACCCCAGCGCCGAGGTGAAAAGAAAAGCTCTTCTGTTCATGACTGCAACTCCAATACGCCCCCGGGCCGAGGCTCGTCATCGTGCCACGGCCCAGGGGCGGCTTGAAGCTACTTGATGACGAGAGTCGTCGTATCGAAGTTCACGGCGGTCATTCCACCGTCGGCTAGCTCGACCACCGCAATGCCGCGACCGAAGTCGAGGGCCACGATGCGGCTCGCCTTGTGCTTGTTCTTGATGCCGTTCAACAGCATCGTCTGCAGCACCTCGCTCACCGTCTGGCCCGGCTGCTTGGCGCGCTCCTGGACCTCGGCCCGCTTTTCGGGCGAGAGCGCGGCGAGCTCGGCCTGCTCGAGCGCCGTGGCGACCTGCGCATGGGCCGCACTGGCCAAGAACGCGCCGCACAAGGCAATGAGTGTCACGGCATGCTTACGAGTCATGGTTCATCTCCATCATCCAGGCCCTGGTGAAGCCGGACCGAGCGGAGCCTGGGGCGCCGCGGCCGGATGCTCTTCGTCTCGATCGTGGTAGGTGGTCCCTCGGCGGGCACACGCGAAAGCTGCAGCGCGCCACGCATCGTAATCGCTCATTCTCATTTGAAGGACGTTTCGACCCGTATCGCTGGCAATCGCTCTCCGATGCCGTCGTCCGGCACGAATTGCGTTGACGCGCGCAGTCTATGAATGCGCCTCCGCCAAACAATGGCGTGGCGTCCCGCGCCTTTTCACCGAGTCTCAATTTTCTCCAGCGCCGGAGGAGCGCTCTCCTCCGCGGCGCGGCGCTAGCGTCCGGCGTTCGACAGGAGAGCAGCCCGCAAGGCGAGCACCGAGCGATCGTGCTCGGCCAGCAGGCCGAGCGTGTCGAAGTTCCGGCGCATGGCGACGATCGCGCCGTCCCTCAGGTCGAGGCGGTCGACGCCCAGGAGATCGCCACGCCGCCATTCGACGAAGGCGAGCGTGTCATCGCCGGCCCAGTCGACGGCTTCGAGACGCCCACTCGCCAGATGGCCCGCGAGGTCGGCCGGGGCGAGCGTTCGCTTCTGGTCCGGCGTCTCGATCCGCGCGGCGGCGTCGAACCTCAGCGGCAGCGGCGCATTCGCCACGACATCGCCGTAGAACGCCACGTGGTTGCCCTCGGACGGCGGCAACTCGGCGAGCCACGGCATGTCGGGCCGCAAGGCGCGGAACAGTGTCGCCTGGTCGTAGAAGCGCCGGCCGCGATGGACCAGGCCGTCCTTCAGGTGAACACGGTACACCGCGTCCCACGCGACCCTGGTGCCGTTGACGGTGCCGCTGTTTGCCGCCTCGACGAACACCGCGTCGCCGCGCGTGCGATAGCGTTTCATCTCGATGAAGAGATCGGGCATCAGCGTCAGCACGTGCGCGATCGCCTGGCGCACCTGCGCTGCCGGAGTCGGCTCGGTCATCCCGGCATCGGCCACCTCCCCTTCGGGATGGAAGACGGCTGCGTAACTGTCGGGCGACGGCGCGCGGCCGAACGCCCTGAAAAGCTCGAACCAGCGCGAGGCGTCGGAGGTCATGGCACGTAGCTTGCGCCACCCGAGGGCCTGCCGGCAATTACCTCGTGCGTCATCGCAATGTAGATGACTTGCCATCTATTGATGCATCATCTAAATAGCCTGATGGCTTCCCGTCTTCCTGCAGGTCGCGCGGCATTCGGCTCCCTGCTGTCGCGCGCCTATCGCCAGTGGCGCCGTGCCGCCGACCTGCGCCTGCAACCCTTCGACCTCACCGAGGCGACCTGGCTGCCGTTGGTCCACATTGCACGGGCCGCGACGCCGCCCCGCCAGAAGGACCTCGCGGCGTCGATGTTCGTCGACAATTCCTCGGTCGTGCGCCTGCTCGACAATCTCGAGAAGGCCGGCCTCATCCAGCGCAAGGAAGGAGAGACCGACCGGCGCGCCAAGACCATCCTGCTGACGCCGCGCGGACGGGCGATCGCCGACAAGGTCGAGACGGTGGCGCGCAGCGTGCGGACCGATGCGCTCGCCGGCCTGTCGGCGAAGGACATCGAGACGACGATCCGGGTGCTCGACCATGTCTGCCGCGCGCTCGATCCGGCGCCCGGATCCGCAGCATGAGCCGCAGCACGAGCCCGCCGCTCTGGCTGCTCACCCTGATCACCTTCAGCGGTACGTTCGCCATGCACATATTCGTGCCGGCGCTGCCGGAGGCCGCGCGCACGCTCGGCGCCAGCATCGGCCAGATGCAGATGACCATGAGCGTCTACATCTTCGGCCTTGCCATCGGGCAGCTCGCCTACGGCCCCCTCTCCGACCGCTACGGCCGCCGGCCGGTACTGGTGGCGGGCCTCATGCTCTACGCCGCATCCGGTCTTGGCGCCTCCTTCCTCGGCGACGTGCACCAGTTGATCGTGGCGCGCCTGCTGCAGGCTCTGGGCGGGAGCGCCGGCATGGTGATCGGCCGCGCGATCGTGCGCGACACCACCCTGCCGCAGGAGTCCGCGCGTCGGCTGGCGACCATGAACCTGATGGTCGCGCTCGGGCCGGGCGCGGCGCCGCTGATCGGCGGCGCCCTGGCCGCCTCGTTCGGCTGGCGCTCGATCTTCTACGGGCTGTCGCTGCTCGGCATGGCGAACGTGCTGTTCGCGCTCTGGCTGCTGCCCGAGACGCGATCGGCGAAGGACACTCCCAAGGGCGGTGGGCTGGCGCGCAACTACGGCAAGCTGCTCGTCTCGCCGGCTTTCGTGGGGTTCGCGATCGGCGGCGGCTGCGCCACAACCTCGATGTACGCTTTCCTCAGCGTCTCACCTTTCATCTTCTCTCATCAGCTCGGACGCCCGGACTACGAGGTCGGCCTCTATCCTGCGATCCTGATCGCCGGACTGTGGCTCGGTACGGTTGCCGCGACGCGGCTGATCCCGCGTGTGCCGATCGACAGGCTGGCGGTTGGAGCCAACGTCGTGAGCGTGCTCGCCGCGCTGGTCTTTCTCGCCGCCGTGCTCAGCGGCCACCTCACCGTGCTGTCGGCGATCGGTCCGATGTTCGTGTTCGGCATGGGGGCCGGCATCGCCTCGCCGGCCGCGCTGACCCAGGCGATCGGCGTCAATCCCCACGTCATCGGCTCGGCGTCCGGGCTCTACGGCTTCTCGCAGATGGGCGTCGGTGCGATCTGCACGGCGCTGGTCGGGCTGGGCGGGGACCCCGCATTGACGGCGGCGATCATCCTTTCCGCCGCCGGCGTGATCGGCCAGGTCTCGTTCTGGGTGGCGCTGCGCTACCGCGCGCCAGCCACCTAGTCTTGCCCGACCGCGGTCTCTACTGCGTCCAGTCCGTGCCGCCCTTCTTCTTCACCTGGCGCTTGAGCGCCTCGAAGTAGACGACGCCGTAGTTGGGATCGGAACGCAGCTGCTTCATGCGCTGCGCGGCACGGGCGATGATGTAGTCGTCGATCATCATCGGTTCCTCGCCGAGCTGGCGCGACAGCAGCTCGATCTCACAGGCACGCTCGAGCATGTAGAGCCCGCGCAGCGCGCCCGGCAAGGTCGGCGCGGCGGTCAGCAGGCCGTGATTGTGCAGCACGACGTGCCCGCCCTTCTGGCAGGTCTTGCCCAGCTCTTCGCACTCCTCGACCGTCGCCGGCACGCCGTAGTGGTGATAGACGATGTCGTCGTAGACGCTGAGCACGTCCTGGCTGATCGGCCGCAGACCCTTCTCGAGGAGCGAGACCGCACCGCCGGCGCGCGTATGGGTATGCATCACGCAGTTCACGTCGGCGCGCGCCTTGTAGATGCCGCTATGGATGGTGAACCCCGCCGCGTTGAAGCGGCCCTGCTTGCCGTAGATCTTGCCGTCGACGTCCATCTTGATCAGGCTCGAGGCGGTGATCTCGTCGAAGTTCTCCTCGTAGTGGTTGATCAGGAACTTGTCCGGCTCGCCGGGAACGCGCACCGACATGTGCGTGTCGATCAGGTCGGTCCAGCCCAGGAAATCGCAGATGCGATAGAGGGCGGCGAGATCGACTCGCGCCTGCCATTCGGCGTCGCTGATCCCCATCCTGCCGCTCACCATCGTGTCCATCGCCGTGCTCCTGATGCTGGGTCGCCCTGTCTCGATTGTAAGGCAACTTCGCGCTTCAGGCGACAGGATCGTCCCCGCCCGCCCGGCATGGTATTTGCGTCGAATTCCTGTCGAACCGGGGGCCCGTCGTGACTGCAAATCCGTTTCATCTCGCCTGGTTTCTGCAAGGGTCGAGCGCGCAGGCCTGGGGCGAACCCTGGACCGGCCATATCGGAACGACCTGGGCGCAGCCGGAGCTGTTCCTGAACATGGCACGATCGCTCGAACGTGCCTGCTTCGACTACATCCTGATCGAAGATTCGTCCTATGTCGGCGAGAGCTTCGGCGGCTCGACCGAGATCTACCTGAAGAATGCCATCGCCGTGCCGCGGCAGGATCCGTCGGTCGTGGCCGCGCTGATGACCCAGGTGACGAGCCGGATCGGCATCGTGCCGACCTTCGGCACCTACGCCTATCACCCTTATCTGCTGGCCCGCCTGGTGGCGACGCTCGACCAGGTCTCGGGCGGCCGCATCGGCTGGAACGCCGTCACCGGCAGCTCGGATTTCGCAGCGATGAACTTCGGCATGCAGGGCATGCCCGAGCACGATACGCGCTACGACATGGCCGACGAGTACATGGAGGTCGTGCGCAAGCTGTGGGGCTCATGGGAGCCGGACGCGATCGTCGCCGACCGCAAGAGCGGCGTGCTGGTCGATCCGTCGAAGGTCCATGCGGTGAACTTCCAGGGCAAGTATTTCAGCACGCGCGGCCCGCTCAATTCCGGGGTCGGGCCGCAGGGCCAGCCGGTGATCGCCCAGGCCGGCGGCTCACCACGCGGCCGCAGGTTCGCCGCCGCGCATGCCGAGACGATCGTGGTCAATGCCAAGGGCATCGATGCCATGCGGGCCTATCGCGACGACGTGCACAAGCACATGATCGCGCAAGGCCGCAAGCCGTCCGACTGCAAGGTGCTGTTCCTGATCAACCCGATCCTCGGCGAGACAATGGAGGAAGCGCTCGAACGCAAGGAGACGCGGCAGCGCATGGCGAACCAGCAGGTCGAGCAGCGCCTGGCGCACTTCGGCAAGGTGACCAACATCGACTTCGGAAAGTTCGACATCGACAAGCCCCTGCCCGACCACGTCACGACCAACGGCCACCAGCTCAATCTCGAGCAGTTCCGCACGATGGCCAAGGGCCGCTCGATCCGCGAGACGATGGCGAGCTTCAACGCGGTCGATCTCTCGATCGATCTCTGCGGCACTTGCGATGCCGTCGCCGCCCGCATGGGCGAGGTCATGCAGGAGGTCGGCGGCGACGGCTTCCTGTTCTCGATGCCGAACGTCAACCGCCGCACCCTGGCCGAGATCGAGGACGGGCTGATTCCGGCTCTGCAGGATCGCGGCCTGGTGCGCAAGGCGTACGAGCATGAGCACTTCCGTGCCAACCTGCTCGCCTACTGAAGGCGGGCCTTACTTCTTCGTCAATGCCTTCACCGCGGCCAGCGTGTTCTCGACGTGCTTGTCGGGGCTGCGATCCGCGTAGGCATAGGCGATCTTGCCGTCCGTGCCGATGACGTAGGAGATGCGGTCGGCGATGCCGACGCTGCCGACCCGGATCAACGCCGAGTCGTAGGCCTTGATCACCTTGAGGTCCGGATCGGCCGCGACCGGGAACTTCGAGCCGCATTCCTGCAGGGAGAACTTGTGCAGGGTGCCGATGTCGTCGGCCGACATGCCGATCAGCGTCGCGCCGGCCGCTTCATAGCTTGCGGCGGCCTCCGCGAACTCGTGCGCTTCGGCCGTGCAGCCGGTGGTGAAGGCCTTCGGGAAGAAATAGAGCACGACCGGGCCCTTCTTCAGGGCCCCGGCCAGCGAGAAGGAGAACTCCTTGCCGCCCAGCGTCGCGGTCGCCGTGAAATCCGGCGCTGCATCGCCCGGCTTCATCGCCGCGAAGGCAGGCGCGGCCGTCACGGACGCGACAACGAGGGCCGTAGAGACGAAACGCAACATCGCTCAGCTCCGCCAATTCAGATCAGCGGCCATCATAGGCAGGATTCGCCGGAGGGGCTGTCACGTCCCGGTGACCGTCTCGTTCAATCCCTTCATGTAGGTCGAGGGCACGACGTTCTTCACCGATTGCGCGCGCTTGGCGAGCCAATAGGCTTGCGGCGGCGGGACCGAGGCGAACTGGGCATCGACGCCGAGCTTCTGGGCCGCATCCATCGGCCAGTTGGGATTGTAGAGAAGCTCGCGGGCCAGCGCGATCAGGTCGGCCCGACCGTCCTGGAGTATCCGCTCGGCCTGATCGGCATGCACGATCAATCCCACCGCCATGCTCAGGATCCCGGCGTCCTTCCGCAGCCGCTCGGCATACGGCACCTGGTAGCCGTAGGTCACCGGCCCGGCGCTGACCACCGGCGAGCCGCGCATGCCGCCCGAGCTGCAATCGATCACGTCGACGCCCTTGGGCTTCACGATCTTCGCCAGCGCGACGCTCTGGTCCGGGCCCCAGCCGGAATCGTCCTCGACGGAGAGGCGCAGGAAGAGCGGCTTGTGGGCCGGCCAATGCGCCCGCACGCTCTCGACCACCTCGATGCAGAAGCGCATCCGATTGAGCTCGCTGCCACCGTACTCGTCGTTGCGCACGTTGGAGAACGGCGAGAGAAACTGGTGGATGAGGTAGCCGTGGGCGCCATGGATATCGAGCACCTCAAAGCCGGCTTCGTGGGCGCGGTGGGCAGCCTGCCCCCAGCGCTCGATGACCTGCGGGATCTCCTCCCGCGTCAGCGCCCGCGGCGTCGGGTCGGTCGCTGGCGAATTGATGCCGCTCGACGAGACCAGCTCCCAACCCTCCCAGTCCCAGACATCGGCTGACGGCTTGAGCGGGGCTCCACCCTCCCACGGGCGGTAGCGTCGCGCCTTGCGGCCCGAATGGCCGAGCTGGATGCCCGCCACCGAGCCCTGCTCGCGAATGAAGTCGACGCACCGTTTCAACCCCGGCACGAACTGATCGTCCCAGATGCCGAGATCGCCGACGGTACCGCAGCCACGGCGCTCGACCTTGGTCGATTCCATGATCACGAGCCCGGCGCCGCCTGCCGCATAGCGCCCGGCATTCATCAGATGCCAGTCGGTCGCAAAGCCCTCGATCGCGGCGTACTGATGCATCGGCGCCACCACGACGCGGTTCTTCAGCATCACGTCGCGAATCTGGATCGGCTCGAACAGCAATGGCGCCATGGATGATCCCTCCCGTCTGCGCGAGACCGGGACCATGCCATGGAGGGTGCGTCGGCCAACTGGAATCCACAGACTTGTTTCGCGGTGAAGAACAGATCTCAGGTCTTTTCAAGCACTTGCAAGCGACCTGGCTGGCGGCGCGTTCAGGGTCAACGAAGAGCCGCAGCCGACGTCTCATGCACGTCCGCCGCGGCAAGCCCCGCCGGATCGACACAGCGCAGCGCCTCCGCCTGTCCGTTCGTCCGAATGTTCTGCACGCCGCTGGCCTTCGCCGAGATCAGGAAGCTCTCCCGCTTCTCGCCCTTCTTCATGAGATCCGCCATCCACAGCGGCATCCGTCCGCGGCCGGTCCAGGTCTGCGTGCCGTCGGTCGGATTGCGGTACTTGGGAAGCACCTTGCGCCCTTTCGGAGCGGTGCGACCGGCGCCCGTCGCTGCGGCATCCATGGCCGCTTTCACATCCGCGAGGCTCAGCCCATGTTTCCTGAGAAGCGCGAGAACTTCGCGAATGCCGGGCTTGTCCACCTGCTTAAGCCTGGCGACCTGGGCTTGCATTTCACGGATTTTCCGCTCGAGAGCTTGCAGCGACTTTTGGCGAGCCATGATCTCCAGGCCTTCCCTGAAACAATGACCGGTGAATTCCGGCACTGTCGGGATTTAAGGCTCCGCACGGTTCTTCGCATTGATCGCGCCAGACAATTCATTTACGGCAAGCGACACGGGAAAAGGCTCTATGTCGCCTCCCCCGCGATTGCATATAAAGGCATATTTACGATCGGGACCGGCGGTAGATGGCCCAGATTCACAGGATCGATGCGCGCCTGGCGATGAATGTCGTTGCCGACCTCCGTCGCCAGGGAATCAATCCGGATCGACTGGTGGAACAGGCCGGATTGCGGCGGGCGGACCTCGGCAATCCGGACAACCGTGTCCCGTATTGCGCGACGCTTTCCCTGATCGAGCGCGCGGCCGTGGTGCTTGGAGAGGCGAGCTACGGGCTTCGCCTCGGAGCAGGCCAGGAAGCGAGGGACAGCGGCATGCTCGGCTTCCTGATGCTCAACTCGCCGACCCTTTTCGATGCGCTCGGCAACATCGCCCGTTACGTTCGTGTCATCGGCGAAGGCGAAGACATCGAGATCGAGCATCCGGGGCCGCACCTCATTCTGCGCTTTCGCGAAACCGACAAGGCCCTGCGTGGCCTGCGCCACAATTCCGAGTATATCGCGGCGATCATCGTGCGGGCGTGCCGCGATATGACGAAGACCCGTGTCTCCCCTTTGCGGGCCGAGTTCATGCACGCCCGGCCCGAGTCAGAAGTCGACTACGCGCGATATCTCGGCTGCCCCGTCAAATTCCACGCCGACTGGGATGCCCTGGTGTACGACATCGCGACCATGCGCCTGCCGGTCGTCGGCGCCGACAGCGCGCTGCTCAAGGTCCTGGAACAGGCGTGCCAGAGAATCCTGGGCCCGATGCCGAAGAAGCATGACGTCGTGCGCGACGTGCGGGAGCTGGTCATCGAAAGGCTCGCCAAGGGAACGCTCCATTTCGATCGTATCGCCGCCGAGCTGAACATGAGCAGCAAGACGCTCGAGCGGCGGCTCGCGGAAAAGGGAACCACGTTCAGCGCCTTGCTCGAGGACATCCGCAGCGGGCTTGCGAAGCGCTATCTTTCCGATACGGATCTGCGCCTCGACCAGATCGCCTACCTCACCGGCTACTCGGAGCCGGCGGCTCTGGTGCGGGCGTTCAAGCGCTGGACCGGAACGACACCGATGCAATACAAGGTGGAGCATTCCTGACGGGAAAGCGTGATGGACCATCAGCGTTACGACGATTCCTATCTTCGCGGCATCTTGAGGAACAGCCGCACCATCGCCATGGTGGGTGCCTCCGCCAACTGGAATCGCCCCTCGTACTTCGCGATGAAATATCTGCTCGATCGCGGATACAAGGTCATTCCCGTCAATCCGGCGGCAGCCGGGCAGGAGATCCTCGGCCAGAAAGTCTACGGCTCGATCGCCGAGCTGCCGCAGAAGGTCGACATGGTCGACATCTTCCGCAATTCCGAGGCCGCCGGCCCGATCACCGACGAGGCGATCGCGCACGGCGCAAAGGTCGTCTGGATGCAGCTCGGCGTGGTCAATGAGGCTGCGGCGAAGCGGGCCGAGGACGCCGGCCTGAAGGTGGTCATGAATCGCTGCCCCAAGATCGAGCACAGCCGCCTCGCCGGCACCATCGAATGGCATGGCATCGCTTCCGGGGTCATCAGCAGCCGCAAGCGCGCGCTTTAGCCTGCGGCTCGCCGCATCCGCTCGAGGACCCGCCGGCCGAACAAATGCGCGAACTCGACTGCTCCGCCGGCAGCGTTTCGGGCGAGACATCGGGCATGGGCCGATAATATCATGCGCCCCAAAGGGGGAAATCGTTCATGAAGTTCGGCGTCTTCGATCATATGGACCGCGCCGGCGGCGAATTGCACCGTCAATTCGACGACCGCCTGAAGCTGATCGAGCTCTATGAGAGGAGCGGTTTCCACGCCTATCACCTGGCCGAGCACCATGCCACGCCGCTCGGCATGGCACCCTCGCCCAGCGTGTTCCTTGCCGCCGTCGCGCAGCGCACGAAGACGCTGCGCTTCGGGCCGCTGGTCTACACCGTGAACCTTTATCATCCGCTGCGCCTGATCGACGAGATCTGCATGCTCGACCAGATGAGCGGCGGGCGACTCGAGCTCGGGGTCGGTCGCGGCATCTCGCCGTACGAGGTCGGCTATTTCGGTGTCGACCCGGCCACCGGGCCGGAGCGTTTCGCCGAGGCGTTCGAGGTGATCCTGAAAGGGCTGACGCAAAAGCGGCTCGACCACGAAGGAAAGTATTTCACCTTCAAGGACGTGCCGATGGAGATGACCCCGGTGCAGCGGCCGCATCCGCCGCTGTGGTACGGCGCCAACTCCCTGGAGAGCGCCGACCGGCTCGCCCGCCAGGGCTGCAACACCGTCGTCGGCATGAAGGCGGAGGGTGTCGGCCAGTTCGCCGGGCGTTACCGCGCTGCTTGGAAGGCGCTGGGCCGAAGCGAGGCCGACATGCCGCTGATCGGGCTCAGCCGTCACGTCGTGGTCGGAGACACCGACCGGGAGGCGCAGAGCGCGGCCAAGCGTGCCTTCGCTCTGTGGTACGACGCGCTGATCCATCTCTGGCGCGCCCACGGCGTCGGCCTGCCGCGCCAGATGATTCCCGCCGAGTTCGAGCCGGCGATGGAAGGCGGCTACATCGTCGCCGGATCTCCCACGACAGTCCGCGATCGGCTCAAGCGCGACAACGACATCGCCGGCATCAACTATTGCCTGTGCCGGCTCGCCTTCGGCGACCTCTCGTTCGAGGAGTCCAAGCGCTCGGTCGAGCTGTTCTCGAGGGAAGTGATGCCGGCGCTCTGACAAGGTCCTCCGCTGAGGGCGCGCCTGATCGAGAAACGCGTGAGTTCGGACCTAGCCCCCAACGGCAAGAGGCTCACGCTGCCACGTACGCCGGCATCGTGAGCCTCCGCCCCGCGCGTCACGCTCCGCGGTCTCTTCGGACCGACGGCAGCGCGCCTCCCTGCCTGACCTCCTGTTGCGGCAAAGCCGGCGATGGTGGGGCCCATCGCCGGCTCCGCCCGTGAGGATTTCGCTTAAGCCGCCCGGGGAGATACAGCGACGAAGCGAGTGGACCCCTCACGATAGACCTTCATCAGCACCGGCTTCTTGGTCTCCTTTGCCTCCTTGAGCTTGGAGACCGCCTCCTTCGGCGAGTCGACCGCGTCGCGGCCGACCTGCTGGAGGATGTCGCCGGCCTTCAGGCCCTGCTCCTCGGCGGGGCTGCCGGCCTCGACGGCGGCGATCAGGGCCCCCTTCACGCCGTCCTTGAGGCCGAGCTGCTGGCGCGCTTCCGGAGAGATCGGCGCCAGGGAGAAGCCGAACGAGCCGCCCGACATCTTCTCGGAACCCTTCTGCTCGTCGTCCGCCTTGGCCTGCTTGCCGGCCTTGGCCGAGTCGCCGAGCTTGGCGCTGACCGTCATGTCCTTGCCCTCGCGCACCAGGCCGAGCTTGACCGTGTTGCCCGGCGTGACCGCCGCGATGGTGCGGGTGAGGTCACGGACCGTTGCGATGTCCTTGCCGTCGACCGACTTGATCACGTCGCCCGACTGCACGCCGGCCTTCTGGGCGGCGCTGTTCGGCTCGACCTGCGCCACCAGGGCACCGTTCGAAGAGCCGAGTGACAGGCTGCTGGCGATCTCGTCCGTCACCGGCTGGATCTGGACACCGAGCAATCCGCGCTCGACCCGCCCATGATCCTTGAGCTGGGTCACCACCGGCTCGGCCAGGCTGGCCGGGATGGCGAAACCAAGCCCGATCGAACCGCCGGTCGGCGAGTAGATCGCGGTGTTGATGCCGATGACGTTGCCGTCCATGTCGAACAGCGGGCCACCGGAGTTGCCGCGATTGATCGCCGCGTCGGTCTGGATGTAGTCGTCGAACGGGCCCGACTGGATGTCGCGGCCGCGCGCCGACACGATGCCCGTCGTCACGGTGCCGCCCAGCCCGAACGGGTTGCCGACCGCCATGACGGCCTGGCCGACGCGCACCTTGGTGGCGTCGCCGAACTTCACCGCCGGCAGCGGCTTGTCGCTCGACACCTTCAGCACGGCGAGATCGGTCTTCTCATCGCCGCCCATCAGCTTGGCCGGCAGCTTGCGGCCGTCCGACAGGGTGACGGTGATCGAGTCGGCCTTGCCCGCGACGTGGAAGTTGGTCACGATGATGCCGGACGAGTCGACGATGAAGCCGGTGCCGACGGCCTGGGCCTTCGGATGCGGGCGCTGCTGGCGGCCGCCCTGCTGGCCGAAGCGCTCGGCGAACTGGCGCATGAACTCTTCCATCTGCGACTGCGGCGCGCGGTCGGCCATCTGCGTCTCGTCGGCCTCGGCCGCGTCGGCCTTCATGGTGACGGAGACGTTCACGACGGCCGGCGTGACCTTGGCGGCCAGGTCGGCAAAGTCGTGCACCACCGGCTCGCCGGCGATGGCGGCAGGCGCGGTCAGGATCGGGATGATCAGGGCGGGTGCGGTCAGCGCCGTCGTGAGGGCCAGGGCGGCGAAGACAGTGGACTTGGTCTTTGTCATTTTGAGAGAGCCTCCTCGTTGCTCACGGGAGGAATATGGAACCCGCCCCATGGCGCCCCCATGGCCGGCACATTGAATGTTTGTATAGTTGGCGGCGTGAAAATCCTTCTGATCGAAGACGATCGGCAGACCGCCGACTACATCGCCAAAGGCCTGCGCGAGCATGGCCATGTCGTGGACAAGGCCGACAACGGCCGCGACGGGCTCTACATGGCGACCGGCGAGCCCTATGACGTGATGATCGTCGACCGCAACCTGCCGCAGATGGACGGGCTGTCGCTGGTCAAGGCCGCTCGTGCCTCGGGCACGAAGACGCCGGCGCTGTTCCTGACCACGATGGGCGGCGTCGACGACCGCGTCGCGGGCCTCGAGGCCGGTGCCGACGACTATCTGGTCAAGCCGTTCGCCTTCGCCGAGCTGCATGCCCGCGTGGGAGCGCTCGCCCGGCGGCCGCCGATCGTGGCGACGACGGCACTGCGCGTCGGCGACCTGGAAATCGACCTCCTCGCCCGCACCGTTTCACGCGGCGGCAAGCGGATCGAGCTGCTCGCCCAGGAATTCAAGATCCTCGAATACCTGATGCGCCATGCCGGCGAGATCGTCACCCGCACGATGCTGCTCGAGAAGGTCTGGGACTTCCATTTCGATCCCAAGACGAACATCGTGGAGACGCACATCTCTCGGCTGCGCTCGAAGATCGACAAGGGCTTCGAGAAGCCCCTGCTCCATACCGTGCGCGGCGCCGGCTACGTCATCCGGGTCCAGGAATGACCCCCGATCGCGCCGGTAGATGCCCATAGATATGCGAAAATGAACCGGCGTTCGGGACGTGCGACCGTGTTCTAGTCCAAAGGCAAAGACGCCCTTCATTCACGCGGCCATGGTGCCGCCGAGATCGCGCCCGCCAATGCGTTTCGTCATGCGTGTGCTCTACTGCCTCGACACCCGGCAGCCGGTCATCGACCTGCCGAACGAGCAGCCCTTTGCGACGGGAAGCGGCTCGCATGACTATGTTTGCGGCAGGTGCGGCAATGTCCTGTTCGCGCGGCTCGAACTGCCCAATCCGCCCAAGGTCACGGTGATCTGCGGCAAATGCCGTACGCTGAACGGGATGGCCTTCCGCGAAGCCACGTCGAAGCTCGTGAGCCAGTAGCGGTTGTTGGCGGGGCCGTCCCGCTGTATGCGGCCAGAAGCGCCTGGGAATGGCACCAGGATTACGGCTACTGGTATTACAACGGCTGCCTGCGGCCCGACCTGCTGTCGGTCATGATCGCGCTGGACCGGACCGACCGGACCAACGGCTGCCTGCAGATCGCCAGCGGCTCGCACCGGATCGAGCGCATCGACCACACGCCGCTCTCGGCGACGCAAAACGAGGTCGATCCTGCACGGATGCCCCATATCCTCGAGCAATGCGCGATCGAGCATTGCGAGCTCGAGGCCGGCGATGCGCTGATCTTCCACTGCAACGCCATCCATCGCTCCGACGCCAACCGCTCGGCCAATCGGCGCTGGACGCTGCTGATCTGCTACAACCGCGTCGACAACGACACGATCGTGCGCAGCGACGATCGCTACTTTGTGCCTCTCGACAAGGTCGACGACGGTGCGCTGCGCCGCGCAGGCCTGCGCTTCGCCCGTGGCGACGACCAGGAGCGCTTCACCTCGCGACCCTACGTGCCGGACCTGCGCAAGGCGTCGTAGCGCCGAGCGCGCAGTCTTCCGCTGGGGGCGCGCCACTCCAGTGGCACGTCCCCAGCGGAACTCGTCTGACTGGAAGCGCTCAGGCGCTCAGGCGTTCGAGCGCGATGCTGAGGCGAGCGCGCGTCCGCTCGGCTTGGGCGCGGCGCTCGCGCTGCTCCTCGACCACCTCCTCCGGGGCCTTGGCCACGAAGGCGGCATTGCCGAGCTTGGCGTCGATCTTGCCGACCTCGTCGCCCAGCTTCTTGATCTCCTTCTGCAGCCGCGCGCCCTCGGCCTTGAGGTCGATCACCTCGCCGACCGGCAGCGCGTAGGTCGCCTCGCCGACCACGAGCTGCAGCGCCGCCTTCGGCGCGACGGATGCTGCCTCGACGCCTTCGATGCGAGCCAGCCGCTCGATGGCGGCGCGGTGCGTGCCGAGCCGTTGCTGCGTGGTGGCGTCGGCCCCGACCACCAGAAGCTTCAGCTTCGCGCCGGCCGGAACGTTCAGCTCGGCGCGGGCCGAGCGGATGTCGGAGATCAGCCTCACCAGCCACCCCATCTCGGCGTCGGCGGCGGCATCGGTCGCGGCGGCCTCGGGCCAAGGCTGGCCGATCAGCGCGCCGTGCTCGGCGCGGTGGCCGAGCTTGTCCCACAGCTCCTCGGTGATGAAGGGCATCACCGGATGCAGGAGCTTCACCGTCTCGCGCAGGACCAAGGCGGTGACGGCGCGGGTCTCGTCCTTCTCCGGGCCGTCGGCGCCCTGCAGGATCGGCTTGGTCAGCTCGACATACCAGTCGCAGACGATGCCCCAGATGAACTCGTACAGCGTGGTCGCCGCCTCGTTCAGGCGGAACTCCTCCAGCGCCGTGTCGATCGCACGGTTGGCGCGGGCCAGCTCGCCCAGCACCCACTTGTTGACCGTCAGGGTCGCCGTCGCCGGATCGAAGCCGTCCGGCAATGCCGCGCCGTTCATCTCGGCGAAGCGCGTGGCGTTCCACAGCTTTGTCGCGAAGTTGCGCGAGCCTTCGACACGCGTCGACGAGAGCCGCAGGCGGCCGGCGGCGGACGCCGCCATCGAGGCCATGGTGAAGCGCAGCGCATCGGCGCCGTATTTGTCGATCAGCTCCAGCGGGTCGATGATGTTGCCCTTGGACTTCGACATCTTCTGGCCCTTCTCGTCCGTCACCAGCCCGTGCAGGTAGACGGTGCGGAACGGCACCTCCTTCATGAAGTGCATGCCCATCATCATCATGCGGGCGACCCAGAAGAACAGGATGTCCCAGCCGGTGACGAGTGTGCTGGTCGGATAATATTTCGCCAGTTCCGGCGTCTGGTCGGGCCAGCCCAGGGTCGAGAACGGCCAGAGGGCGGAACTGAACCAAGTATCGAGCACGTCGGGATCGCGCTCCAGCGCGACGTCCTTGCCATAGTGCGCCCGTGCCTCCGCCTTCGCCTCCTCCTCGGACAGCGCCACGAAGACCTTCTTGTCCGGGCCGTACCAGGCCGGGATCTGGTGGCCCCACCAGAGCTGCCGCGATACGCACCAGGGTTCGATGTTCTCCATCCAGCGGAAGAAATCCTCGCGCCCGCGTTCAGGCACGAACTTCACCCGGCCGTCGCGCGCCGCCGCCAGCGGCGCCTCGGCCAGCTTCTTCGCGTCGGCGTACCACTGCTCGGTGAGATAGGGCTCGACCGGCACGCCGCCGCGGTCGCCGTACGGCACCGCATGGGTGTGCGGCTCGATCTTCTCGACGAGACCGAGTTCCTCCATCTCGGCGACGACGACCTTGCGCGCCTCGAAGCGGTCGAGGCCGCGATACTTCTCCGGCGCCTTGTCGTTCACCCGCGCGAACTTGTCGAAGATGTTGATGGCCTCGAGATTGTGCCGGCGGCCGACCTCGAAATCGTTGAAGTCGTGCGCCGGCGTGATCTTGACGGCGCCGGAGCCTTTTTCAGGATCCGAATACTCGTCGCCCACGATCGCGATCCGGCGGCCGACCAGCGGCAGCACCGCATGTTTGCCGATCAAGTGCTTCCACTTCGGATCGTCGGGATGCACGGCGATACCGGTATCGCCCAGCATGGTCTCGGGTCGCGTCGTCGCGACGACGATGAATTCGTCCGGGCTGCCCTCGATCGGATACTTGAAGTACCAGAGATGGCCCTTCACTTCGCGCGACTCGACCTCGAGGTCGGAGATCGCGGTCAGCATCTTGGGGTCCCAGTTGACCAGCCGGTTGTCCTTGTAGATCAAGCCCTGGCGGTAGAGGCCGACGAACACCTCGAGCACCGCTTTCGACAGGCCCTCGTCCATCGTGAAGCGCTCGCGGCTCCAGTCGCACGACGCACCCAGCCGGCGAAGCTGGCGGGTGATGGTGCCGCCCGAATAGGCCTTCCATTCCCAGACTTTGGCGAGGAATTCCTCGCGGTTCAGCAGCTTCTTGTTGGCATCCGCCTTCGCCGCGCCCTCGACCGCCAGGCCGATCCCCTCCTGCTCGAGGTTGCGCACCACGACCATCTGCGTGGCGATGCCGGCATGGTCGGTGCCCGGCTGCCACAGCACGTCGTCGCCCTTCATGCGCCGCCAGCGGATCAGGATGTCCTGCAGCGTGTTGTCGAGCGCATGGCCCATGTGCAGGCTGCCCGTGACGTTGGGCGGCGGGATGACGATGCAGTAGGGCGGCTTGGCCGACTCCGGATGAGCCTTGAACGCGCCGCTCTGCTCCCACTCGGGGTAGCGGCGGGCTTCGATCTCCTTGGGGTCGTAAGTCTTGTCGAGCATGATTGGCCTTGTAACGAAAAACGCCACGGAGCGGGCCCGTGGCGTTGAGGAAGGATGCGGGCGCCTGGGGTCAGCGGCGGGTCAGCCGGACAATCTCGCGTTCGACGAAGCGTTCGACCATCGTCGGCAGGTTCTTGTCCAGCCAGTCCTTGAGCATCGGCCGCAACAGCTCCTTGACGATGTCCTCGAGATTGCGGCCGCTGGGGCCGACGCTCGGGCCCGGGTCCGGGGCGACGGGTTGCGGCACGGCCTCCTGCACCGCCTGGCTCAACCGGTCGAAAGCGGAGGCCGCGAGGCCGGCAGTGCCGGGTTCCACGAGGCTCTGGTCGGCGGGAGGTTGCGTCACGGGAGTCTCCATGGGGATGGCGGGCTTTGCGGCGGGAACCGGCGCCGAGGCCACGACAGCGGCCGGCGGCGGCAACGGGATGACCGGAGGCGGCACTGGCGCGATGGATGCCGAGGAGGTCTGGATCGCGCCCGCCGGATCGGTCCGGGGCGGCGGCGGCACCAGCGTCGGCCTCGACGGAGCGGCCTTCGGCTCGTCCACCAGATCGGTCAGCAGGAGGACGTCGTCGCTCTTGGACGGCAGCGGCGGAACAGCGGCCGGATCGGTGGCCGCCGCCGGTGGCGTGGCGCCATTTCCCTGCGTGCGTGCCTCGTCGTCGGAGATGATCTTGCGAATCGACGCGAGAATATCGTCCATCGAGGGGTCGTTTCCGGGGCCTTTGCTGTCGCTCATCTATTTGCCGCTCCCCGTCGTGGTGACCCCCGTCGTGGTGCCCCCCGTCGCGCCGCTTCCCGAGCCACCCGCTCCGCCGAAGCCGATCCAGCGCGAGCCCACGTCGTTGTAATACCGCTCCTCGTCGTAGTACTCGACGGGCAATCCGAGGGTGCGGGCCGTCAACCGGCCGATCCCCGAAAGCACCCCATAGTAGTTCACCTGGACGTCACGGCGCGCCGAGATCAGGCTGACCTGCGAATTCAGCAGCTCCTGCTCGGCATTCAAGACGTCCAGGGTGGTGCGCGATCCGACCAGAGCTTCCTGCCGCACGCCGTTCAGGGCAACGTCGTTGGCCTTGACCTGGGCGGTGAAGGAAGTGACGCGCGAGCGCGCCGAATCGAGATTACGCCATGCGGAGATCACCGTCTGCGCGGCCAGCCTGCGGGCGCTGTCGAGCTCGTTGCGGCGCTGGCCGACGAGTTCCTTGGCCTGGCGGACCTGCGACCATTCACTGCCGTTCTGGAAGATCGGCACGGTCGCCTGCACACGCACGCCGTACTGGTAGTACTGGTCGTTCGGCACCTGCAGGTCCTGCTGGTACTGCACGAAACCGACCATGTTCACCGTGGGCAGCAGGGTCGCGATGGCGCTGTTGACGCCGTAGCTCGCCGCCGTGATGCGATGCTGGGCGCTCAGCGAACGAGGGCCGAAATCCATGGCCAGCGCGATGCACTCGTCCTCGCTCGCCGGCAGGGCGCCGACCAGCGGCACCTCGCCCACCTTGCCCGGCCGGATGCCGACGACGCGCTCGAAGATCGCTTGGTCGACACGGACGGCGGCTTCCGCCTGGACCAGATCCGCCTTGGCCTGCTCCAGGCGGGCTTCGGCCTGCGACACGTCGGTGATGGTCAGCTCGCCGACCCGGAAGCGCTCCCGTGTGGCATCGAGCTGCTGGATCAGCACCACGACGTTGTTCTTGCGGACGTCGACGATGCCGATGTCGCGGAGCAGGTCGGCATAGACATTGACCGCCTGCAGCAGCACCGACTGCTCGGTGTCCTGCATCAGCGCGCGCTGCGACTGGATGTTCGCCTGTGCCGCCTTGGTATCGGCCACCGTGCGGCCGCCGCGGAACAGCGGCTGGGTCACGGTCAGCAACGTGGTCCGGCCATTCAGGGCGTAGAACGTCGCGGCGCGCACCGCCGGCAGCGAGTCCGCCTGGATCTTGTTGTATTCCACCGATACCGACACCCTCGGCCGCCAGTTGGCGACCGCCTGGGCGAGGCTTTCATCCGTCTGTCGCAGCAACGCGCGCTGGGCCAGCAGGTCGGGATTGGTATTGTACGTGGCCGACATCGCCTCGACCAGGCTTTGTGCCTGAGCCGTCGGGGCGACGACCGAGCCCACGGCAAGCGAGCACATCGCCGCCGCGCGGGCGAGGCTCAGGCTGGGTCGAATACGCATGGAACCACCTTCATGGGCGTGACCCTATCACTGGCGGAACGGCAATGGGTAGTCCCTACAACTGACCGGGCACGGATCATCTAGAAGGTGAACCGCGGCGGCGCGACGAAACCCGGCAAAGGCGGCGTCCCGGCATCGAACAGGGGGCGGCCCGATGCCACGCCGCCTTCCTTCACCATGAGATGGGCGACGCCCAGCATGCCGGTGGGCGCGGCGATGACCGTTCCCAGCCGGCCGCCCTCGGCGAGCTGGCCGAGGATCGCCGGCGGCACTTCCTGCACCGCACCTTCGATCAGGATCACGTCATAGGGTGCCTCTGCCGCGCACCCTTCTTCCATCCGGCCGGAGACCTGCCGCACATTGCCGATCCCTAGAGCCTGGAATGACTGCTCGGCCGAACCGGCCAGGCCGGCATCGGCCTCGACCGCCACCACCGACTTCACCAGCCCGGCCAGGAGGGCCGCCCCGTAGCCGACGCCCGAGGCCACGACCAGCGCCTTGTCGTCGGGCAGAGGCTGAAGCGTCTGGATGAGCCGCGCCAGCACCATCGGCTCCATGAGGAAGCGGCCGCCGCCTAGCGGCACGTCGTCGTCGGCGTAAGCGACCGACTGGAGCCCGGCCGGGAGGAAACGTTCCCGCGGCAGGCTGCCGATGGCTGCCAGGAGCTGCGCGTTGGTGACGCGGTTGGGCCGAAGCTGACCGTCGACCATGTTGCGACGCGCGAGCACGAAATCCGTCATCGATCCTGACCCCAATGGATAGGTGTATATAAGCGGGCACCTACAAGAGCGTCAAAGGGCTCCGCGTCGCGGGCCGGCTTGACCGCTCCGCCATGCCGTGGGTATAGCACCGCCGTTCCTCGCGCCGGCCTGGTGGCAGAGTGGCTATGTAGCGGACTGCAAATCCGTCAATGCCGGTTCGATTCCGGCCCAGGCCTCCACGCGACGGCGATCGATTTACGCCCTTGCCTCGCAAGGGACGTTCTGCCAAAAGCTCCCCCTCGCAGGCTGAAACCACCGGCCGCGACCGAGTTTTCCGGAGTAGCTCAGTGGTAGAGCAGGCGACTGTTAATCGCCTGGCCGCAGGTTCGAACCCTGCCTCCGGAGCCATCATCGCCTACGGCGCGTTCTTCCCGGAACGCGCCGTAGCTGCGTTGGCCGGCAAGCAACATCCTTTCTGTGGCGACGAGCCTCCCGAAGACTTCTCTCGCCGGACCGCAGGCGTCGCGCCCGCAGGTTCCGTTGCTGGGAGCGCGGCTCTCCAGAGCCGCTCATGGGATCTGGTAAGCAAGAGTAAAGAGCGGCTCTGGAGAGCCGCGCTCCCAGCCGGGACTTCCAGCGAGAAAACCGGACAGGTATTGGTTCGCACCCTCTTCGACGAGAACGTCAGCATTTCCAGGCTTTGCGGCGCTCAATGTCAGGAGTTCCCCCAGGGAATCATCTCTTGTCCGCCCTGGGAAATGGCTACGGCGCCCCCGAAGCGATATGGCAGCGCCGGGAAGGCTTGCGAAGGAGCGCATCGATGACGACGGAAACAGCGGAGATCGTCCGCCACGAGGTTGCGTTCCAGGGACATTTCCGGGTCGGCCGCTATTGCTTCCGGCACACGCTGTACGGCGGCGGCATGAGCGGCGTCATCCGGCGCGAGGTCTTCGAGCGGGGGCAGGCCGCGGCCCTCCTGCCCTACGATCCGCGGCGCGACGAGGTCGTCCTGATCCGTCAGTTCCGGGCCGGCGCCTATGTCGCCGGCCGCCATCCCTGGCTCTGGGAGGCCGTCGCCGGGATCATCGAAGAGGGCGAGACGGCGGAGAGCACGGTCCGCCGCGAGGTCGTCGAGGAAGCCGGCCTGGCGGTCGACGCGCTGCAGGCGATCCAGGATGTCATCCTCACGCCGGGCGCCTGCTCGGAGACCTGCCGGATCTTCCTCGGCCGCGTCGATACCTCGAACGCCGGCGGCGTGTTCGGCCTCGCCGACGAGAACGAAGATATCCTGGTCAAGGCCGTGCCATTCGCCGAAGCCCGCGCGATGCTCGATCGCAGCGAGATCGACAATGCCGTCGCCGTGATTGCCCTACAGTGGCTTGCGTTGCATCGCGACGCGGTGCGCGATCGCTGGCGCTGAGCCGGCACGCTTTGCGCCATTCAAAAAGGACGCTACCGTCCGGCCGGGAGCGAAGCGCGGGGTCGAAAGAGTGAGAACGTCATGAACGTCCGGTCGGGTTTCATCGACAGCATCGGCAACACGCCGCTGATCAAGCTGAAGGCGGCGTCGGCCGCCACCGGCTGCGAGATCTACGGCAAGGCGGAGTTCCTCAATCCCGGCGGCTCGGTGAAGGATCGCGCGGCACTGGCAATCATCGAGGACGCCGAAAGGAACGGCCGGCTGAAGCCGGGCGGCGTCATCGTCGAGGGTACGGCGGGCAATACCGGCATCGGCATCGCCCTGGTCGCCAATGCGCGCGGCTACCGCTCGGTCATCGTGATGCCCGAGACGCAGAGCCAGGAAAAGAAGGACATGCTGCGGCTGTGCGGCGCCGACCTGCGGCTGGTCCCCGCCCTGCCCTACTCCAACCCCGGCAACTACGTGCGCTACTCGGAGGTGCTGGCCCGGGAGATCGCCGCGAAGGAACCGAACGGGGCGATCTGGGCCAACCAGTTCGACAACACGGCCAACCGCGACGGCCACTACCGCACCACCGGCCCCGAGATCTGGGAGCAGACCGGTGGAAGAGTCGCCGGCTTCACCTGCTCGGTCGGCAGCGGCGGCACGCTGGGCGGCGTGGCGCTCGCCCTGAAGGAACGTAATCCCGGCATCCGGATCGCGCTCAGCGACCCGATGGGATCGGCGCTTTACGGCTGGTACGTCAACGGCGCGCTGAAAGCCGAGGGCAACTCCGTCACCGAAGGCATCGGTCAGGGGCGAATCACGAAGAACCTCGAAGGCGTGCCGATCGATACGTCCTTTCGGATCACCGACGAGGAAGCCCTGCCCGTCCTGTTCGACCTCATCGAGCACGAGGGCCTGGTGCTGGGCGGCTCGACGGCGATCAACGTCGTGGGCGCCATGCGGCTCGCCCGCGAGCTCGGCCCGGGCAATATCGTCGTCACCATCCTGGCCGATGGCGGTGCGCGCTATCAGTCCAAGCTGTTCAACCCGGCTTTCCTTCGCGAGAAGAACCTGCCGCTGCCGCGTTGGATGGCATGAGCCGGCCGCGATGAGCAGAGTCGTCGTTTGCGGCAGCCTCAACATGGACGTGGTCGTCGAGAGCACGCGGCGACCGCACGCCGGCGAGACGCTGCTCGGCGCCAAGGTGTCCTTCCTGCCCGGCGGCAAGGGCCTCAACCAGGCCGTGGCGGCGGCGCGGCTTGGTGCGGCCACCGCGATGGCGGGCGCGATCGGGCATGACGCGTTCGGCAACACGCTGCGCGGCTTCCTGGCCGACAACGATGTCGACAGCTCGGGCGTGCGCGCGCTCAAGGGCCAGGCGACCGGCCTGGCGCTGATCCAGGTCGCCGGCGGCGACAACGCCATCACGGTCGCCTCCGGCGCCAACCTCCAGTTCACCAGCGCGATGGTGCGCGCCCGGCCCCGCGCCGACGAGGTCTGGGTGGCGCAGTTCGAGACACCGCTGGAGACGACGCAGGCCCTGCTGATGCAGGCGCGTCATGCCGGCGCACGCACGGTGCTCAACCTCGCGCCGTTCGCGCCGCACCCCGCCCGGCTGCTGAAATGCGTCGATGTCGCGGTGCTGAACGAGATCGAGCTGGCGCAGGCGACCGGCGCCCCGGTGCGCGCCGCGAGCAGCCGGCGCATCGTCGGCGAGGCATGCGAGAAGCTGCGGCAGCGCGGCGCGCGGGCGGTGATCGCCACGCTGGGCGAACGCGGCGCGGTGGTGGTGACGGCCGACGGCCAGACCAACATCCCTGCCCTTCCGGCCAAGGTCGTCGATACGACCGGCGCCGGCGACTGCTTCGTCGGCGCGCTGGCCGCGCGGCTGGCGGCCGGGGCCACACCGGTCGAGGCCGCCCGCTATGCCAGCGCCGCCTCGGCCTGCGCCGTCGAAAAGCTCGGCGCGGCGCCCTCGATGCCGACGGCCAGGGAAGTTGCGGCCCGGCTGGCCAGGGCCTAAACCCTGCCCATGGTCGAAGAACTCTTTCGTCAGGACTCCTATCTCAAGGAAGCCGATGCCACGGTCACGGCAGTCGAGGATCGCGGTGTGCGGCTGGATCGGTCGATCTTCTACCCCACCGGCGGCGGCCAGCCCGGCGACACCGGAACGCTCGCCTGGGACGGCGGCGAGGCCCGCATCGTCGACACGCTGAAAGCCGACGGCAACGACGTGCTGCATGTGCTGGCGCCCGATGCGCCGCGGCCCGCGGTCGGCACGAAGGTCCATGCCGTGCTCGACTGGGAGCGGCGCTACAAGCACATGCGGATGCACACCGCGCTGCACGTCATGTCGGCGGTGATCAAGGGCAACGTCACCGGCGGGCAGGTCAATGCCGACAAGAGCCGGCTCGACTTCAACCTCGAAGGCGAGGTGCCGACCAAGGAATGGGTCACCGAGGAAATCAACAAGCTGCTCGCCGTCGACCGGCCGGTCGTGCCGCAATGGGTCACCGACGAGGAGCTGACCGCCCGGCCCGAGCTGGTGAAGACCATGAGCGTGCGGCCGCCGATGGGTGCCGGACGGGTGCGGCTGCTGTCGATTGAAGGCGTCGACCTGCAAGCCTGCGGCGGCACCCACGTCGCGCGCACCGGCGAGATCGGCCGCGTCGAGTGCACCAAGATCGAGAACAAGGGCAAGATGAACCGCCGGTTCATCATCGCCCTGCCATAGATACCTCCTCGCAAAGGAAAGTCATGACCTACGCCCGACCCGACGCCCTCGTCAGCACCGAGTGGCTGGCGGATCATCTCGATGCGCCGGACGTTCGCATCGTCGACGGCTCGTTCTTCCTGCCGGCGCAGAAGCGCGACCCGAAGGCGGAGTTCGCCAGCCAGCACATCCCCGGTGCGGTGTTCTTCGACATCGACGAGATCGCCGACACCTCGAGCCCGCTGCCGCACATGCTGCCGCCGGCCGAGAAGTTCTCCGCGCGCGTGCGCAAGCTGGGGCTGGGCGACGGCAACAAGATCGTCGTCTACGACACCTCGCCGATGACCGGCGCCTGCCGCGTTTGGTGGATGTTCCGTGCCATGGGCCACAAGGACGTGTCGGTCCTCGACGGCGGCCTGCCGAAATGGATGGCCGAGGGCCGCCCCGTCACCGACGATCCGACGCCGCCGCGCGAACGCCACTTCACGGCCCGCCTCGACAACACGCTGGTGCGCTCGATCGACGACGTGAAGGAGCTGATCGGCAGCAAGCGCGAGCAGATCGTCGATGCCCGCGCGGCGGGCCGCTTCCGCGGCGAGACGCCGGAACCGCGCGCAGGCCTGCGCGGCGGCCACATGCCGGGCGCCTTCAACCTGCCCTACAACGAGCTGCTCGACCCGAAGACGGGCACCGTGCTGCCGGCCGACCAGCTCAGGGCGCGCATCGCGGCCTCGGGCATCGACCCGTCGAAGAAGGTCACCGCAAGCTGCGGCTCGGGCGTCACCGCCTGCGTCATCGGCCTCGCGCTCTATCTGACGGGCGCGCCGGAAGCGGCGATCTACGACGGCTCGTGGACCGAATGGGGCGGACGTGTCGACACCCCGATCGTCACCGGCCCCTGACCTCGTCGCCCACCAGCCACCGCCGCGCGGCGACGGCGGGCTGGCGGTCACGATCACCCATCTCGAGCTGACGCCGGCCGACTGGACGCGGCGCGGCACGCCGCCGGCGATCGATGTCGACATCGTGCGCGCGCCGAAGCCTACGGCGGCGTTCTATCTCCGCCTCTACGACAGGGTCGGGCGGCCGTGGCTGTGGTACGAGCGCCGGCTGTACGGGCACGACGAACTGACCGCGTTGCTCAACCGGCCGGACCACGAGGTGCACGTCGCGCGGCACGACGGCGCGCTGGTCGGCTATTTCGAGCTCGACGGCGAGGAGATCGCCTTCTTCGGCCTCACCCCGGAATTCATCGGCCGGCGGATCGGCCCGTGGCTGCTCGACCGGGCGATCGAACGCGGCCTGGCGCGCGGCGCGGCGCGGCTGGTGCTGAACACCAACACCCTCGACCATCCGCGCGCGCTCGAGACCTACTGCAAGGCCGGGTTCCGCATCGTGCGCCGAGAGGTTCGCGAGCTTCAGGATCCGCGCGTGCTCTGGCCGGACATCTATCGGTGGCCGCCGAAGTAATCGGCATGCCATAGTTGGGCACCATGACCGCAAAGAAAACCTACACCAAGCCCGATACGATCCTGGCCGTCGCCGGTCGCGATCCCGACAACAATTTCGGCATCGTCAATCCGCCCGTCTACCACGCCTCGACGATCCTCTCGCCGACCATGGCGAAGTTCGAGAACCGCGTGCCGTTCGAGGGCTTCGGCTACGGCCGCAACGGTACGCCGACGCAGAAGGCGCTCGAGGACGCCGTCGCCGCCATCGAGGGCGCACACCGCTCGATCGCCGTGCAGTCGGGCCTCGCCGCGGTAACTGGCGCGATCGTCGGCTTCCTCAAGACCGGCGACCACATGCTGGTGACCGACAACGCCTATGGTCCGGCGCGTCGCTTCTCGAACACCACGCTCAAGGGCTTCGGCGTCGAGACGACGTTCTTCGATCCCATGATCGGCGCGGGCATCGAAGCGCTGATGCGGCCCAACACCAAGGTCGTCTATCTCGAGGCGCCAGGCTCGCAGACCTTCGAGGTGCAGGACGTCGACGCCATCGCCGCCGTCGCCAAGAAGCACGGCGCGGCGGTGCTGATCGACAACACCTGGGCGACGCCGCTCTACTTCAAGCCGTTCGACCATGGCTGCGACCTGTCGATCCATGCCGGCACCAAGTACATCGTCGGCCATTCCGACGCGATGATGGGCATCATTTCCTGCCGCGACCGCGCGATGTTCGAGATCGCCAAGACCGCTTGCCAGAATTTCGGCTGCCATGCCGCGCCGGACGACTGCTACCTGGCCCTGCGCGGCCTGCGCACCATGGGCGTGCGGCTGCGCCATCACGAGAAGAGCGGCATCCACATCGCGAACTGGCTGAAGACCCGCCCCGAGGTCGACAAGGTGCTGCATCCCGCCCTGCCCGACTGCCCCGGCCACGACAACTGGAAGCGCCAGTTCCAGGGCGCGTCCGGCCTGTTCTCGTTCACGCTGAAGGACGGCTACAGCAAGAATGCGCTGGCCGCGATGCTCGACGGCATGGACATCTTCGGCATGGGCGCCTCGTGGGGCGGCTACGAGAGCCTGATGATCCCCGCGCACCCCGACAACTATCGCACCGCCGTGCCGTGGCCGAAGGACAAGCAGATCCTGCGCGTCCATATCGGGCTCGAAGACGTCGAGGACCTCAAGACCGACCTCGCCGAGGGCTTCGAGCGGCTGAACCGCGCGCACAACGCGTAGCTACTCATCGGAGCGCGCCACTCCAGGGGCGCGCTCCGATGATCAAGCCTTCAGGCAATCCGCGCAGGTGCCCGTCACCTCCAGCGTCATGTCGCGGGCGGTGAAGCCGCGGCGGCTGGCGGAGGCGGCGATCGATTCGGCGACGCCGGCGCTCTCCAGCTCCTCGGCGTTGCCGCACTCGGTGCAGATCAGGAAGAAGCCGCGATGCGACTCGCCGGGATGGTTGCAGCCGACGAAGGCATTCATGCGCTCGATGCGATGGATCAGGCCGTTCTCGATCAGGAAATCGAGCGCGCGATAGACGGTCGGCGGCGCCGAGCCGAGCTCCTCGTCGCGCAGCTGGTCGAGCAGCGCATAGGCGCCCACGGGCTTGTGACTCGACCAGACGAGCTCGAGCACGCGGCGGCGCAGCGGCGTGAAGCGCAGGCCCTTTTCGGCGCACAGCCGGTCAGCCGCCGCAACGGCGTCCTCGATGCAATGCTCGTGGTTGTGCCCTCGTGGCGCTTGCCCGTGCGCAGGGGGGCTGTGCGGAGCGGTCTTTGCCGGCGTCTTCACGGGGTCCCGATTTGCCAAGCGAGAAGGCCGCGATTATACGCCCCCTTCCCTCGACAGGCCAAGGCAGCATGTCCCGCACGCCCACCACCTATCCTCAGGCCGCCATCGACGCCATGCTCGCGGCCGTCCGCTTCGACGGCCAGGGGCTGGTCCCCGCGATCGCCCAGCAGCACGGCAGCGGCGAGGTGCTGATGATGGCGTGGATGGACCGCGACGCGGTGGCCGAGACGATGCGCACCGGCCGGGTCTGCTACTGGTCGCGATCGCGCCGCGCGCCGTGGCGCAAGGGCGACACGTCGGGCCACATCCAGGAGCTGGTCGAGCTGCGCGTCGATTGCGACGGCGACACGCTGCTGGCGCTGGTCGAGCAGACCGGCGTGGCCTGCCATACCGGGCGGCACAACTGCTTCTTCCGCGCGATCCGCGGCGGCGTGCTGGAAGAGATCGCACCGGTCGAGATCGACATGGCGAGCCTCGGAAAGGATTAGGCGTGATGCAGCATGGCCTTCCGCGGCGCGCGCTGCTCGGCGCCGCCCTCGTCCTGCCGCTCGGCGCCTGCGATTCCCGGGCCTTCCCCAACCTGTTCGGCGGCAGCCCACCCAAGGTGCAGTCGCGCGGCGACCGCATGGTGCGCTGGCTCTACAACACCGGCGGCGAGCGCATGATGGCGCCCGATGCACTGACCCTGATGGGCATCACCAACGAAGGGCGCGACATCCCCGTCAAGTTGCTCGGCGAGGACGGCCCCGACGGCCGCTACGTCATCGCCCTGGTCAGCATCCGCAAGGTCTACGAGTTCGTGCTGCACCGCCTGAAGAACGACGTGTTCATCTTCCACAGCTGCGATCGCACCCTCAAGCGGCTGAGTTCGGTCCGCTACGCCCGCAACGGCAAGCCGACCGTCATCGCCGACGCCGCCTTCGCCGAGGCCGACTTCCAGAGCCAGCTTGCCTTCTGGGTCGAGCGCATGCCGGGGCGCTAGGGTCGGCGACGAAGCAGATTGACGTCAGGCGGCTGGGAGCGCGGCCCTCCAGAGCCGCTCTTCCTTCGGATTGCTCCACTCCATGAGCGGCACTGGAGAGCCGCGCTCCCGGCGCTACGGGTAGATTCACCGGCTCTCCACACGAGGGGTAAGCGCGGCTCCGGAGATCTCGCGCAGGCGTCCCGGATCGGCGATGGCGACGGTCCGGCTGCTGCCGCTGACGCCGAGCGGCCGCAAGGCGGCGAAGGCGCGCGACAGGCTCTGCGGTGTTACACCGAGCCGCGCCGCCAGCAGGCGGCGGCCTCCCGGCAGGGTCACCGTGACCGGCCCGGCCTGCCGCGGCGCGAGCGCCAGCAGCAGCGCGGACAGCCGTTCGATCGCCGAGAGAAGCTTGAGATCCTTGATCTGGCCGATCAGCAAGCGCCAGTAGCTCGACAGCACCAGAGTGCACCCGAAGGCCAGTGCCCCATTCGCCCGGGCCTGGGCGCGAAAGGTGGCCGCCGGCCAGAACAGGATCCGGCTTTCCTCGAGTAGCCGTCCGGTCATCAGATAGGGGGCGTCGAGCATGACGGCGGGCAGGATGAAGACATCCCCCGGTCCGAAGAACTCGATCAATGTCTCTTCGCGGGCGCCCTCGGCAAACAGCCCGACCCCGCCGGACAGCACGACGTGAAGGAACTCGGGCTTCTCGTTCTGCCGGCAGGAAACCGTGCCTTTGGGCAACGCCTGCACGAAGCAGTCGGCCAGCATCGCCGCCAGCACGGGCTCTTCCAGCTGCCCGAACAGCCTCGAGCGTCGAATGAGCGGCAAATCGGAGGGGCGCATCGTCGGTCGATCTCCGGCGACGGCGGCGTCGTTACCAAATGATAAGGGCGACCGTTCACCTAGGATAACGAATCCACAAAACGCACCGCTTCTGCATGACCGCGTTGATCCATATCAAGCGGCGTTGAAGGCGGCCCCCGGATTGTCGCGGCGACGACACGGGAGCGGGACGATGGCGAATCGGAATCCAGCGAGTGGCTCGGTACCGGAAGGCCGGGCGGCCGCGCTCGGCATGAGCACCCTGGCCTTCACCATCTGCTTTGCCGTCTGGACGATCTTCTCGATCATCGGCGTGCAGATAAAGAAGGAGCTGGGGCTGAGCGATACCCAGTTCGGCCTCCTCGTCGGCACGCCGATCCTGACCGGCTCGCTGATCCGCCTCCTCCTGGGCGTCTGGACCGACCAGTACGGCGGCAGGGTGATGTTCGCGATCGTGATGCTCTCCGCTGCCGTCGCGACCTGGCTGCTCACCTTCGCCTACGATTATCCGACCTTCCTGCTCGCGGCCCTCGGGGTCGGGATCGCCGGCGGCTCCTTCGCGGTCGGCGTGGTCTATGTCTCGCGCTGGTACGACAAGGGGATGCAGGGCACCGCGCTCGGCATCTTCGGCGCCGGCAATGTCGGCGCGTCGGTCACCAAGTTCGTCGCGCCCTTCATCATGGTCGCCTATGGCTGGAAGACCGTGGCCAATGTCTGGGCGGCGGCACTGCTCGTCATGGCGGTCGTGTTCTGGGTCACGACGAAGGACGATCCGCAGCTTGCTGCGCGACGGAAGAGCGGTGCGAAGCCCGAGCCGATGTCCGCAATGCTGTTGCCGCTGCGCAACCTGCAGGTCTGGCGCTTCGCGCTCTACTACTTCTTCGTCTTCGGCGGATACGTCGCGCTGGCGCTGTGGCTGCCGCGCTACCTGATCGGCGTCTATGGGCTGTCGATCACCACCGCCGGCATCATCGCGGCAGCCTATTCCGTGCCGGCCAGCCTGTTCCGCATCTATGGCGGCGTGCTGTCGGACCGGCACGGCGCGCGCCGCGTGATGTACTGGACGTTCGGCGTGTCCGTCGTGGCCTGCTTCGTGCTCGCCTATCCGCCGACGCAGTACATCGTCAAAGGCATCCAGGGGCCGCTCGCCTTCACGCTGGAGATGGGTCTGGTGCCCTTCACCGTGGCGATCTTCGTGCTCGGCTTCTTCATGAGCCTGGGCAAGGCGGCGGTCTACAAGCACATCCCCGTCTACTATCCGCAGCATGTCGGCGCCGTGGGCGGTGTCGTCGGCCTGGTCGGCGGGCTGGGCGGCTTCGTGCTGCCGATTGCCTTCGGCGTCATGAACGACCTCACCGGCATATGGACGAGCTGCTTCATGCTGCTGTTCGTCGTCGCCGCGGCCTCGCTGGCCTGGATGCACTTCGCCATACGCTCGATGGAGCGCCAGGCCGTCGGCGAGGCGCTCGACCGGCTGCCCGAGCTGCCGGAAATGCAGGAGATCCATCGCCCTGAGCATGTCGGCAAGCTGTCGGCCAAGACGCTCGACGACTGGCGGCCGGAGGACAAGACCTTCTGGGCAGAGACCGGGCGCCGCATCGCCAACCGCAACCTGGCGATCTCGATCCCCGCGCTGCTGCTCAGCTTCGCAATCTGGATGGTCTGGTCGGTGGTCGTCGCCAAGCTGCCGGCGATCGGCTTCCCCTTCTCGACCGACCAGCTCTTCTGGCTGGCCGCGCTGCCCGGCGTGTCGGGCGCTACCTTGCGCATCTTCTATTCCTTCGTCGTGCCGATCTTCGGCGGACGGCTGTGGACCACGCTCGCCACCTGGTCGCTGATGCTGCCGGCGGTCGGCATCGGCTACGCCGTGCAGAACCCGGCGACGCCGTACTGGGTTT
Source organism: uncultured Rhodospirillales bacterium (assembly GCA_945957125.1). GTDB lineage: Bacteria > Pseudomonadota > Alphaproteobacteria > Reyranellales > Reyranellaceae > Reyranella. Next base: position 12,772 of record CAMFJT010000007.1, on the reverse strand, counting down.
TCCTCGGGCTGGCGCTGCTCTGCGGCTTCGGAGGCGGCAACTTCGCCTCGTCGATGTCGAACATCTCGTTCTTCTTCCCCAAGACTGAGAAGGGCAATGCGCTCGCGCTCAATGCCGGGCTCGGCAATCTCGGCGTCAGCGTCGTGCAGTTCGTCGTGCCGATCGCCGTCACCGCCGGCGTGTTCGGCTGGCTGGGCGGTGAGCCGAAGCTGGCCCGCGAGCCGTGGGGCGAGTCGCAGATGTGGCTGCAGAACGCCGGCTTCATCTGGGTGCCGTTCATTGCCGCCTCGGCCTTCGCGGCGTGGTTCGGCATGAACGACATCGCCGCCGCCAAAGCCTCCTTCACCGAGCAATCGGTGATCTTCCAGCGCCGGCACAACTGGATCATGTGCTGGCTCTACACCGGCACCTTCGGGTCCTTCATCGGCTACTCGGCGGCATTCCCGCTGCTTACCCGGACGCAGTTCCCGGACATCGTCGCGCTCAAGTACGCCTTCCTCGGCCCGCTGGTCGGTGCGCTGTCGCGGTCGCTCACCGGCTGGGTGGCCGACCGCTGGGGCGGCGGCCGCGTCACCTTCTGGGTGTTCGTGGTCATGGCGCTCTGCACCGTCGGGGTCCTGCACTTCCTGAACGAAGGCAGCTTCCCGGGCTTCTTCGCCATGTTCCTGCTGCTCTTCTTCGCCAGCGGCGTCGGCAACGCCTCCACGTTCCAGATGATCCCGGCGATCATGCGCAAGGACATGGATCGGCTGATGCCCGACGCGACACCCGAGGCGCGCCGCCTCGAGGCCGAGCGGGAATCGGCGGCGATCATCGGCTTCACCTCGGCGATCGCCGCCTTCGGCGCCTTCTTCATCCCGAGGAGCTTCGGCTCGTCGCTTGCCATGACCGGCAGCGCGGCGGCTGCGCTCTACGGCTTCCTCGCCTTCTACCTCACCTGCATCGCCATCACGTGGTTCGTCTACACGCGGCGAGGCGGTGTGCTGCACGACATCGAACGCGGCAGGGGCAGCACGCCCGCCGCCCAGCCAGCCTGATTGCGGAGCCAATCCATGAGTCGTTTTCTCGATCGCCTGACCTTCTTCACGAAGGTCAAGGAGCCGTTCGCCGGCGGGCACGGCATCACCACCGGGGAGGATCGCGGCTGGGAGGAGGCCTATCGCAAGCGCTGGCAGCACGACAAGATCGTGCGCTCCACGCACGGCGCGAACTGCACGGGCTCCTGCTCGTGGAAGATCTACGTCAAGGGCGGCATCGTCACCTGGGAGACCCAGCAGACCGACTATCCACGCACGCGGCCGGACCTGCCCAACCACGAGCCGCGTGGCTGCTCGCGCGGCGCGTCCTATAGCTGGTACCTCTATTCGGGCAATCGGGTGAAGTATCCGCTGGCCCGCTCCCGCCTGCTCCGTCTGTGGCGCGAGGCGCGCGCGACGCTGTCTCCGGTCGCGGCCTGGGCGTCGATCGTCGAAGACCCGCAAAAGCGGGCCGCCTACACCCGCAAGCGCGGCCATGGCGGCTTCGTGCGCGTCGGGTGGGACGAGGCGACCGAGATGATCGCCGCAGCCAACGCCTACACCGCGAAGACCTACGGACCGGACCGTATCCTGGGCTTCTCCCCGATCCCGGCGATGTCGATGGTGTCCTACGCCGCGGGCTCGCGCTACCTGTCGCTGATCGGCGCGGTCTGCATGTCGTTCTACGACTGGTATTGCGACCTTCCGCCGGCCTCGCCGCAAACCTGGGGCGAGCAGACCGACGTGCCGGAATCGGCCGACTGGTACAATGCGGGCTTCGTGATCCTGTGGGGCTCGAACGTGCCCCAGACGCGCACGCCGGACGCCCACTTCTACACCGAAGCGCGCTATCGCGGCCTGAAGAGCGCCGTGATCTGCCCCGATTACTCGGAAGCGTCGAAGTTCGGCGATATCTGGCTGTCGGTGAAGCAGGGCACGGATTCCGCTCTCGCCATGGCGATGGGGCACGTGATCCTGAAAGAGTATCACGTCGACCGCCAGGTGCCCTACTTCCGCGACTACCTGCGGCGCTACACCGACATGCCGATGCTGGTGCGCCTCGTCGAGCGCGACGGCATGTATGTGCCCGACCGGTTCGTGCGTGCATCCGACTTCGACGCCTCGCTGGGCGAGAGCAACAATCCGCAGTGGAAGACCGTTGCATTCGACGAACGAACCGGCTCGATCGTGGTGCCGCGCGGCTCGATCGGATTTCGCTGGGGCGAGCAAGGCAAGTGGAACCTCGAGGAGAAGGAAGCGTCCGGCGAGGAGACGGTCCTGCGGCTGTCGCTGGACGACGGATGCGATGACGCCGTCGCCGTCGGCTTTCCCTACTTCGGGAATATCGAGCACGAGCACTTCGTGTCGACCTGCCATGACGGCGTGCTGAAGCGCCTGGTCCCGGTCCGGAAGCTGAAGCTCGCCGACGGCGAGACCATGGTGGCCTCGGTCTACGACCTGCTCGTCGCGAACTACGGCGTGGACGCGGGCCGCGGCGGCCCCAACGTCGCCGCGTCGTTCGACGACGACGTTCCCTACACCCCGGCCTGGGCCGAGAAGATCACCGGAGTGGCGCGAGACAAGATCGTCCAGGTCGCGCGCGAGTTCGCGACCAATGCCGAGAAGACCGGCGGAAAATCGATGGTGATCATCGGCGCGGCGATGAACCACTGGTACCACGCGGACATGAACTATCGCGGCGTGATCAACATGCTGGCGATGTGCGGCTGCATCGGCCAGTCCGGCGGCGGTTGGGCGCACTATGTCGGCCAGGAGAAGCTCAGGCCGCAGGCCGGCTGGGCCCCCCTCGCCTTCGGCCTCGACTGGGCCCGCCCGCCGCGGCAGCAGAACTCGACCTCGGCCTTCTACGCCCACACCGACCAGTGGCGCTACGAGACCATCGATGTCGGCGACATCGTCTCTCCCACCGCGCCGAAGGGCGACTGGAGCGGCTCGATCGTCGACTACAACGTCCGCGCCGAGCGCATGGGATGGCTGCCTTCCGCGCCGCAGCTCGAGCGCAATCCGCTCGAGATCGCCCGCGACGCCGCGGCGGCCGGCATGGAGCCGAAGGACTACGTCGCGCAGAAGCTGAAGAGCGGCGAGCTCAGGATGTCGTGCGAGGATCCGGACAATCCGCGCAACTGGCCGCGCAACATGTTCGTCTGGCGCTCGAACCTGCTTGGCTCCTCGGGCAAGGGACACGAATACTTCCTCAAGCATCTGCTCGGCACGACGCACGGCGTGATGGGCAAGGATCTCGGCGAGGAAGGCCGGGCCAAGCCGGCCGAGGTCGTGTGGCACGATCGCGCTCCCGAGGGAAAGCTCGACCTGCTGGTCACACTCGACTTCCGCATGTCGACCACCTGCGTCTACTCCGACATCGTCCTGCCGACCGCCACCTGGTACGAGAAGAACGACCTCAACACCTCCGACATGCATCCCTTCATCCACCCCCTCACGGCGGCGGTGGATCCGGCATGGGAAGCGCGAAGCGACTGGGAGATCTACAAGTCGATCGCCAAGGCCTTCTCGCGAGTGGCGCCCGAAGTGCTCGGCGTCGAGAAGGACGTCGTGCTGACGCCGATCATGCACGACAGCCCCGGCGAGATGGCCCAGGCGACCGACGTGAGGGAGTGGAAGAAGGGCGAGGTCGAGCCGATCCCCGGCCGCACGATGCCGGCCGTCACCGTCGTCGAGCGCGACTACCCCGCCACCTACGCGCGCTTCACGTCGCTCGGGCCGCTCATGGAGACGGTCGGCAACGGCACGAAGGGGATCGCCTGGAAGACCGCGCATGAGGTCGAGGCGCTCAAGCGCCTGAACGGCGTCGTCGCCGACGGGCCGGCGGCGGGCCTGGCCCGGATCGACACCGACATCGACGCGGCCGAGACGCTGCTGATGCTGGCGCCGGAGACCAACGGCGAGGTGGCCGTACGGTCATGGGAGGCGCTGTCGAAGGCGACCGGCCGCGAGCACGCCCACCTCGCATTGCCCAAGGAAGACGAGAAGATCCGCTTCCGCGACGTCGTCTCCCAGCCGCGCAAGATCATCTCGGCGCCGACCTGGTCGGGGCTGGAGAGCGAGAAGGTCTGCTACAACGCGGGCTACACCAACGTGCACGAGCTGATCCCGTGGCGCACCCTGACCGGCCGCCAGCAGCTCTACCAGGACCACAAGTGGATGCTGGCGTTCGGCGAAGGGCTGTGCGTCTACCGCCCGCCGGTCGACCTGCGCACGACGCGGCCGGTGATCGACCGCAAGCCCAACGGCAACCGGCAGGTCGTTCTGAACTTCATCACCCCGCACCAGAAGTGGGGCATCCATTCGACCTACACCGACAACCTGATGATGCTCACCCTGTCACGCGGCGGCCCGATCGTGTGGCTGAGCGAGGTCGACGCGGCGAAGGCCGGCATCGTCGATAACGACTGGGTGGAGGCCTACAACGTCAACGGCGCGCTGGTCGCGCGGGCGGTCGTCTCGCAGCGCATGAAGGAGGGTACCCTCTTCATGTATCACGCGCAGGAGAAGATCGTGAACGTGCCGGGCTCTGAGATGACCGGCAACCGCGGCGGCATCCACAACTCGGTGACGCGCGCGGTCCTGAAGCCGACCCACATGATCGGCGGCTATGCCCAGCAATCGTACGGCTTCAACTACTACGGCACGATCGGCACCAACCGCGACGAGTTCGTCGTGGTGCGCAAGCTCGGCAACGTCGACTGGCTGGAGCGACCTCATCCGGACGCGACACCCAGCGACATCCAACCTCCGCAACGGCTGGGAGGCCGGTCATGAAGATTCGCGCGCAGATCGCGATGGTCCTGAACCTCGACAAGTGCATCGGCTGCCACACCTGCTCGGTCACCTGCAAGAACGTCTGGACCAACCGCGAAGGCATGGAATACGCCTGGTTCAACAACGTCGAGACCAAGCCCGGCATCGGCTACCCTAAGGAGTGGGAGAACCAGAAGAAGTGGAAAGGCGGCTGGGTGCGCAAGAGGAACGGCCGCATCCAGCCCCGCATCGGGTCGAAATGGCGCGTGCTCGCCAACATCTTCGCCAATCCCGACCTGCCGGAGATCGACGACTACTACGAGCCCTTCACGTTCGATTACGAGCATCTGCAGAAGGCGCCCGAGCTCGAGGCCTTCCCGACCGCGCGGCCGCGTTCGCTGATCAGCGGCCAGCGCCTGGAGAAGATCGAGTGGGGTCCGAACTGGGAGGAGATCCTCGGCGGGGAGTTCGCCAAGCGCTCCGTCGACGCCAATTTCGAGGGCGTCCAGAAGGAGATCTACGGCCAGTTCGAGAACACCTTCATGATGTACCTGCCGCGGCTGTGCGAGCACTGTCTCAATCCCGCCTGCGTCGCGGCCTGTCCCTCGGGCGCGATCTACAAGCGCGAGGAGGACGGGATCGTCCTGATCGACCAGGACAAGTGCCGCGGCTGGCGCATGTGCGTATCGGGCTGCCCGTACAAGAAGATCTACTTCAACTGGTCGTCGGGCAAATCGGAGAAGTGCATCTTCTGCTACCCGCGCATCGAGGCCGGCCAGCCGACCGTGTGCTCGGAGACCTGCGTCGGCCGCATACGCTATCTCGGCGTCATGCTGTACGACGCCGACCGGATCGAGCAGGCCGCCTCCGTTCCCGACGAAAAGCAGCTCTATGACGCGCAGATGGGCGTGTTCCTGGATCCCAACGACGAGCACGTGATCGCCCAGGCCCGCCGCGACGGCGTGCCCGATGCCTGGCTCGAGGCGGCGCGCAGGTCGCCGGTGTGGAAGATGGCGATGGAGTGGAAGGTCGCCTTCCCGCTGCATCCCGAATACCGAACCTTGCCGATGGTCTGGTACGTCCCGCCTTTGTCGCCGATCCAGTCGGCGGCCGAGGCCGGCAAGATGGGCTTTGACGGCGCCATGCCGGACGTCCGCTCGCTGCGCATCCCGCTGCGCTACCTCGCCAACCTGCTGACCGCGGGCGACGAGGAGCCGGTGGCGAAGGGGCTGGAGCGCATGCTGGCGATGCGCGCCTACATGCGCGCCAAGACGGTCGACGGCGTCATCGACGGCAACGTCGCTTCCGCCGTCGGCCTCTCCCCGGCGCAGATCGAGGAGATGTACCACGTGATGGCGATCGCCAATTACGAGGATCGCTTCGTGATCCCGACGGCGCATCGCGAGACCGGCGAGGACGCCTATCGCCTGCGTGGCGCCTGCGGCTTCAGCTTCGGCAACGGCTGCACGCCGGGCGACGAGGCCGGCAACCTCTTCTCCGGCGGCAAGCTGGGATCGCCGGCCAAGGCCCGCAATCCGATGGAGATCGCGTGATGAAGACGCTGCGTGCGCTCGCGGCCCTGCTACTCTATCCCACCCGCGAGCTGGTCGATGCCCTCGACGAGATCCGCGGCGTCATCGACCGCGAGGCCGTGGTGCCCGCCGCCGAACGCGCGGCGCTCCACCGGCTGATCGACGATCTGGCAACGGGCGATCTCTACGACCGGCAGGAAAGCTACGGCCTGCTGTTCGATCGCACCCGCTCGCTGTCGCTGCACCTGTTCGAGCACGTCCACGGCGAGAGCCGCGACCGCGGCCAGGCCATGGTCGACCTGCTGAAGCTCTACGAGGAGGCCGGCTATACGCCGACCGCCAGCGAGCTGCCGGACTTCCTGCCGCTGTTCCTGGAGTTCGCCTCCACGCGCGCGCCCCGGGAAGCGGTCGATCTGGCCGGGCAGCCGGCCAACGTGATCGCCGCGCTGCGCGAGCGGCTGGCCAAGCGGCAGTCGCCCTACCAGGCCGTGATGGCGGCCCTGCTGTCGATCTCGAAGGCCAGGCTCGATGCGCGGGCGCTCGAAGCGTTGCGCGCCGAGCCCGATCCCGAGCCGGACGACCTCGCGGCGCTCGACGCGGCCTGGGTCGAGCAGGAGGTGACCTTCGGTCCCGGCGCGGCCCGGGACAGCTGCCCGGTCGACCGCATGGCCGAGCGCCTGCGCGTGGCGACGCCGGGCTATGCGGGAGCGCGGCCATGAAGCCCTATCTCTTCCATCTCGCCTTCGTCTGGTACCCCTATGTCTGCTTCACGGTGTTCCTGCTGGGCAGCCTGGTCCGCTTCGACCGCGATCCCTACACGTGGCGGGCAAGCTCCAGCCAGATCCTGCGCAAGCGCCAGCTCACCTGGGGCTCCAACCTGTTCCATGTCGGAATCCTGTTCCTGCTGATGGGACATACCGTGGGTCTGCTGACGCCGACCTGGCTCTACACGCTGGTGATCAGCGTGGAGCAGAAGCAGGCGATCGCCGTCGCCGCCGGCGGGATCGCGGGCGCGCTGTGCTTCGTCGGCCTGACGATGCTGCTGCATCGCCGGCTGCTCGATGTCCGCATCCGCCGCACCAGCTCGGCGATGGATATCGCCATCCTGCTGCTGCTGTGGCTGCAGCTCACGCTCGGGCTGGTCACCCTGCCCTTCTCGATCGGTCATTCCGACGGCTCGGTCATGCTGATCCTGTCGCATTGGGCGCAGGGCATCGTCACCCTTCATCCGGTCGACGTCGCCACGCTGGAGGAGCTTGCCTGGCCTTACCTCGCCCATCTCGTGCTCGGGATGACCATCTTCCTCGTCTTCCCGTTCAGCCGGCTGGTGCACATCTGGTCGGCACCGATCTGGTATCTCGGGCGCCGCGGCTACCAGGTGGTGCGCACGCGCCGCCCGCTCGGCACCCGACAGCCCGCGGAGTGATGCCATGAACCGAGCCCGTTCCGCCCGCCCGCTGCCGGTCAGCGTCAACGGCGTGGCGATCGCGAGCGCCGACATCGCGCGCGAGACGCAGCACCATCGATCCGAAGATCCCGACCAGGCCTGGGCGCTCGCCGCCCGCGCGCTTGCGATCCGCGAGCTGCTCAGCCAGGAAGCCGACCGCCTCGGCATCGTCGCCGAACCGCTCGACGACGGCGAAGGCCGCCGCGAGACGGCCCCCGAGGCGCGCCTGCGCGCCCTGCTCGACCACGAGGTCACCTTGCCGCGCGCCACCGATGCCGAGTGCAATCGCTACTACGAGCGCAACCGCCATCGCTTCCGTTCGCCCGATCTATACGAGGTGGCGCACATCCTCTTGCCGAAAGGTCCGCACGCCCGCGCGCTCGCCGAGCGCCTGATCGCCGAGCTCGGCGGTGCGCCGGACCTGTTCGCGGAGGCGGCGGCGCGACATTCGGCCTGCCCTTCGGCGAAGCAAGGCGGCAATCTCGGCCAGATCGGTCCCGGCCAGACGGTCGAGGAATTCGACCGCGCGCTCGCCGGGATGAAGCCCGGCGTCGTGCATGGCGAGCCCGTCGAGACCCGCTACGGCCTCCACGTCGTGCGCGTCGATCGCCGCATCGACGGCCGCGAGCTACCTTTCGAGATGGTTCGGCAGCGCATCGCGCAGTACCTCGACGAGACCGTCCATCGCCGCGCCCTGAAGCAGTACGTCTCGATCCTCGCCGGCCGCGCCGCCGTGACCGGCGTCGATCTCGCGGCCAGCGGCGCGCTGGTGCAGTAGGAGACGCCGATGCTGCTCGGTCACCTCCTGCAGCGGCTGGGCGACGAGGCCTTCGCCGCCGAAACCCTGGTCGGCCTGGACGATCTGCCGTTGCTCGCCGAGATCGAGCGCGTCCGCGAGCGGTTCGGCGAGAGCCTGCCGGCCTATGCCGCCGGCGCCACGCGGCGCTTCGCAGCCCTTGCCTCGAACGAGGACTGGCTCGCCCTGATGACAGCGCTCGAGCGTTCTCCCGATCCCGGCGTTGCCTGCTTGCGCCACATGCTTGCCTGGTCGCTGGCACGGGACTCGGAGGATCACGAATCCGGGTGCGGCTGCGGCGCCGTCCGCCCCTCGCCGACGAGCCAGTCGACGAAGCCGGTCAGCGGCGCGGACTTGTCGGCATCGAACGGCACCAGCGCGACGTAGCCGCTGCGCGGCACCCGGATCCCGGGCAACGGGGCGATCAGGCGGCCGGCCTTAAGGTCGGCGTCGAGCAAGGGCATCGGGCCGATACCGATGCCCAGCCCGTCGACGATCGCCTGCAACGTGATGTGGAAGTGATCGAAGACGCGTCTTTTCTGTCCGCCCATGTGGGCCAATCCCGCACTTTCCAACCAATCCCCCCAGTCGCCCGGCCGGGTTTCCGACGACAACAGGACATGACCGGCGATATCCGCCGGCCGGTGGATCGGCCGCCGGCCGAACAGCGCCGGGCTCATGACGAGCATGTCGATGTCGTCGAAGACGTGCGTCGCGCGGTGCTGCGGCCAGGCATCGGCCCTGGCCGCGCCGCGCCGCACCGCCACGTCGAAGCCGCCGCGAAGCTCCTCGTGTCCCGTGGTTACCGTCGTGACCGAGACTTCGACCAAGGGATGTGCGTCGTGGAAGCGCTCCAGCCGCGGGATTAGCCAGCGGCTGGCGAAGGTCGTCGGCGCGCTGACCCGCAGGATGCGCCGCGTGCCGGGCTGGCCGCAGGCCTCCGCCGCCATCGTCAGCCGGTCGAACGACAGGCTGACCTCGGCGGCGAAGACGCGCGCCATCGGCGTCGCCGCCATCCGCCGTCCCGAGCGCGTGAACAGCCGCTGGCCGAGCCAGCCTTCCAGGATGGCGATCTGCCGGCTCACCGCGCCGTGGGTGAGGCCAAGCTCGGCCGCCGCCTCGGCATAGCTGTTGGTTCGAGCCGCGACCTCGAAAACGCGAAGCGCATTGAGCGGCGGGAGGCGTCGCATCGTCAGGCGTGAGAAAATCTGACCGGTATAGTGATCAGAGTGAGGCTATTCCGCGAAAACTCACGCGTCTAGGGTGCGGCATGTCAAGTGACAGCCAGATGAACGTGTCCGCCAAGGATGACGGCTCCGCCCGCCGGACCTTGGCAGCCTGCGGATCGGCGCATGCGCTGCACGATGGCTTCACCGATCTCCTGAACGTGCTCTATCCGCTGCTGCAGGCGCAGTTCGGCCTGAGCTACGCGGCGATCGGCGCACTCAAGGCGGTCTATTCCGGCGCGATGGCGAGCGGACAGATCCCCTCGGGCTGGCTGGCCGGAAAATTCGGCGGCGTGACCGTGCTGGTCTTCGGAACGGCGCTCGTCGGCATCGGCTATGGCCTCGCCGGGCTGACCGGCACTCTCTACGGCGTGATCGCGGGCCTGCTCCTCGCGGGGCTGGGCGGCAGCACGCAGCATCCGATCGCCTCGACGCTGGTCGCCGGCGCCTATCCCGGCCAGCGCTCGCGCACCGCCCTCGGCACTTACAATTTCACCGGCGATGTGGGCAAGGTGGCGTTGCCTGCAGCGTTCGCGCTCGTCGCCGCGTCGCTTGGCTGGCGCAACGCCCTGCTGGCGAGCGCCGCGATCGCGATCGTCGGCGCGGGCGCGATCCTGCTGGGCCTTCAGTCCGCCGAGATGGGGACGAAGGCGGCAAAGGGCGGAAAGGGCATCGCGGGCGAGGACAGGCCCTGGGCATTCTGGCTGCTGTTCTGCATCCACGTCGCCGACAGCGCCGTGCGCTCCGGCTTCCTGATCTTCCTGCCTTTCCTGCTGCAGGCCAAGGGTGCCGACCTGCCGACCATCGGCCTCGCTTTGTCGCTGCTGTTCGCCGGCGGCGCCGCGGGCAAGCTGGTGATGGGCTGGCTGGGCGCCCGCTTCGGCGTGGTGTCCTCCGTGATCTCGACCGAGCTGGCGACGACCGTGCTCATCCTCGCCCTCCTGCCGCTGCCGCTCACGGCGGCCCTCGTGCTGCTGCCGCTCGTCGGCCTGATGCTGAACGGCACCTCGTCGGTGCTTTACGGCACGGTTCCGGAGTTCGTGAAGATCGAGAAGCGCACCCACGCGTTCGCCGTGTTCTACACCGGCGGTTCCGTCGCCGGCGCGACGAGCCCGTTCCTGTTCGGCGTGCTGGGCGACTCGATCGGCCTCGTCCCGGCGATGATCGGCGTCGGCGCGCTCGCCCTTCTCACCGTTCCGCTGGTGTGGGCTCTTCGCCCTGCCTTCCGCACCGAGGGTGCCGTGCTGCCGTGATCCTATCGGCCGAGCGCCCCCAGCGCATCGGTGATGGTCGACCGCGGAATCTGCATCAGGCCCGAGAAGGGCTGGCTCATCTCGAAGATCAGGTAGAGCGCGCCGGATGCCGATATCGCGAGGATCAGCAGCGCACCGATCGATATCGGGTTCAAAGGCGAGAACAGGCTGAAGCTCGTGAAGATCGCCGTCAGCCAGAACAGCAGGATCGCCAGCAGCGGCATCGGCAGGGACAGGTCGGCCTGCTCGAACAGAACCACGCGGCCCTTGGCGATGTCCATCATGGTCTGGATCGACTGGGTTCGTATCGAGGCCTGGAGGTCGTTGTGCGGCGACAGCTCGTGCAAGGTCAGGAACAGACGCGCCGCGGGGACATTGACCCGGAGCACATGTTCGTGGGGCGCGGAAGAAACGCGGCTGCCCCAGACTTCTTCCACGAAAGGCGGCACGCTCGACCGTAGCAGAACGCGCGCTTCCCGCGCTTCCGGCCCGTAACGCGCCAGCAGCTCGTCGAGCAGGATGATGTCCGCTGCCAAGCGCTTCACCTGAACGCGCTGCGAGGCGAACGAGCCGTTGGCCGAGTTGATCAGCAGGCCGAGGAGAAGCGCGGAGATCGTCGCCATGAGACCGGCGCCCAGCCGGACGACATCCTTCGCGTGCGAATCGAGATGGTGCTCGGGCAGCGAGCGGCGGAGCATCGCGCCTCCGAGCGCGCCGCCGACCATGAGCACGCAGGCAAGCAGTGCCGCGGCCACCGGAGACATCGGAAGCGACCCCGGTTCAGCCGCCCCCGCCCCGGACCGGTCCCATCGGCCTCAGCCGGATGCCCTCGCGCAGGTGCTCGTAGGGCATGTCGACCGGATCGGTGATGTGCGCGCCGGGCGACTGGACGACGAGGATCGTCTCGGCGATCGGCTGGAAGTCGGCACGGAAATGGACCGTCGACTTCAACGCGAGGATCGGCACCTCGCTCGGCTCCACGCCGACCGCGCGGAACATCTCCTGATCGGCGGCCTGCACGCGCTTGCAGGCGACCACGGCGGAGACGCCGCTCACCTCGTCGGTGAGCAGCGCCATCGGCCCGATCTGGAACTTCGCGCCGCCGTAGAACGGGCCGGTGCCGGTGAACACGCCGCTCCCGAGCTTGACCACCCGCCAGTCGGCCTCGAGCGGCGTCTCGCCGGCATAGCCCACCACGGCGCCGATGCCCCGGCGCAGGACGTTGCCCTCGCCCGTCTCGACCGCGGCCCGGGCCGCGCCCTCGTCGACGATCATGCCGATCACCGCGCCCTTCGCCTTGTGACGCATCAGCGCCGCGAGCAGCCCGACCGTGTCGGAGGTGCCGCCGGCGCCGGGATTGTCCTGCACGTCGGCGAGGACGATCGGCTTCTTCGCACCCTTCGACAGAGCGATCGCGCGGATCGCCGCGGCGTCGGGATCGAGCAGCTCGCCGGCGAAGGCCTTCTCCTGCGCCTTGACCGCGGCGGCAAGCTTGTCGGCCGCGGCCTCGACGGCGTCCTTGTCGTGACCGTAGACCACCAGCGCCGGCCCGCACTGGGCGATGTCGGCCGGCGGGAAGCCCGGCGTATGCGTGACGCTGACGATGCCCTGGTTGTGACTCTTCTCGCCGGCCTCCAGCTCGCCGACGAGGTCGAAGATGCCCTTGGCCGGCTCGATGAAGGTGCACTGCCAGACCAGCGGGATCAGGAAGTCGAGCTGGCG
>CAMFJT010000006.1 GCA_945957125.1 uncultured Rhodospirillales bacterium | reverse complement strand
CCGGCGATGGCACAGGCGATCGACGACGCGGTCGACACGCACAGCCACGCCGGCAACCTGATCCGCGCGAGCTACGGGCGCGGCGGCCTCTCCGATGTTGCCGGCCCGATGAAGCAGGGCGGCCTGTCCGTCGTCTGCCTGTGCATCGTGGGCGATTCGCCCATCATCCACGTCTCGAACGGGCGCTTGCGGCCCGCGCGCGAGCCGCGGCCGGGCGAGCTCTACGACTTCAGCAAGGTCCAGTTCGCCAAGCTGCACGAGCTGGCGCGCAGCCAGGCGATGCCGATCGTGCAATCGGCCGCCGACCTGCGCGCGGCGCGGGCGAGCCGGCCGTCGGTGATCGTCACCTCGGAAGGCGGCGACTGGCTCGAAGGACGGATCGAGCGTCTCGACGAAGCGCATCAGCGCTGGCAGCTCCGCCAGCTCCAGCTCACGCACTATCGTCCCAACGAGCTGGGCGACATCCAGACCGAGCCCTCGGTGCACGGCGGCCTGACCGACTTCGGCGTCGAGGTGATCCGACGCTGCAACGCGCTCGGCATCGTGGTCGACGTGGCGCACGGGACGTTCGATCTGGTGAAGCGCGCGGCGGCCACCACGAGCAAGCCGCTGCTGCTGTCGCATACCGGCCTCGGCAATCGCCCGACGCCGTGGACTCGCCTGATCACCTCGGACCATGCCCGGGCGATCGCCGCGACCGGCGGGGTCGTCGGCATCTGGCCGGTCAACGACGTGGCCAACGTCAGCTCCTACGCCAGCGGCATCGCCCGCATGGTCGACGTGATTGGCGTCGACCATGTCGGCATCGGCACCGACCAGATGGGCTTGCTGGGACCGAGCTCGCTACCGAGCTACGCCGACCTGCCGCAGCTCGCCGCCGCGCTCTCGTCCCGCTTCAGGCCCGACGAGATCGCCAAGCTGCTCGGCGGCAACTACCGCCGCCTGTTCGAGGCGTGCGTCAGCTAGTTGGAATGCGTTCCTTAACGGCCAATCAACTCCCCGCCATGCGCTTGCCGGTCTCGAGCAAGGACTTGAGGTCGCTCAGGATCCACGGCCAACCGCCGCCGCCCTGCTGCGGATCGCCGCCGCCAGAAACCATCGTGGCCACCTTTGGGGCATTCGTGGCGTCGTGCGTTATCGTCACCGTGCACACGCCGTCATGTTCCGTGATTTCATAGGTCAGTCGCGTGTGCGGCTCCGCCGTCGTTGCAGGGTCGAACAGGGGATGCCACGTCTGGACCAGCTTACGGGGCGGATCGCTTTCGATGACCTTGCCGACGATGATCTCGTCGGGAAGGCCGAAGGACTTCATTTCGGGGCTGGCGCCGTGGCTGAACCGGCCATCGCTGACCAGGTCGTAGGCGACACGGCCGCCATAGCCATAGCGCTCGGTCCATTCGGGTTTGGTGATCGCCTCCCATATCGCTTGGGCGCTGGCCTTGATGACGATCCTGAAAACCTGGACGGCCTTCGTGTCGGACATGCAACTAACCCTTTCTTTCGAGCTCTCTCTTCAGCGCTCCGAGCGCCGAGAGCCGATGTTCGCTGTATTTGTCGATCCATCGGTCGTGGATCGCCCGAATGGGAACGGGATTGAGAAAATGCAGCTTCTCGCGGCCGGACCGCTTCGAAACGACCAGGCCGACGTTCTCCAGGATCCTCAAATGCTTCATGACGCCAAAACGTGTCATGTCGATCTCAACCTGCAATTCCTTCAGCGTTTGGCCGTCGCGCTGGAAAAGCAGATCCAGCAGCATCCGGCGTGTCGGATCGGCAAGCGCTTTGAAGACCCTGTCGTCCTCCATCGATGATTTTCAATAGGTGACTATTTGGTCACCTGTCAAGGCTCATGACCTGAACCCGAGCGCCCGTGGCTGCAGCGGCGATAAGCTGACAAGTGCTCAAGTGCCAATCGAGGATCGCATGGCCCCAACCACGCGCCGGACTGTCTGCGTGTCGCGCGACACCGACATTGCCGTCCCCACCTTCGACCACACGATGAGCGAGGCTCGCGGCAGATTTTCAGATCTGACCGCCGAGTCTCTGGAAACGCTGCTGAGCGAAGCGGTCATGGCAGTGTGCCGGGCGACGACTGAAAAGGCGAAGTAGTCAGATCGCGCGGGAGCGCCTGACGATGCCGGAAAGGCTGCCATGGCCTGGCTCGCTTCCCGCCCGCTTCCACGGCCTGCCTCTGCTTGTCATGGTTGCTGGCGCTTGTTCGAGGCCTGCGTGGCGTCGTCATGTGGACCGCGCGCATCCTGCGCGCTCATGATCATGAGGCGCGCAGGATGCGCGCGGTCCAATGAGTGCTTATGGCCGAAAGCCGAGTGGCCTTGGCTGCAGGCGCGAGGGCTGGCGGACGATCCGGTAGGCGTCGGACACCCATTCGCAGGCGAGCCGGCGGGTGTCGCGCGGGTCGATCATCTCCTCGATCTCGAAGCGGTTGAGCGGGCCGACCGGTCCACGCACGCTCTCGATGCGGGCGTTGATCTCGGCGCGCAGCGCGGCCGGGTCGGCGGCCTCGGCGAGCTGGCGCTTGTAGGCGGCCTCGATGCCGCCTTCGGGCGGGATGCCGCCGACATCGGCGGCCGGCCACGCCACGCGCACCGAGGCGGCCGAGCGCGGCGTGGCGTAGTTGTTGCCGGCGACGCCGAAGCTTCGCCGCATCAGCACCGTGAAGATCGGGATCTGGACCTGCGCGAAGGCGATCATCCATTCGCCGCCCTTGCGGATCGTGCCGGCGATCTCGTGCTCGATGCCGACCGCGAAGCCGGGATTGTCCACGAGGTTGAGCAGCGGGAGGTGGAACAGGTCGCACAGGTCGAGATGGCGCTTGAGCTTGTCGCAGCCGTCCGCCGTCAGCGCGCCGCCGTTGACGTGGCGGCTGTCGGACGCGATCACGCCGACCGGATGGCCAGCGAGGCGGATGAAGCCCGTGACCTGGTCGGTGCCCCACAGCGGGCCGATCTCGAAGAAGCTGTCCGTGTCGGCGATCAACCGGATCGCGCGCCGCACGTCGAAGGTCGCGGTGCGCTTGCGCGGCACCAGCGTGAGCAGCTCCTCCTCGCGCCGAGCGGCTTCGTCGGTCGTGGCCTGCACCGGCGGCGCCTCGTATGCGCTCGACGGCAGGTAGCTCAGGAAGCGGCGGGTCTGCGCCATCGCCTCCTCCTCGCTCTCCGCAAGATTGTCGACCGAGCCATTGCGGCAGTGGATATGCCAGCCGCCCAGGTCTTCCTTGGTCACGTCGTAGCCCATCGCATGGCTGACCACCGGCGGGCCGGCGACGAAGAGCTGGGCAATGTCGCGCACCATCACCGAGAAGTGGCCGAGCACCGCCTTGGCCGCGCCGATGCCGACGACGCTGCCCAGCAGCAGGTTGACCACCGGCACCGTTGCAAGCTGGTCGGCGTAATAGGAGCTGCCGAGATGGCCCGGCAGGAACGAGCCGCCCCCGCCCACCACCCGCGGCTGGCCGACCTTGATGGCGCCGGTGCTTTCCTTGGCCGACGACTCCGCGCTGGCGCCCTGCTTCGGCACCATCGTCGCGACGCTGCCGCCGCCCGAGGAGCCGTCGAGCAGGCGGATCGAGGGTGTGCGGATCTCGATCGACAGCCGGTCGAGATAACGCGACTTCTGGCCGATCGCGCCGTCGGCATGGCCACCGCGTGAAGTGAAATCGTCGGCGCAGACCACGCACGGCCGGCCCTCGATACGGCCCTGGCCGCCGACATGGCTGGCCGGCGTGAAGGCCGCGATCTCGCCGTCGTCGTCGAAGCTCGCGAAGCCCGCCAGGCTGCCGACCTCGCGGAAGCTGCCGCGGTCGAGCAGCGCGTCGATGCGCTCGCGGCAGGTCAGCTTGTTGCGGTTGCGCTGGCGCACCACGCCCGGCTCGCGTGAGCCCGGCGCCAGCCGTTCGTGCGCGATCTCCTGCAACGCGGCGACCTTCTCCAGCATCGGCGTCCAGCTCTCCTCGCGCGGCAGGACGGGTGCCGCCTGCGCCGCGCCGGACGGCTTGATGACGGCGAGGATCTGACCGCCGTCCACCGAGGCGCCGGCCGCGATCGGCGCCACGCTCTCGACGACGCCGGCGCAGGACGCGCCGATCGAGCTCTCCATCTTCATCGCCGACACCACGAACAGCGTCTGGCCCGCTGTCACCGTGTCGCCAGCCTGCACCTTGATGTCGACCACGGCGCCGGCATGCGGGCTCTCGATCGCCTGATGGCCGGGCGGAACGGGCAGCGGGCGGGCCGGTGCTTGTGTCGTACGCCCGGCGCGGCCGAGCGCGCTGGCCTGCTGGTCGAGGAACTTGAGGGCCGCCAGCTCGCTCTTCGCCGGAGCGATCGCGTCGGAGAGCAGGGTCGTGCGCGCATTGCCGTTGCGGAAGTCGGGATGGGCCAGGATGGCGCGCAGTTGCTCGACGTTGGTCGGCACACCGGCGATATGGAACTCGGCCAACGCGCGTTCGGTCCGGTCGACCGCCGAGGCGAACGTGCCCGACTGGCCGATCAGCTTGGCCAGCAGTGGATCGAACTGGGGCGGCGGCGACAGCCCGAGATAGCCGCAGGCATCGACCCGCACGCCCGGGCCGGACGGTTCGCGATAGGCGGTCAGCGTGCCGGTGCCCTGCGCCACGACGCGGGCCTGGATCGCGAAGCCGCGCGGCTGTCCGACCGCTTTTTGGTCGGCGATGCCGATCGCCGCGAGGGTGTCGCCCGCGGCGATGCGGAACTGCGCCTCGACGAGGTCGAGCCCCATGACCTGCTCGGTGATGGTGTGCTCGACCTGGATGCGCGGATTGCATTCGATGAAGAAGTGCCGGCCGCCCTCGGGATCGACCAGGAACTCCACCGTGCCGGCGTTCTCGTAGGCGGCGGCGCGGGCGAGCGTCACGGCGTCGGCGTGGAGGCGCTGGCGCAGCGCGTCGTCGAGGCCGGGTGCGGGCGCGATCTCGACGACCTTCTGATGGCGGAGCTGCACCGAACAGTCGCGCTCGAAGAGATGCACGACATTGCCCAGGCCGTCGCCGAGGACCTGGACCTCGATGTGGCGCGGCCGCGGCACGATCTTCTCGAGGAAGACGGCGCTGTCGCCGAAAGCGGCCTTCGCCTCGCCCTGGCAGCGGGCAAACGCGTCGTCCATCTCCTCGGGACCGGTGACGATGCGCATGCCGCGTCCGCCACCACCGGCTGCCGCCTTCAGCATCACCGGATAGCCGATCGATTGCGCGACAGCTCTTGCGTCCGCGCTGGACGCGAGCGCTGACGGCGCACCGGGAACGACGGGGATGCCGTGCTTCTGCGCGAAGGCGCGGGCCGCGACCTTGTCGCCGAACAGCGCGAGCGCGGCAGGCGAGGGGCCGACGAAGCGCAGGCCCTCGGCCCGGCAGCGCTCGGCGAAGGCGGCATTTTCGGAGAGGAAGCCGTAGCCGGGATGGACGCAGTCCGCACCGCTCTCCTTGGCGGCCGCGATGATCGCCTCGATGTCGAGATAGGCGCGCAGCGGATCGGCGATGCCCTTTCCGATCTCCCGCGCCTCGTCCGCCAGCTTCGTGTGCAGCGACTGCCCATCCGCCGGCGCGAACACCGCCACCGACTCGATTCCGAGCGCCGCCGCCGCCCGCGCGATGCGGATCGCGATCTCGCCCCGATTGGCGATCAGCACACGCTTGAACATCGTTCTCTCCCGGCAATTCGCTTCGGATTCATTGGTTGACCAAAACCATACCTCACCCTGAGGAGCGAGCGCAGCGAGCTTCTCGAAGGGTGGGCAGCAGGCGAGGTGCGCGTTGCCACCCTTCGAGACACTCCGCTTCGCTCCGTTCCTCAGGGTGAGGTTTTACCGAGTGGAACGTTCTTGCGATCAGCCGTTGCCGCGCAGCACCTCCGTCGCCGTCTCGTCGACCGCGCCGGTGGCGTCGAGCGCGACGCCGTAGTCCTGGCGGGCGACGTCGGGGGAGACGAGGCCGAGGCGCACGTCGTCGGCCACGCGGGAAGGCTCGCGCTGCTGCGGGTCGCCGTAGCCGCCGCCACCGGGAAGCTCGAGCAGCAGGCGTTCGCCGGCGGGCACGGTGTGCTTCTGCTTGCCCTTGAAGAGGCTGCCGGACGACAGGCCGAAGCTTCCCGCGGCGCCCGGCTTGCCGCCGTCGCGGCCGCGCGCGGGGAAGAGCACGCGGTCCATCGTGCCGGCGGACATGATGAACGGCGCGTCCTCGGTGAGGCCGATCTCGATCGTCTGGCCGAGCCCGCCGCGCTGGCGGCCGGCGCCGCCGGAGTCCGCGCGCAGCTCCTTGCGCCAGACCACGACCGGCGAGATCGTCTCGGTGATCTCGATCGGGATGCAACGCACGCGGCTGGGGAAGGCCGTCGCCGACATGCCGTCCTGGCGCGGCCGTGCGCCGGTGCCGCCGGCCATGATGCCCATCACCGTGAAGCGGCTGATGTCCTTGCGATGCTGCGTGCCCGGCGCGATGCCCGGCCCGCCGAACAGCGGCATGCCCCACAGGCTGGCCGCGCCCTCGGCCGGCGTGCCGCCGCCCATCGCCCGGTGCAGGCAGCCGAACATCACGTCGGGCAGCATCTGGCCCACGGCGTGGCGCGCCGTCACCGCGCTCGGCCGCGGCGCGTGCAGGATCGAGCCTTCCGGCGCGCTCACCGTCACCGGCGCGAGCGAGCCGGCATTGTTCAGGATCGCCGGCCCCACGATGCAGCGCACGCCGAAGGCGGTATAGGCGTCGGTGTAGCAGAACGGCACGTTGATGCCGTAGCCCGAGTGCGCCGAGGTGCCGTCATAGTCGACATGGATGCCGTCGTCGGAGATGGTCAGCGCCGCGCGGATCTCGATCGGCTCCTCGAAGCCGTCGACCGTCATGGCGTGATGCCAGGTGCCCTTCGGCAGCTTGCCGATCTCCAGCATCATCGCCTCGCGCGAGTTGCCGATCACGAACTGCGCGATCTCGGCCAGCGTCTCCAGCGCGAACTCGTCCATCATCTCGACCAGGCGACGGCAGCCGGTCTCGTTGCAGGCGGCCAGCGAATGCAGGTCGCCCTTGACCTGCGTCGGCTCGCGCACGTTGGACTCGACGATGGAGAACAGATGCTTGTTGAGCGTGCCCGCCTCGGCGAGCGGCATGATCGGGATGCACAGCCCTTCCTCGAACACCGAGCGGCCGTCGGCGCCGAAGCCGATGCCGCCGATATCGACGACATGCGCGGTCGACGCGAACAGCGCCACCAGCCGGCCCTTCTTGAAAGCCGGCGTCACGACCGTGAAGTCGTAGAGGTGGCCGGTGCTGAGCCACGGATCGTTGGTGAGATAGACGTCGCCCGGCTTCATCGTCTCCGCCGGATACTTGCGCAGGAAGTGCCCGACCGACAGGGCCATCGAGTTGACGTGGCCCGGCGTGCCGGTGACGGCCTGGGCGATCATGCGGCCGGCCGGGTCGAACACGCCGGCGGAGAGGTCGCCCGCCTCGCGCACCGCCGTCGAGAAGGCGGTGTGGATCAGCGTCTGCGCCTGCTCCTCGACCACGGCGATCAGGCGGTTCCACATGATCTGCATATGGATGGCGGCGGTGGGATCGTTGCGCGTCATGAGTTGCGCTCCAGGACGATGTTGCCAAAGCGATCGATGCGGGCGTCGAAGGCGGCGGACACCACCGTCGCGGTCTGCGCCTCGGCGATGATGGCGGGACCGGCGATGCGGCTGCCCGGCGCCAGCGTCTCGCGCCAGTGGACGGCCACCTCCTTGTATTCGCCCAGCAGCCCGTCGAACAGGCGGCGGCGGTCGGTCGCCGGCGGATGCGAATCGGCGGGCATCGGCGGATCGACGGCGGTGCCGCCGACCGAGGCGCTCATCGTGATCGACCAGGCGAGGATCTCGACCTCCACGCCGGGCACGGCGCGGCCGAAGATCCCGGCGTAGCGCGTCTCGAACAGCCCGCGCAGGAACGGCGCGTCGTCGGCCGTGAGGTCGCGCAGCGGCAGGTCGACGGCGATCTCGTGGCCCTGGCCGACATAACGCATCTCGACATGGCGATGCTCGTCGATCGCGGCACCCGGCGCACCGGTCGCCACGATCGCGCGCGCCTCGTCCTGCATCTCGCGCAGCATGGCATTGATCGTGGCCGCCTCGAAATGGGCGAGGCGGAAGAAGCGGCTGCGCACCACCTCGTAGGCGACCGGCGCGCGCAGGAAGCCGACCGCCGAGCCGACGCCGGCGCTGGTCGGGATGACGATACGGTCCATGCCGAGCTTCTCGGCCAGTCGCGCGGCATGCAGCGGCGCGGCGCCGCCGAAGGCGATCAGCGTGCGGTCGCCCAGGGTCTTGCCGCGCTCGATGGCGTGAACGCGCGCGGCGTTGGCCATGTTCTCGTCGACCATCTCGCTGACGCCGTAGGCGGAATGGATCGCGGCGAGCCCGAGACGCTCGCCGACCTCGCGTTCGAGTGCGCTCTTGGCGGCCTCGACGTCGAGCGAGAAGCTGCCGCCGGCGAAGCGCCGCGAATCGATGCGACCGAGCACGAGGTCGGCATCGGTCACGGTCGGCGCGATGCCGCCGCGGCCGTAGCTCGCGGGACCGGGCTCGGCGCCGGCGCTCTCCGGCCCGACCTTGAGGCGCTTCAGCGCATCGACCGAGGCGATCGAGCCGCCGCCGGCGCCGATCTCGACCATCTCGATCACGGGGATGCGCACGGGCAGGCCGCTACCCTTGAGGAAGCGGTAGATGCGGCCGATCTCGAAGCTGCGCGAGGCTTGCGGCCGGAAGTCGTCGATCAGGCAGATCTTGGCCGTCGTGCCGCCCATGTCGAACGACAGCACGCGCGGCAGGTTCGATTCGGCGGCGATGCCCGCGGCCAGGATCGCCCCGCCGGCCGGTCCCGATTCGACCAGGCGGATGGGAAAGCGCATCGCCGTCTCGAGCGTCGCCAGCCCGCCGCCCGACAGCATGAGATAGAGCGGGCAGGCGAGGCCGGTTCCCCTGAGCTGATGCGACAGGCGGTCGAGATAGCCCGCCATCAGCGGCTGGACGTAGGCGTTGCAGGCCGTCGTCGAGAAGCGATCGTACTCGCGCACCTCGGCGCAGACCTCGCTCGACAGGCTGATCGAAACGCCGGGCAGGCGCTTGGCAAGGATGTCGCGCACCCGTCGCTCGTGATCGGGATTCACGTAAGCGTGCAGCAGGCCGATCGCGAGGCTCTGGACCTGATGACGTTCCAACTCGGGCGCCAGCGCGGCCACCGCGGCCTCGTCGAGCGGGCGCAGCACCTCGCCCCGCGCGCTCATGCGCTCGGGCACGGTGAAGCGCAGGTCGCGCGGGATCAGCGGCGCGGGCTTCTCGATGAACACGTCGTATTCGGAGAAGCGATCCTCGTAGCCCAGCTCGAGCGTGTCGCGATGGCCCTCGGTGCCGATCATCGCCGTGCGCGCGCCCTTGCGCTCGATCAGCGCGTTGGTCGCCAGCGTCGTGCCGTGGATCACGAGGTCCACGTCGCCCGGCGAGACCCCGGCCTCGGCGAGCGCGGCGGCGATGCCCTGCATGACGGCCTGCTCCGGCGCCCGCGGCGTCGTCAGGACCTTGGTGGTGACGAAACGATTGCCGATCTGGACGGCGATGTCGGTGAAGGTGCCGCCAATATCCACGCCGACGCGCACATCACCCGCTTGTGTACTCATGCCTACGCCTTTCCCATCGCTCCGGCGTGATGTCCAGCAGACCTTCACGACCCTGTGACGCAGGCCCGACGTGTGCCGCTTTGCGGCACGTCCATCGGTGCGATAGGGTCTTCCCCATTCGGGACAACGCTTTCTCGCAGGAGACCGACATGGCCGTCCTCAACGTCAACGGTAAATCGCTCCAGGCCAACGCCGATCCGCGCACGCCGCTGCTCTGGGTGCTGCGCGAGACGCTCGGTCTCACCGGCACCAAGTACGGCTGCGGCATCGCCCAGTGCGGCGCCTGCACGGTGCATATCGACGGCGTGGCGACGCGCTCCTGCCAGGTGCCGCTGAGCTCGGTGTCGAGCGGCAAGAAGATCGTCACGATCGAGGGCCTCGCCCAGGACGGCAAGCTGACCAAGATCCAGCAGGCCTGGCTCGACAACGACACGCCGCAATGCGGCTACTGCCAGAGCGGCATGATCATGGCGGCGACGGCGCTGCTCGCGGCCAAGCCGAACCCGACCGACGCCGACATCGACGCGGCGATGACCAACATCTGCCGCTGCGGCACCTACAAGCAGGTCCGCGAAGCGATCCACGCCGCGGCCAAGGCCTGAGGGAGGACGCACCATGACGATCCAGACTTCGCTCGGTCGCCGCGGCTTCGTCGTCGGCGGCGCAACTGTCGCCGGCGGCTTCTCGCTCGGCTTCTCCTTCCCTCATGCCACCGCGCAGGCCGCCGAGGTGCAGGAGGTCAACGCCTGGGTGGTGATCAAGCCCGACGACACGGTGGTGATCCGCATCGCCCGTTCCGAGATGGGGCAGGGCACGCTGACCGGCCTCGCCCAGCTCGTCGCCGAGGAGCTGGAGTGCGACTGGTCGAAGGTCACGACCGAATATCCGACGCCGGGCGAGAACGTCCGGCGCAACCGCGTCTGGAAGAACTTCTCGACTGGCGGCAGCCGCGGCATCCGCGAGAGCCACCAGTATGTCCGCGAGGGCGGCGCGGCGGCGCGCGAGATGCTGATCGCGGCGGCGGCGGCGGAGTGGAAGGTGCCGGCCTCGGAATGCTCGGCGGCCAACAGCGTCGTGAAGCATGGCTCGGGCAAGACGGCGACCTACGGCCATCTCGCCGCGGCGGCGGCGAAGCTCGAGCCGCCCAAGGAAGTGAAGCTCAAGGATCCCAAGGACTGGAAGGTCATCGGCCAGCCGCTCAAGCGCCTCGACACGCGCGACAAGCTCACCGGCGCGATGATCTACGGCATCGACTACAAGATGCCGGGCATGCTGAACGCGGCGGTCAAGGCCTGCCCCGTCAACGGCGGCAAGCTCAAGACCTTCGATGCTGCCAAGGTCGAGAAGATGCCGGGCGTGAAGAAGGTCGTCTCGGTCGACGGCAATACCGTCGCCGTGATCGCCGACACCTGGTGGAACGCCAAGACCGCGCTCGAGAAGCTGCCGGTCGAATGGGACGTGGGCAAGTCGGGCAACGTCCAGCAGGACGACATCACCGCCCTGCTGAAGGAAGGCCTCACAGCCAAGGAAGCCTTCGTCGGCAACAAGGCGGGCGATGTCGATGCCGCCATCGCCGGCGCGGCGAAGAAGGTCGAGGCGACCTACGCATTTCCCTACCAGCACCATGTCACGATGGAGCCGCTCAACGCGACCGTGCTCTACACCGCCGACAAGTGCGAGGTGTGGTGCGGCACGCAGAACGGCGAGGCGGCGCTCGCCGCCGCCGCGGAGGCCGCCGAGCTGCCGGTCGCCAAGTGCGATGTCTACAAGCTGATGCTGGGCGGCGGTTTCGGCCGGCGCGGCCGCGCCGATTACGTGCGGCAGGCGGTGCTGATCGCGAAGCAGATGCCCGGCACGCCGGTCAAGACGCTGTGGTCGCGCGAGGAGGACATGCTGCATGGCCTCTATCATCCGACCACGATGTGCAAGCTGACCGCCGGCCTCGATGCCCAGGGCAACATCGTCGGCTTGCGCGTGCGCATCTCGGGCCAGTCGATCCTTGCCTCGCTGGCGCCGCAGAGCCTGCAGAACGGCATGGATCCCGCGACCTTCCAGGGCTTCATGCCGAGCGGGCCGGAAGCAGCCTACGGCTACAACATCCCGAACCTGTTGATCGATCACGCCATGCGCAACCCGCATCTCACGGCGGGCTTCTGGCGCGGCGTGAACGTCAACCAGAACGCCGTCTACATGGAATGCTTCATGGACGAGGTCGCGGAGGCGGCAGGCGTCGATCCGCTCGAATACCGGCTGAAGTACCTGAAGCCGAAATACGCCGCCGTGCTCAAGGCCGCCTGCGACAAGGCGGGCTACGGCAAGCCGCTGCCCGCCGGCCATTTCCACGGCATCTCGCAGGTCATGGGCTATGGCAGCTACGTCGCCGGCGTGTCGGAGGTCTCGGTCAGCCCCGACGGCGTGCTCAAGATCCACAAGATCACGGCGGCGACCGACCCGGGCTACACGGTCAACCCGGCGCAGATCGAGCGCCAGATCGCGGGCTCGTTCGTCTACGGCCTGTCGGCGGCGCTGTACGGCGAGATCACCGTCAAGGACGGCGTCGTCGAGCAGACCAACTTCGACAGCTACAACGTCATGCGCATGGACGAGATGCCCGAGGTCGACTGCGCGCTGGTGCCGTCGGGCGGCTTCTGGGGCGGCGTCGGCGAGCCGACCATCGCCGTCGCCGCGCCCGCGACGCTGAACGCCATCTACAAGGCCACCGGCAAGCGCGTCCGCGAGCTGCCGTTGATGCACCAGGAGCTGAAGAAGGGCGCGTGATCCGATCTTTCCTCCCTGGCGAAGCCGGGGAGGTGGCGCGGTAATCCGCGACGGAGGGGTCAGAGGCAACGCGACTGGTGCTCATGACCCCTCCGTCGGCGTAAGACGCCGACACCTCCCCATATGAATGGGGAGGAAAGTATGATGGGCCTCTCATGGCGACGCGCCGTTCCTTTCTCTCGCTGATGGCGGCCGCCGGCCTCGCGCCGGCGGTCGTGTCGGCGCGGGGCGCGGCGAAGATCGTGGTGGTGGGCGGTGGCTTCGCCGGCGTGGCCTGCGCGCGGGCCCTGCGCGGGCTCGCGCCCGATCTCGATGTCACGCTGGTCGCGTCGGGCAGGAGCTTCAGCGCCTGCCCGTTCAGCAGCTCGGTGATCGCGGGCCTGCGCGCGCCTGGGCAGCAGGATTTCTCCTACGAATCGCTGGCCGCGCTCGGCATCACGGTCGCGACGGCCGGGGCGACGGGCGTCGATGCCGCCGCGCGGACCGTGACGCTCGCCGGCGGCGATACTCTTCCGTGGGATCGGCTGGTCCTCGCGCCGGGCGTCGACATGAGCTGGACGGCGATCGCGGGCTACACGGAAGCGGCCGCCGAGCGGATGCCGCACGCCTGGACGGGTGGGCCGCAGACCGTGCTGCTGCGCCGCCAGCTCGAGGCGATGGAGGATGGCGGCCTGGTCGTGATCTCCGCCCCCGCCACGCCCTACCGCTGCCCGCCCGCGCCCTACGAGCGTGCCAGCCTGATCGCCCACTATCTCAAGGCCGCCAAGCCGAGGTCGAAGGTGCTGATCCTCGACGCCAAGGACGGCTTCTCCAAGCAGCACCTGTTCGAGGAGGCGTGGGCTGCGCTCTATCCCGACATGATCGAGCGGGTCTCCCTGAGCAAAGGAGGCAGCGTAACCTCGGTCGATCCCGCGACCATGACGGTGAAGACCGACTTCGAGGACTACAAGGCCGCCGTCGCCAACATCGTGCCGCCGCAAAAGGCGGCCGCCATCGCCGCTCGCGCCGGAGTCGCCGACCGCACTGGTTGGTGCCCGGTCGAGCCGGTCGGATTCGAGTCGACGCTGCAGCCGGGCATCCATGTGCTGGGCGACGCGGCCCTGATGGGCGGCATGCCCAAGGCCGCCCACGCCGCCGCCGAGCAGGGCAAGGTGTGCGCTGCCGCGATCGTCGCTCGCCTGGCCGGCCGCGCGCCGTCCGAGCCGACGCTGGACAACATCTGCTACAGCCTGGCCGGACCGACCTACGGCTTCGTGGAGGTCAACCGGTACCGCCCCGACAAGGGCCAGCTGCTCGCCGTGCCCGGCGCGGTGAACACCAGTCCGGTCGGCGCGGCCGCCTCGTTGCGCGCGCAGGAGGCGAGCGAGGACGAGGCGTGGTTCCACCGCTTGACGTCAGAGACGTTCGGATGAGGTGGCGAGCGTTCGCCGCTCTTCTGCTGCTGCCCGCCGCGGCGTGGGGGCAGCAGGACTCGATTCCCGAGCCGCTGACCGGCCAGCCCGGCGATGCCGCGCGTGGGCGGGCGATCGTCGCCAACCGCGCCGTCGGGCTCTGCCTGCTGTGCCATAGCGCGCCAATTCCCGAGGAGCGCTTCCAGGGCGACCTCGCGCCGAGCCTGGCGGGCGCAGGCGCGCGTTCGACGCCGGAGCAGTTGCGGCTGCGGCTGGTCGATGCCGCGCGTCTCAATTCCGACACGATCATGCCGCCCTATTATCGGCTGGACGGGCTCACGCGCGTTGCCAAAAACTTCCAGGGCAAGACCCTCCTCACCGCCCAGCAGATCGAGGACGTCGTGGCCTACCTCGCGAGCTTGAAGGACTGAGATGCAAAGACGGGTGTTCCTCGCGGGTGCCGCCGTCACGCTCCTGCCGTTCGCGGCGGAAGCGACCCCGGAGGCGCTCGCGGACGCGATCAGGGAAGTGACCGGCGGCGCGTCCCTGCGTGCCGGCAAGGTGACGCTCGACATCCCGCCGATCGTGGAGAACGGCAACACCGTGCCGATGTCGGTCTCGGTCGAGAGCCCGATGACGGCGGACGACCACGTCAAGGCGATCCACGTCTTCAACGAGAAGAATCCGCAGCCGCACGTGTTCAACGCCTGGCTCTCGCCGGCCAGCGGCAAGGCCGTCGTCGGCACGCGCATCAAGCTCGCCGACACCCAGAAGATCGTGGCGATCGCCGAAACGAGCAGGGGCGAATTCTGGAGCGCCAGCGCCGAGGTGATCATCACCATCGCGGCCTGCATAGAGGACGTGACCTGATGGCCAACGTGCTGGTCAACGCGCCCAAGACCGCGAAGAAGGGCGACACGATCGAGATCAAGGCGCTGATCATGCATCCGATGGAGACCGGCTTCCGGCCGGGCACCAACGGCCGCATCATCCCGCGCAACATCGTCGAGGATTTCACCGTGACCTGGAACGGCCGCGAGATCTTCCGCATGAGGATGTCGCCGGCGATCGCGGCCAATCCCTTCGTCTCGTTCTTCACGGTCGCCAGCGAGAGCGGTACGGTCGTCCTGCGCTGGAGCGGCGACGAGGGCTTCGTCGCCGAGCACCGGGTCGCCATCGCGGTGACATGACCGGCCCATTCGCCTCTTCCTCTGTCGTCCCGAAAGGCTGTGGATTTATCGGTCGGATGAGTTCCGCTGGGGACGCGGCACTGGAGTGGCGCGCCCCCAGCGGAAGGCTCCGAAGAATCCCTTTGGTGCGCCTCGGGTTCGCGCTGGCCGGCGTGTTCTGCGCCTCGCTGGCCCTTGCCCAGAGCGGCGATCTGCGCCGCTCTGGCTACCAGGAGATGGGGCCGGCGCTGCAGAAGATGCAGGACGACGACACCGCCAATCCCGCGATGCTGTTCGTTCAGGTGGGGGCCGCGGCCTGGGCCGCGAAGGCCGGTGCGGCCGGCAAGTCCTGCGCCGACTGCCATGGCGATGCTGCCGTCAGCATGAAGGGCGTTGCCGCGCGCTATCCCGCGGTCGCTCCGGCGCCGGCCGGGCCGGTCGATCTCGAGGGGCGGATCAACCTCTGCCGCACGGTCCATCAGCAGGCGCCCGCGCTGGTGGCGGAGAGCGACGATCTCCTGGCCCTCAGCGCCTTTGTCACGCTGCAGTCGCGCGGCCTGCCGATCGCTCCGCCCGACGATCCCGCGCTCGCCGCCCTTCGGGCGCAGGGCAGGGACCTCTACGAGCGCCGCCAGGGCCAGCTCAATCTCTCCTGCGCGAACTGCCACGACGACAATGCCGGCCACCGGCTCGCCGGCGCCGTCATCCCGCAAGGCCATCCGACCGGCTATCCGATCTACCGCCTGGAATGGCAGGCGCTGGGCTCGATCGCACGGCGACTGCGCAACTGCGTCGTCGGCATGCGCGCCGAGCCGTGGCAACCGGGCGCAACCGAATATCTGGCGCTCGAGGCCTATTTGATGGATCGTGCGCGCGGGATGGCCCTCGATGGGCCGGGTGTGAGACCCTGACGATCGGC
This sequence comes from uncultured Rhodospirillales bacterium, assembly GCA_945957125.1. GTDB lineage: Bacteria > Pseudomonadota > Alphaproteobacteria > Reyranellales > Reyranellaceae > Reyranella. Next base: position 44,155 of record CAMFJT010000006.1, on the reverse strand, counting down.
CGATGATTCGACGCCGGACATTGCTGCTGTTTGCCGCGGCCCTTGCCATGCCGTCGATGAGTGACGCCTCGCAACCGGGCCGCATTACGATCGGCGCCGCATCGGAGAGCGGCGGCTTCCCCGTCTATGGCGAGGCTTTCATCACCATGATGAAGGCGGTCGATCCCACGCTCGATTTCCGTCTCGTGCAGACGCGCGAGGCAGCCGAGAGCGTGGCGATGCTCGAGAACGGCGATCTCGATCTCGCGCTCGTGCCGGGCGAGGTCGCCCAGGAAGCGCTGGGCGGCGAGGGCCGGCCGGGCAACCGACTCAAGGTCGTCACCGCCGTCTCCGCCATGCCCGGCATGTTCGTCGTGCGGGCCGACAGCCGCTTCCACGCGATCGCCGAGCTGGTGGGCCATCGCATCGTCTGGAACGCGCGCGATTCCGGCCTTGCCCGGCAGGCGCGCGCCGTGATCGACGGGCTGGGCCTCGATCCCGATCGCGACTTCGAGGCTGTCTACACCGCCGATGTCGGCGAAGCGGCAGCCATGGTGATCGACGGCCGCGCCTCGGCTCTGTGGGGCGCGGGTACGCGATGGCCCGGTTTCGTGAAGGTCGCGATGGCGGCGCGCGGTGCGCGCTTCGTCGCCCCCGATGCCGGCGAGATCGTCTGCATCCGCCAGAAGCATGCGTTCCTGCTCCCCATGACGGTGCCGGCCGGGCTCTATCGCGGCCAGTATCAGCCGATCGCGACGGTCGGTACCTGGAGCCTGATGCTGGCGCGCGCCGGCCTGCAGGACGAGCTCGGCCGCCGGCTGGCCGCCTCACTGCAAAAAGCCGAGAAGACGGGTCAGCTGACCGGCCATCTGGTGCAGACCACGGCGCGCAACACCCTGGCCGTCGTCCCGGCCCAAGATGCGCTGCAGCCCGGCGTGGCGAGCCAGTACCGCGCGGCCGGCCTGATCCGGTAGGCCCGCGACGACGCCCCCGATTGACGGGTCTGGTCCCGGCCCATAAGAGCCCGCGACAGATGATCCGACGCCGGTCGCTGCTCTCCGCTCTCCCCGCCGTCACGATCGCGTCGACCGCCGCGCGAGGCCAGTCGCTGACGATCCGGATGGCCACGGCCGCCGAGGGCAACAGCTTCTACACCTATGGTGCGGCCCTGATCGATGCCCTGAAGGGAGTCGATCCGATCCTCACCATCAAGGCGGAGCTGACCGGCGGCTCGGCCGAGAATGTCCGTCTCCTGCAGGCCGGCGAGGTCGACATGGGACTGGTGAGCGGTGAGGCGATGCACGAGCGGCGCGGCGCCAGTCCGAACGCTCCGCCGCTGCCGATCGTGAGCGTGGTGCATTCGACGCCGGGCATGCTCTGCGTGCGGGCCGACAGCCGCTATCGCCGCATCGCCGATCTCGAGGGTCGCCCGGTCGTCTGGGGCCCGCGCGGCAGCGGCAGCGCCGTACAAGCCCGCTACGTGATGGACGGCATGGGGCTCGACATGGATCGCGATTTCCAGGCGATCTATCCCGAGGAGCTCGCCGAGGGGCCGACCATGGTGATGGAAGGTCGCGCCGCGGCGATCTGGGGGATCGGCCTGCGCTGGCCGGGCTTCGTCGAGATCGCCAGCCGGCCGCTGGGTGCGCGCTTCATCGTGCCCAGCGCGGAGGACATCGCGCGCATTCGTGACCGGCATCCTTTCCTCGTCCCGCTTACCGTGCCCGCCGGCCTCTATCCCGGCCAGTACGACGCTCTCGACACCGTCGGCTCCTGGAGCTTCATCCTGGCGCGCCCCGACCTCGACGAGGCGGTCGGCTACCGGATGGCCGCGGCGCTCCACAAGCTGGAGCGCATCGGGGGGCTCAGCCGGCAACTCGCCCAGACCACGGCGCGCAACACGCTGGCGGCGATCGACTCGGTCGATGATCTGCAATCCGGCGTCCTGCGCTACTACCGCTCGGTCAAGCTGGCGAAGTGAGATTTTCCATGGCCGGCATCGGCTGCGGAATTATGCTGCTGCCGCGCCCGTGGCATTCGACGATCCCTTCCATTGAGGACGGCACGGCATCCGCCCTAGAGTCCGGCCCGGCGACCGGTGACGGTTGAGATTTGGCCCGCGTGGCCCGAAAGTGAGGTCATGAACACCGGCCAGGAGATGGACGCCATCGATCGCAAGATCGTGGTGCTTCTGCAGGACGACGCGAGCCTGTCGCTGGCGCAGATCGCCCATCGGGTCGGGCTGTCGCAAAGCCCGTGCTGGAAGCGCATCCAGCGCCTCGAGAAGGCGGGCGTGATCCTCAAGCGGGTGGCCCTGGTCTCGCCCGAATCGGTCGGCATGGGGCTCACGGTCTTCGTGTCGATCGAGACCGGCGACCACTCGACCGCCTGGCTGGCCAAGTTCGCCCAGACGCTGACCGCCATGCCGGAGGTGATGGAGTTCTATCGCATGGCCGGCGACATCGACTACATGCTGCGGGTCGCGGTGCCCAACATGCAGGCCTACGACGCGTTCTACAAACGGCTGATCGACACCATGCCGCTCAAGAACGTGACCTCGCGCTTCGCCATGGAGCGCATCAAGTCGACCACGGCCTATCCCCTGGCAGCCGAAACGAAGACGCCGCGCAAGCGGTAGGGGGAAGCCCGCGCTCCGGCAAGACCAGACTCCGTGGCTCGGCGATTGGACGGCGGCGCACGCGCAGGGGTACGGTCGGGGAACCGATACCACCATGGAGCGTTTAAATGGCCGTGCACACGCTGAAGACCGGGAAAGTCGCCAACCTTCGTTCCGAGGTCTCGCCCGAGGAATGGCAGGCCCGGGTCGATCTTGCCGCCTGCTACAGGCTGATGGAACTCTACGGCATGTCCGACCTGATCGCCAATCACGTGTCGGTCCGCGTTCCCGGCGAGCACGATGCCTTCCTGATCAACGCCTACGGCTTGCTCTACGAGGAGATCACTGCGTCGAGCCTGATCAAGATCGACCATGAAGGGACGATCCTCACCAAGCCCGAGTTCGTCGGCGGCATGGAGTACGGCGTCAACCGCGCCGGCTTCGTCATCCATAGCGCCATCCACATGGCCAAGCCCGAGGTCGCCTGCGTCATCCATACCCACACCTGGGCGGGCATGGCGGTGTCGACCATGGAATGCGGCCTGCTGCCCAATACCCAGACCTCGATGCGCTTCGCCAAGATCAGCTACCACGACTTCGACGGCGTGGTGATCAATCTCGACGCGCGCGAGGCGCTGGTGCGCGATCTCGGCGACAACAACGCGCTGATCCTGCGCAACCACGGCCTGCTCACCACCGGCGCCACCATTCCCGAAGCGTTCAACGCCATGCATCGCCTCGAGCTGTCGTGCAAGACGCAGATCGCGGCGATGTCCTGCAACACCAAACTGATCGAAGTCCCGGCCGACGTCGTTGATGCGACCTACATGAACTACCAGCCACATGTGCGCCGGCCGTTCGGCCTGCTCGACTGGCCGGCGTTGCTGAGGAAGCTCGACCGCATCGATCCGGGCTTCCGCGACTGACTTGGACACGCCGCACAGCTCCATCCGCGCTTTCGCCGCCGTTGCCTGCGGCTATTGGACGGCGCCAGGTTACCGATCGGTGGCCTGGCTGCTTTCCGCCGGTCTCGTGGTGCTGGTGAGCGCGAATGTCGGTATCGCGCTGTGGCTCAACATCTGGAACCGCGACTTCTTCAATGCCCTGGAGAAGCGCGACCTCGGCCTTCTTTTCCATCTGCTGTGGGTGCTGGCGGCGATCGTGATCTCCGCCGGTGTCGGCGTCGCCGTACAGCTCCACATCAAGCGCCGCCTGCAGATCAATTGGCGTGCCTGGCTGTCGCAGACCACGGTGCAGCGCTGGCTGCATTCCGGCCGCCAGTACCAGCTCGGCCTGCTGGCGGACGACATCGACAATCCCGACGGACGCATCGCCGAGGACATCCGCGTGGCGACGGAGTTCGCCGTCGAGTTCGCGACGACGCTGATCCAGTGCGTGCTGCAGCTCGTCACCTTCCTCGGCGTGCTGTGGACGCTGTCCGGCCACCTGCCGATCCACCTGTTCGGCACCGAGTACAACATTCCCGGCTACATGGTGTGGTGCGCCATCGGCTACGCGCTGATCGGCTCGATCCTGACCTATGCGCTGGGTCGCGGCCTGATCGATGCCGGAAACGTGCGCCAGGGCCGCGAGGCGGACTTCCGCTCCGTGCTCACCCGGGCGCGCGAGCATGCCGAGGGAATCGCGCTGATGCGCGGCGAGGACGACGAGCGCGAGCGCATGCGCGGCTCGCTGTTCGACCTGCGCACGGCGTGGAACCGCCAGACGCGCGGGCAGGGCAATCTCTCCCTGCTGACCAGCTCGCTGGCCTATCTCGCGCCGATCGTGCCCCTCATCGTCGCCCTGCCGCGCTATCTCGCGGGCGAGATCCAGCTCGGTGGCCTGATGCAGACGGCGCAGGCGTTCTCCAGCGTGCAGTGGGCGCTGAGCTGGCTGATCGACAACTTCCCCAAGTTCGCCGAATGGCGGGCCTCGACCAACCGCGTCGTGCATCTGCACCTGGCCCTCACCGACCTCGAGGAGAGTGTCGAGGCGTCGGACGGTGAGCGCATCACGCTGCATGAGCCGTCCGAGCAGGACCTGCTCATCATGCGCGAGCTGGGGCTCACGCGTCCCAGCGGCGAGATGCTCGTCGCCGATGCCGAGGTCGAGATCCGCCGGCCCGAGCGCGTGCTGATCCGCGGCCAGTCGGGGTCGGGCAAGAGCACCATCATGCGGGCCGTTGCCGGCGTCTGGCCGTGGGGGCGGGGCGAGATCCACCTGCCCAAGGGCAAGATCGCCTTCATGCCGCAGAAGCCCTATTTCCCGCTCGGCACCCTGCGCGACGCGCTGCACTATCCCAAGGCGCCGGACGGCATCACCGACGAGACGCTGACCGACGCGCTGCACAAGGTCGGCCTCGATCATTTGCGCGAGCGCCTCGACGACACCGAGCGGTGGGACCACATCCTGTCCGGCGGCGAGCAGCAGCGCGTCGCCTTCGCCCGGACGCTGATCCACAAGCCGGACTGGATCTTCATGGACGAGGCGACCTCGGCGCTCGACGAGGCGGGGCAGGAGAACGTCATGAAGCTCCTGATCGAGGATCTGCCCGAGACCTCGATCATCAGCATCGGCCATCGCCCGGGACTGGAGGTCTTCCATACCCGCGAGCTGACGCTGGTGCCGGGCGCCCAGGGCGCGAGCCTGCGCGCGCCGGAAGGCGACCGGCAGCACTCCCTCCGCGATGTCTACCAGCGCATGTCGGTCGCCAGCCGCTCCAATGCCCGCTGGGAAGGCTTCTGGTCGAAGGTGGCGACCAACCTCCGCGGCCGCCGCCGATAGGCCCCGATGATTGCTCTTGCCGGAGCGCGGGCGTCCCGCCCGCGCTCCGGCAAGTTCCTACAGCACCTCGTGGAAGCCGATCGCGACGCGGTCGGGCGCGCGCGCGGCGACGCCGACGAAGGTGGCGCGCTGCAGCCAGTCGAGCGTCGGCTCGGCCGTCTCGAAGCGCGGGGCGGTGCGGAAGTGGTAGCTGTCGAACGGCACTGCCTCGCCGCGCGACATGCGCGCCAGGATCTCGGGGCTGGCCACCCGCAGCCCTTCGTTCTGGACGTAGATCAGCGCGCCTGAGCGGGCGCGGATCGTATAGCGCGCCACGACCTCGATCGTGCCGTCGGCACGCACGATCTGCCAGTCGGCTCCGCCCGGCAGGATCTCCCCCACGAGCTTGGGCCCGTGCACCTCGCCGCCCAGGATGTCGATGATCCGCCGATGCCCGCGCGCGGTTCGCCCGAGATCCTGGATCGGCCCGACCTTCGCCTTGATGGCAAAGGCGAAGCGCAGTTGCGGGGCGGTGGAAATGAAGCCGTCGATCTCGTCGCTCATGCCGACATTCTCCTCCCCCCGGTGGTTTCCGCCAAGGGGAGGAAGAGCCCTACGAGCCGTCCCTCCGGCCGCCTATAGGATCGGTGCGCAGCACGACCCGTACCAGCAGGGCCGTCGACCAGCCGAACATCAGCATGCCTGCCGCCGATTCGAGCGCTCCGACCATGCGATGCCCGGACGACAGCGTGAACTCGCTGGCGCCCACCGTCGTGAAGCTCGCCAGTGAGAAATAGAGAGCCTCGCCGAAGGTGCGGAACTCGCCCCAGTCGAAATGGTAGAGCAGTGCCCACAGCGTCACCTGCAGCATGTGGCCCGCCATCAGCACCAGTACCGCCACCACGCTGTGCGCGAGCATGAAGAAGGTCGGCCGCGACGATGCGCGGGGATGCGGCAGGATCAGCATCATGTAGCCGAGCACGAGCTGGGCGAAGACCTGCACGACGCCCGTGCCGCCGACCATCAGGACGGCGCGCAGCAGCTGCACGCCGGTGCCGTCGGTACCCATGCCGCCCGTACCCGCCGCGTCCATGCTCACGCCGCCTTCGGCTTGCCGAGCAGGTGGTCGGAGATGATGCGCTGCTGGATCTCCGACGTCCCCTCGAAGATCTTGGTGAGGCGCGCGTCGCGCCAGTAGCGTTCGACGGCGTGCAGCGTGGTGTAACCCGCGCCGCCGAAGATCTGCAGCGCCTCCGAGGTGACCTTCTCGGCCATCTCGGAAGCGAAGAGCTTGACCATCGCCGCTTCCTTGTCGCAACGCCGCTTCTGATCGATCTCGTCGCACACGAAATACATGAGTTGTCGCGAGGCCTCGATCTCGGTGGCCATGCGCGCCAGCCGGAAGCGGGTGTTCTGGAATTCGCCGATCGCCTGACCGAACTGGCGCCGTTCCTGCGCGTAGGCCGTCGCGTCCTCCAGTGCGCCGCGCGCCAGGCCGATGGCACGCGCTGCGGTGTGGGCCCGTGCCCGCTCCAGCCCGGCGGAGATGTAGTAGAACGCGCGGCCTTCCTCGCCGATCAGCGCCTCTGCCGGCAGCCGGCAATCGTCGAAGGCGAGCTCCCACGTCTTCCAGCCGAAGTACCCGATCTTGGGAATCGGCGCGCCCTTCACGCCGGGCGGCAAGGTGCCGCGCGGCTTCTCGATCAGGAACGACGACAGCCCGACATGCTTGCGCTTGGGGTCCGGTGCATCGGAGGTGCGCGCGACCAGCATGATGTAGTCGGCGCCGTCGGCGAAGGTGCACCAGTATTTGTTGCCGTTGATGACCCACGAATCGCCGTCGCGCCGCGCGCGGCAGGCGATGTTGCCGAGGTCCGAGCCGACGTCGGGCTCGGACATGGCGGCGGCGCCGAGGAACTCGCCGCGCGCCGCGCGCGGCAGGAAGACGGCGCGCTGCGCCTCCGTCATGCCGCGCCCGGCGCTCAGCCCGTTGCCGCGCGCGATGAGCGAGGCGACGCTCATCCAGGCCCGCGCCAGCTCCTCGGTGATCAGGCAGTACTCGAAGACGCCGAGCCCCAGCCCGCCATGCTGCTCGGGAATGACGATGCCGAAGTAGCCCATGTCGGCAAGCTTGCCGATCAGCTCGCGCGGAATGTCGCCTTTCTCCGGGTCGAGCTTGTTGGCGATCGGCAGGACCTCCTTCATGGCGAAGGCGCGCGCCGTCTCCTGGATCATGCGGCGCTCGTCGGTCATGTAGCCCATGGTCTTTCCCTTGTCGTTGCCGCAGCATAGTAGCCATGAAGTGCGAGACCGACAGCGCGACGATCGACTACGAAGAACACGGCGAGGGCCGCGCGATCGTCTTCCTGCACGGCTGGACGATGAACCGCCGGCTGGAGATCGCCGACTACGAGCCGATCCTCACCGCGCGCGGCGGCGGCTGGCGGCGGATCTATCCCGACCTGCCGGGCATGGGGCTCTCGGTCGCCAGACGCATCGACAACCAGGACGATATGCTGGCCGCCATGCTTGCCTTCATCGAGCGCGTGCTGCCCGATGAGCGCTTCGTGCTGGCCGGTACGTCGCTGGGATCCTACCTCGCGCGCGGCATCGCGGCGCGCCTGCGGCCGCGCATCGACGGGCTGCTGCTGCGGGTGCCGGCTGTCATCCCCGACACCGCGCGGCGCACGCTGCCGCCGTTCGATCCTCTGGTGCGCGACGATGCGCTGGTCGCGACGCTCGAGGAGCGGGAAAGGGCGGTGCTCGGCGACGTGCTGGTCCAGGCGCCGGGCTATCTCGAGGCGCTGCGCCGCAAGACCCACGGGCTGGTCCAGCCGGCGATCGACGCCTGCGCGCCGTTCGTCGCGGCGATGCGGGCCGACCCGGCGCGCTATGCCTTCTCGTTCGATCTCGCCGCGGCGGAAGGGTCGTTTACCAGGCCGGCGCTGATCGTCGCCGGCCGGCAGGACACCGTCGTCGGGTATCGCGACGCCTGGGATATCCTCGAGCGCTATCCGCGCGCGACCTTCGCGGTGATCGACCGGGCCGACCATGGCTGGCCGGTCGAATCGCCGGACCTGCTGGCCGCGCTGGTTGACGACTGGCTCGACCGCATCGAAAAAGCCGAGCAATCGCGCTGATCCTTCATCCGGAGACCGTCATGCCCCGCCTGTTGCGCCGTGCCGCGCTCGCCCTCGCCGCTGTCCTGTTGTCCGCCACCGTGCAGGCGCAGGAATGGCCGACCAAGCCGATCACCCTCTACATGGGCTTCCCGGCCGGTTCGGGTGTCGATGTCGTGGCCCGCCTGCTGCAGCCCTCGCTGGAGAAATCGCTCGGCCAGCGCCTGGTGATCGACTACAAGCCCGGCGCCGGCGGCAATGTCGCCTCCGAGGTCGTGGCCCGCGCAGCACCCGACGGCTACACCTTCCTGCTGGCGACGGCGGCGACGCACGGCGTCAATGCCGCGCTCTACAAGAAGCTGCCGTTCGACGTCGAGGCCGACTTCACGCCGATCTCGACGCTGAACGACGTCTCGAACGTGCTGATGGTCAATCCCAACGTGATCGACGCGGTGTCGGTGCAGGACTTCATCGCCAAGGTGAAGGCGGCCCCCGGCAAGTACAACTACGCCTCGACAGGCAACGGCACGGGCACGCACCTGGCCTTCGCCGAGTTCGTGCACAAGGCCGGGCTCGACATGGTGCACGTGCCTTACAAGGGTGGACCGGACGCGATCCAGGGCGTGCTGGCCGGCGACACGTGCTGCATCTTCAACCAGGTGCAGACGGCGCTGCCGCACTGGCGTGCCGGCAAGGTGCGCTTGCTGGGCGTCACGACAGCCAAGCGCGTGCCGGCGATTCCCGACGTGCCGACGATCGACGAGGCCGGCGTGCCCGGCTACGAGAGCTACACCTGGTTCGGCATCTTCGCGCCGAAGGGCCTCGATCCGGCGATCGCCGCGAAGATGAACGCCGCCATCAAGATCGCGCTCGACGATCCCGATATCCGCAGGAAGATGGCCGAGCTCGGCAACACGCCGCGCTACGAGACGCTGGCGCAGTTCAAGGAGACGGTGCACCGCGACCGGCTGAAATGGGCCGAGGTGGTGAAGAGCGTGGGCGCGACGATCGAGTAACCGACGCTTCCGTCATTCGCCGCTCACCCCCGAAACCAGGGGAGGGAAGCGCCGAGAGGGTTCAGATCAGGAACACACCCTTGCCATCGGCCTGCCTGTCGAACAGCCGGTAGGCTTCGTCGGCCTGGCCGAGCGTCCACTGGTGGGTGAAGAGCTTGTCGACGTCGATCTTGCGGTCGATGCAGAACTGGGCGCATTCGGCCTGGATGATCGTCGAGAAGGTCCAGGAGGCGATCAGGTTCATCTGCCGACGCAGCAGGTGCGGGCTCACGTCGATCGTCACCTCGCCGCCTTCGCCGACGAAGCACATCGTGCCCCACACCCTGGTGCTGCGGATGGCGGCGAGGCGCGCGTCGCGGTGGCTCGACGTGTCGAGCGTCAGGTCGGCGTATTTGCCGTGGGTCAGCTCCTTGATCGCTGCGACGGGATCGGTGGAGCCGGGGTCGACCAGATCGTCGGCGCCGAACTCCTTGGCCCGCGCCAGCCGCTGCGGGTTGACGTCGAGCGCGATCACCCGCGCGCCCATCGCCTTGGCGAACTGCGTGCCGGCCAGGCCCACCGGTCCCTGGCCGAAGATCGCGATCGTGTCGCGCCCGGAGACGTTCATGCGGCGCAGGGCGCCATAGGCGGTGCCCGAGCCGCAGGAGATCGCCGCACCGGCGGCGAAGCTCAGCGCCTCGGGCAGCGGTACCATCGTGTTGGCCGGCACCTTCAGGTACCGGGCATGGCCGCCATGCGCGTTGCTGCCATAGACCTTGACCGGGACCTCCTGGCAGAGCTGCTGCCAGCCCGACCGACAATGATTGCATTGGGTGCAGCCCTGGTAATGGTGCACCATCATGCGGTCGCCGACCTTCGCCTCGGCCGCGGCCACGCCGGGTCCGACGGCGACGACCACGCCGCATGGCTCGTGCCCGGCGATCGTGCCGCTCACCTGGTCCTTCGGCCGGCGATACTGGTGCAGGTCCGAGCCGCACATGCCCGACGCCTTCATCTCGAGGACGACCTCGCCCGGCCCCGGCGTCGGGTCGGGAAAGCTCGCGAGATCGAGCGTGCGGTCGCCCGTGAACACGACACCTTGCATGGCCGTTCCCTCCGTTGCCCGGTTATTCGCAGGTGAAGACGGTGTAGTAGTTGATGCCGCGCATGCCTTCGACCGACTGGCTGTAGGGCCGGCCGCGACAGGTGCGGTCCATGATGCGGCGGGCGACTTCGCGACCGCGCTGGCTTTCCAGCTCCATGTCGGGGTTGATCACGATGGTCGCGCGGTTGACCTCAAGCCGCCATTGGTTCGGCGCGATGTCGGTGCGGCGCAGGCGGACCTGGAACTGACGGGCGTCGACCCTGATCAGCTCGACTTGGGTGCCGTCGAGCGAACCGACTTCGTAGCAACCGGCGAGCATAAGCGCGACGGCGGCCGCCACCGGCACGAGGCGTGACGATCTCATGCGCCCGCATCCTCGCGGATCATCGCCGCGCCCTTCTCGCCGATCATGATGGTCGGCGCATTGGTGTTGCCGGTGGTGAGCGTCGGCATCACCGACGCGTCGATCACACGCAGGCCCCGGATGCCGTGCACGCGCAGGCGCGAATCGACGACGGCGCGCGGATCCTCGCCCATCTTGCAGGTGCCGACCGGGTGATAGAGCGTGTTGCCGAACTTGCGGGCATAGGCCAGCAGGTCCGCGTCGGTCCTGACGTCGGGACCGGGCGAGGTCTCGCCCAGGCTGTGCTGGGCGAGTGCGGGAGCGGCGAACACGCGGCGCACATGGCGCGCGCCGCCGAGCAGCGCGAGCTCGTCGGTGTGGGTCGTGAAGTAGTTCGGCTTGATGTGCGGTCGCGCGAACGGATCGGCGGAAGCGGCCATGATCGTGCCGCGGCTGTCGGGCTTCACGACGCAGACCACGCAGCTCATCGCCGGCTTGTCGTCGAGCTGGCCGAACTTCAGCGTGTTGGTGCTGCCCGGCGTGAACAGGAGCTGCAGGTCGGGCGAGGCCAATCCCTCGCGGCTGTCGCAGAAGAGCTGCGCGGTGGTGACGCCGAAGGTGAGCGCGCCCTTGCCGGTCAAGAAGAACTTGACGATCTCCGGCAGCACGCCCGGGATGCGCGCCAGCTCGTTCACGGTCGTCGTGCCCTTCACGCGATGGACGAAGCGCACCACGTAATGGTCGATCAGGTTCGAGCCGACGCCGGCCAGGTCGTGCACCACCGGGATGCCGAGCGACTGCAGGTGCGCGGCGGGCCCGATGCCGGAGATCTGCAGAATGTGCGGCGAGTTCACCGCGCCGCCCGAGACGATCACCTCGCGGTTGGCCTTGACCGTCGTCGTGTTGCCGCCGCGGATGAACTCGACGCCGGTGCAGCGCTTGCCCTCGAAGGTCAGTCGCCCGCCCTGCGCATCGGTCTCGACCCGCAGGTTCGGCCGTCCGCGCGCCTCGCGGAGATAGGTCTGCGCCGTCGAGCCGCGCCACTGGCCGCGCCGCGTCATTTGCGAATAGCCGACGCCGTAGCGCTGCTTGCCGTTGAGGTCGGGATTGAACGGGAAGCCCGCCTGCTGCGCGGCTTCGACGAAGCGATGGGTCAGCGGCAGGATGGTCCGGTAGTCCTCGACCTTGAGCGGCCCATCCTGGCCGCGCACCTCGGGGTCGCCCTTCTGGACGTAGCTCTCCGACCTCTTGAAGTAGGGCAGCACGTCGTCGTAGCTCCAGCCGCGGCAGCCCATCTGCGCCCAGCCGTCGAAATCGGCCGGCGCGCCGCGGACATAGAGCATGCCGTTGATCGACGAGGAGCCGCCCAGCGTGCGGCCGCGCGGCCAGTCGATGCGGCGATCGCCCGAGCCCTTCTCCGGCTCGGTCGTGTAGTTCCAGTTGACCAGCGGATTGCGCAGCAGCGAGCGCATGCCGGCGGGAATGTGGATCATCGGATACCAGTCGCTCGGGCCTGCCTCGAGCAGGATCACCGAGGCGCCGGTCTCCGACAGCCGCGCCGCCACCGTGCAGCCCGCCGAGCCGGCCCCGACGACGACATAGTCCGCCTGCATGACGTTTCCCCTCTTCATTCTTGCCGGGACCGCGCCACTCCGTGGCGCTCATGAATCCGAGCGCCGCGGAGTGGCGCGGTCCCAGCGATGATTCCTACAACGTGCCCGATCTCTTCTCCCGCGGCACGAAATAGTCCGTGGGGGCGAGCTCGGGATCCTCCTGATTGAACATGTTCTCGACGTGCCGCGCCACGTCGGCCTTGAACAGGCTATGCGAAATTGCCTGCACCAGGCGCGGCGAGCCGAACTGTAGGCCGGGGATGTCGCCGGCCAAGGCGCCCTGGCTCAGGATGCTGCCCCAATTGAAGAGATGGATGCTGCCCAGCAGCGGCGTGCGGCCGGGCACCTTCTCCGTCAGCTCGAAGCCCGGGCCGAGATAGGGATAGAGCGCGGCTTCGGCGTTTGCGCCGGCCTCCTCGGGAGATCTCGCGTCGCCCCACAGCTTCACGTTGGCCGTGAAGGCCGCGATCTCGGCCCGCCGCGCGACGTCGACATCGAAGCCGGTGCCGAAGAACACCGCGTCGAAACGCTCGGTCGCCTTGGTGGTCTTCACCGTGACGCCCGTCTCGTCGACGATCACGTCGAGCCACGGCTCGGCGAAGTGGAAGGCGAAGCCCGGCAGCTTCTGGACCCGCAACACCGATTCGTGCGGCGGCGGGGAGCCGGCGGCCAGCATGTAGGTGTAGATCTTCCAGCGCCAGTCGTCGTCGAGCATGCCCTGGCCGCGCTGGAAGCCGGGAAAGGACACGCCCTTCGACTTGTTGACCTGCGGCAGGTGCGGGCGGCGGGCGTAGCAGATCGCCTCGCGCGCGCCTGCCTCGAGGGCGGTCGCGGCATTGTCGATCGCGGTGGCGAGCACGCCCAGCACACCGATACGCTTGCCGGCCAGGGCGGCGAAGTCGATGTCTTCCAGCGTATGGAACGCCCTGCCCATGCGCTTCGGATCGGCAGGGTCGAAAGAGGGAAAGCTCGGCCAGCGGAAACCGCCCGAGCCGTCGCGGCCATTCGCCAGCACCAGCTTGCGCGTATGGACGACCTCGCCGGTCGACAGCGTCGCTTTCAGGAGGTCACCGGCAGGCTCGACACTCACCAGACCGACATTGTTCTCGACCGGCAGGTCGACGACCTTGCGCACCCACAGGAGGTAATCCAGCCAGTCGAGCCTCAGCACCTTGTAGAGCTTGTCCCAGCCGGCGGCGCCGTGCTGCGCCTCGTACCAGGCGCGGAAGGTCAGGGAGGGCACGCCGAGATCGGGACCGGTGAGGTGCTTGGGCGAGCGCAGGATCGGCATGCGCGCCGTGGTGTTCCACGGCCCTTCCTTGCGGTACGCGCTGCGCTCGATCACCCGGATGTTGCGGATGCCCTCGCGGAGCAAATTCCAGCCCGCGGTCTGGCCGCACATGCCGGCACCGACCACCAGCACGTCGAGCACCCGCCTGCCGTCGGGACCGATGCGCTCGGGCACCCAGTTGGCAGGCGGATAATTCAGCCTCGCAAGATCGTGCCGCGCGATCCGCTCCGCAGCTTCCAAACCAGGTATGCCCTCGACAAGATCAGCCATGTCCCGTTTCTAGATCATGTTCCCGTCGGATGTCATGGGAACGCCTCGTCTCATGTTCATGGTAGCGCTCCAATCCAGTGGCGCTCCTATGGCCATGGAATGAGCGCCACTCGAGCTGTCAATCGTCGGCCGCGCCGCCCCTTGAGAATGAAACCGATCTCGCAGCACACCCGGTGTCATCCCAAGCGCAGCGAGCGGGCTATGGCACCGCCAGCCATGAATCCCTCGCTGCGCTGGGGATGGCGCCGTTGATGGGGCCACCGCATAGTCTGCTCAGCGTCCAGTCTCTTGGGAGTGGCGCGCTCATTGGCGCTAACGTTGTCGTCCGTCGCTACATTTCCACCTCATCCTGAGGAGCGCAGCGAAGCGGAGCGTCTCGAAGGATGGCAATCCGAAGGACCCCACCATCGCCATCATGAGGTGTAGCAGTGGCGGGCGTGATCCCACCCTTCGATACACTCCGCTTCGCTGCGTTCCTCAGGGTGAGGTTTTTCTGCAATTCCGGCAAAGTTGGCGCCTGTGAGTGGCGCGCTCCCATGAGCGAGCCGGAGGCTCGCGGTCCGGGAGAGCATGAAGTAGATTTTGGCTGGTTTCGGTGCAGTGCGCCGTTCGCGGAGAGGACAGTCATGCTCGGGCTATTGAGGCGTACGGTTGTCGGTGGTCTGGCCCTCGCTGTGGCGGCGCTGCCGTTGACGGCCCTGGCGCAGAAGCCGTCGACGCTCAAGATCGTCATGACGTCCGACCTCAAGGTCATCGATCCGATCTGGGTGTCGGCGCAGATCATCCGCACGCACGCCTACCTGAACTACGACACGCTGTTCGCGCTCGACGCAGATCTCAAGCCGCAGCCGCAGATGGTCGATCGCTATACGGTGAGCGACGACAAGCTGGTCTATACCTTCACGCTGCGCGACGGCCTGCAATGGCACGACGGCCAGCCGGTCAAGGCGGAGGATTGCGTCCAGTCGATCAGGCGCTGGGCCTCGCGCGACGGCGTCGGTCAACGGTTGCTGGCGCACACCCAGGCCCTCGACGTGGTCGACGACAAGACCTTCAGGCTGACCCTGAAGGATGCCTACGGCTTCGTGCTCGCCTCGCTCGCCAAGCCCGGCAGCACCGTGCCGTTCATGATGCCCAAGCGTGTCGCCGATACGCCGGGCACCCAGCAGATCAAGGAAGCGACCGGCTCGGGGCCGTGGATGTTCAAGGCCGACGAATGGAAACCCGGCGAGAAGGTGGTCTACGTCAAGAATCCCAACTACAAGCCGCGCGCCGAGCCGCCCTCGGGGCTGGCGGGCGGCAAGGTCGCCAAGTTCGATCGCATCGAATGGATCTGGATTCCCGACGTGCAGACGGCGGTGAGCGCTCTGCAGAACGGCGAGGTCGACGCCATGGAGGCCTTGCCCCTCGACCTGATGCCGGTCTTGGAGAAGGACAAGAACGTCGCCTTCATGCGCGGCCGGTTCCCGGGCCAGTACACGTTCCGGCCGAACTGGCTGCACCCGCCGATGGACAATCCGAAGGTCCGCGAGGCGATCGGCTATGCGCTCGACCAGAGGCCCTTCCTCGAGGCGCAGGTCGGCAACGAGAAGTTCTATTCGACCTGCACGGCCTACTTCATCTGCGGCACGCCGCTGGCGAGTGACGCCGGCCTGGCCGGTCGTCTCGAAGGCAACGCGGCGAAGGCGAAGGAGCTGTTGAAGGAGGCGGGCTATGACGGCACGCCGATCCTGCTGATGCATTCCACCGACCTGCCGGCGCTGACCAATCTCGCGCCGGTCGCCAAGGCGCAGCTCGAAGCCGCGGGCTTCAAGGTCAACATGGTCGATCTCGACTGGCAGACCACCGTGGCGCGCACCAACAAGAAGGACCCCCTGGCGCAGGGCGGCTGGAGCGCCTTCGCCACGAGCTGGGGCGCGCTCGATTCGTCCGATCCGATCGTGTCGCAGAATCTCATCGCCTCGTGCGGCAACGCCACTCCCGGCTGGCCGTGCGACCAGCGGATCGAGGAGCTGCGCGACCAGTTCGCGCTCGAGGGCGACGCCCAGAAGCGCAAGGCGATCGCCGAGGAGATCCAGACCCGCGCCGTCACGCTCGGCACGCATTTCCCGCTCGGCGAATGGTACGGCCTGTTCGCCTATCGCACGACGACAAAGGGCTGGCTGCCGCCGATGTCCGCGATGCTGTTCTGGAACGCGGAAAAGACGCCCTAGCCGAGCCTCGATAGGCCTCGACAAACCGGGCGCACCTCCTCATTCAGGGGCAGGCCGATTGCCTCCAGCGCTTCCCTCGCCCGTCTTCGGGGGAGGTGGCGCGGTAATCCGCGACAGAGGGGTCATGGATCGCGGTATCGGTGCGGCCCATGACCCCTCCGTCCGCGTAAGACGCGGCCACTTCCCCCGAAGACGGGGGAGGGAACAATGGATCGAGGGAGAGAAGAAATGCGCGGCCGCCAAGTTCTGATGCAGACGCTGGTCAATCATGGCGTCGATCGCATCTTCGGCAATCCCGGGACGACCGAGAGCCCGTTGCTCGATTCGCTGCTCGACTATCCGAGCCTGCAATACGTCGTGCACCTGCACGAGGGCGTCGCGGTGGGAGCGGCGAATTTCTATGCCCAGGCGAGCGGCAAGACGGCCTTCGTGAACCTGCATGTCGCGCCGGGGCTCGGCAATGCGATCGGCATGATCTACGGCGCGCTGAAGGAGAATTCGCCGATGGTCGTGACGGCGGGCCAGCAGGACACCCGCGCGCGCCTGCGCGATCCGGTGCTGGGCCACGACCTCGCCGCGATGGCCGCGCCGGTCACCAAGTGGAGCGTGCAGGTCGAGCGCGCCGACGAGCTCGGCCCCATCCTGCAACGCGCCTTCAAGATCGCCAACGAGGCGCCGGCCGGGCCGGTGTTCGTGGCCCTGCCGATCGACGTGATGGAGCAGGAGACCGGGATTCTGCCGGGCAAGCCGGCGACGGTGTTCGCCGCCAGCCGGCCCGATCCGGCCGGCATCGACGCCATGGTGACGCTGCTGGCAGGCGCGAGCAGCCCGGTCATTGTCGCCGGCGACGACGTGGCGCGCGCCGGAGCGGTCGGCACGCTGGTCTCGATCGCCGAGAAGCTCGGGGCCGGCGTGTGGTTCGAGGGCCTGCGGGCGCGCAACTCCTTCCCGACCGATCATCCCTCCTATCGCGGCACGGTCGCCTTCGACGCGGCGGGCCTCGCGAAGAACTTCGCGGGCAACGACGCGGTGCTGCTGCTCGGCGGGCCGTTCTTCGAGGAGGTCTGGTACGCGGCCGGCTCGCCGTTCGCGGCGGGCTGCAAGGTGCTCCAGGTCGAAGCCGGCGCGCGGCGACTGGCCTACAACTTCGCCGTCGACGCCGGCGTGCTGGCCGAGATGGGCGCCGCGCTCTCGGCGTTGGATGCCGCGTTGCCGGCGATCGCCGGCGCGGTAAAGCGCAACGATGCCTTGAAAGCGCAGAAGGATGCCGACGACGCCGCGCAGAAGGCGCGCGTCGAGAAGGCGTGGTCGCGCACCCCGACCTCGATGGCGCGCTGCATGGCCGAGATCAAGGCCGGTGCGCCGAAGGAGGTGGTCGTGGTCGACGAGACCATCACGGCCAACCTCGATCTCTTCAAGACCTTCACGTTCAAGGGGGCCGACGACTATTTCAGCGGCCGCGGCGGCGGCATCGGCCAGGGCGTGGCCGGCGCGATCGGCGTGGCGGTGGCGCAGAGCAAGCGGCCGGTCCTCTGCCTTTCGGGCGACGGCTCGTCGATGTACTCGATCCAGGCGCTGTGGACCGCGGCGCATCACGACCTGCCGATCGTCTTCGTGATCCTCGCCAACCGCGAGTACCGCGTGCTGAAGCACAATATCGACGCCTACCGCGCGCGCTTCGACGTCAAGAGCAACAAGCCCTACGCCCATATGGACCTGACCGGCCCGGTGCTGGGCTTCGTCGATCTCGCCCGCGGCATGGGCATCGCCGGCACGCACGTCACGAAGGCCGACGACATCAAGGCCGCGGTGGCGGCTGCCTTTGCTTCCGGCAAGCCGCACCTGCTGGAGATCGAGATCGAAGGGAAGCGGTAGGTCATTCGCCCGGAGGAGGCGGGGAACCTCCTTGTCTGGGCAGACGTTCACTCACCGGATTTTCCCCTACGACCCGCTCCTCCGAACGGAGCAGATCGGAAAAACCGGATGGAATTGAAACGGGAAGAGATACTCGAACGGCTCAAGGCCATCGGACTGACGCCGAAAGACCTTGAGCGCGTAATGTTCGGCCGTGTTCACGATGTCTACGACATCGACGATATCCGGCGACTGGCCGCCAGCATCTCCGCGAGCCAGTACGTCGACAAGCACATGCTTCGAACCAACCGATACACCGACAAAAGCGCCATGATGCGCTACGGTGCGTCGATCGCACCGAAGCAAGGGCTGGTCGCCGAGTTCGGCGTGTATAGTGGCTCGACCCTTCGGCACCTGGCCTCGATTTTCGGCGAACAACAGACACTGTACGGCTTCGACAGCTTCGAAGGCTTGCCGGAAAATTGGCAGGGCCTGTCCGGCAAAGGCGCCTTCTCCAGCAACAAGGTCCTGCCCGAGGTGCCGGGCAATGTCGAGCTGATCGTCGGATGGTTCGACGAGACCTTGCCGTTTTGGATCAAGGAGCACGAGGGAGAGACCTTTCGGTTTCTCCACATCGATTGCGACATATATTCCTCGACGCGCACTGTTTTCGACCGCTGCAAGGCATTGATCGGCCCGGGAACGGTTATCCAGTTCGACGAGTACTTCAATTACCCGTACTGGGAGCAGCACGAGCATCGCGCTTTTCAGGAGTTCATCTCCGAGACCCAGCTGTCCTATCGATATGTGGGCATGGTCCGCGATCATCAGCAGGTGCTGGTGCAGATAGTCGGCTGAGCTACCCCACCGCTACTTCTGAAAAGCCCTCACCCGGCTCTGCAGCGCCTTGGTCGCGCCGATCATGAGCGGCATGTCGTTGCCCGACAGGATCAGCTTCATGCCCTTGCCGATATAGAGCTCGAGCAGCTCGTCGGAATAGGCGCCGCCCATGCCGGGCCATTTGCCGTGTTTCGCGCAGGCCGCGACGACCTTGTCGACGGCCTCCTGGATTTTTGCGTGGCCGCGGTCGCCGGGGATGCCCATCTCCATCGACAGGTCGCTCGAGCCGACCAGCAGGCAGTCGATGCCCGGCACGGCGGCGATCGCCTCGGCGTTCTCGACCGCCTTCGGCGTCTCGATCATCACCGTGACCAGCGTGTTGTCGTCGATCGCCTTCGTCATCTCGCCGAGCGGCGGCGGCGCGTAGTCGAACTGCGCCTCGCTGCCACCGACCGAGCGATGGCCGCGCGGCGGGTAGCGCAGCTTGTCGGCGATCTCCTTCGCCTCCTCGGCGGTGTCGACATGCGGGATCACGATGCCGAGCGCGCCGCCGTCGAGCACGCGCGTCGCCATGGTAAGCTGGCCGTAGGGCACGCGCACGATCGGCGCCACGCCGGAATCCTGTGCCGCGACCGAGATCTCGCACGCCGTCTCGATCGACATCGAGCCGTGCTCGAGGTCGAGGAACAGCCAGTCGAAGCCGGCCGCCTTCATGATCTTGATGATGTCGACGTTGCGCACCAGGCGGATGCCGATGCCGAGCGCCAGCTCGCCCTTGCGCAGCCGCGCCTTGGCGGCGTTGATCGTCTGAGCCATCTCTCTCCCTCCGGGGTGGATTTTGCGCTAGGCTAGACGCCATGACATTCCATGTCGAACGGATCGACCAT
Source organism: uncultured Rhodospirillales bacterium (assembly GCA_945957125.1). Lineage (GTDB taxonomy): Bacteria > Pseudomonadota > Alphaproteobacteria > Reyranellales > Reyranellaceae > Reyranella. Next base: position 24,266 of record CAMFJT010000006.1, on the reverse strand, counting down.
GTCGTGCTGCGCGTGCGCGACCTTCCCGCCATGGTGAAATTCTACGAGCAGGCGCTGGGCTTCAGGGTCGAGCGCACGCTGGAGGCGCTCCACCTCGTGCAGATGCGCGCCGGCGCATCGATGCTCGACCTCGTCCTCGGCGAGAGACCGCCCAATTCCGCAGTAGGGGGCGGAGGTAACATGGATCACCTCTGTTTCCGCATCGAGCCGTTCGATCGCGCCGCAATCGAGGGCCGGCTTTCGCCGCTCGGCATTGCGATTGGCGAAACCTTCCAGCGCTATGGGGCAGAAGGCACCGGATCATCGGTGTATTTCAACGATCCCGAAGGCAATCAGATCGAGCTCAAAGGTCCGTCAAAGATGCCCGCGTCAGCTTGACGCCATGCCATTGCAGATGATCTGCTGGCGTCACGAAGAAAAAGACAAATAAGGTTCTGCGTTCGCGTTCGTCTGGGAGGAAAAAATGCGTATGCGTCTGGCGATTCTGGCCGCGTCTTGTGCTGCCTTCGTGACGGGTGCGTCACCTGTCCTTGCCCAGAAGGCTGGCGGCACGCTGCGCATCTCTCATCGCGACAATCCGCCGAGCGCGTCCATCCACGAGGAGTCGACGATCTCGGTGAACCAGCCTTTCATGGCCGTGTTCAACAATCTCGTCTTCTTCGATCCGAACGAGAAGGTGAACAGCCCCGACAAGATCGTGCCCGAGCTGGCCGAGAGCTGGTCGTACAACCCGGACCAGACGCAGCTCACCTTCAAGCTGCGGCAGGGCGTGAAATGGCACGACGGCAAGCCGTTCACGTCGGCCGACGTGAAGTGCACCTGGGATTCGCTCGCGGGACATACGCCGGACGACAAGTCGCTCATCCGCAAGAATCCGCGCAAGCTGTGGTATTCCAATCTCAAGGAAGTGAAGACCAACGGCGACTTCGAGGTCACGTTCGTCCTCGGCCGGCCGCAGCCGTCCTTCCTCACGATGCTCGCCGGCGGCTACTCGCCGGTCTATGCCTGCCACGTGCCCGACCGCGTGATGCGCTCCAAGCCGATCGGCACCGGCCCGTTCAAGGTCGTCGATTTCAAGCGCAACGAATCGATCAAGCTGGTGAAGAATCCCGACTACTGGCGCAAGGGCAGGCCTTATCTCGATGCGATCGACTGGAAGATCGTGCCGAACCGCAGCACGCGGCTGCTCGGCTTCCAGTCGGGCGAGTTCGACATGACGTTCGATTCGGACGTCACCTTCCCGCTCCTCAAGGACGTGAAGGCGAACAAGGCCGACGCGGTCTGCGAGGCGCGGCCGACCAACGTCAGCTCCAACCTGCTGGTCAACCGCGACAAGGAGCCGTTCAACAACGCCGACATCCGCCGCGCGATGGTGCTGGCCCTCGACAACAAGGCCTTCCACGACATCCTGAGCCAGGGCCACGATCTCGACGGCGCGGTCATGCTGCCGCCCCCGGACGGCTTCTGGGGCATGCCCAAGGAGATGCTGCCGACGCTGCCGGGTCACGCGCCAGACATCGAGAAGAGCCGGGCGGAGGCGCGCGAGCTGATGAAGAAGGCGGGCTACGGGCCCGACAAGCCGCTCAAGATCAAGATCGCCACCCGCAACATCGCGATCTACCGCGACCCGGCGGTCATCCTGATCGACCAGCTCAAGCAGATCTACATCGAGGGCGAACTCGAGCCGATCGACACAACCGTCTGGTACACCAAGCTGGCGCGCGGCGACTATCAGGTCGGCATGAACCTGACCGGCGTCGGCATCGACGATCCGGACGTCAATTTCTACGAGAACTACTACTCGACCTCCGACCGCAACTACACGCGCTACAAGAACGAGAAAGTCGACAAGCTGATCGACGCGCAGTCGGCGGAGCTCGACCGCGAGAAGCGCAAGAAGATGGTCTGGGAGATCGAGAAGATCCTGGCCGACGACGTTGCGCGACCGATCATCGGCTACAACGTGGCCAACACCTGCTGGGACCCCAAGGTGAAGGGCATCCTGCTGCAGGTGAACAGCATCTACAACGGCTGGCGCCTCGAAGACGCCTGGCTGGACAAGTAGGCGACATGCTCTCTGTCATCCTGAGCGCAGCGACGGGTCTCACGCCGGCTAGGCACGCGGTGTTCGATCCGCGGGGTCCTTCGCTTCGCTCGGGACGACGGGGTTAGGAGTCTTCCATGGGATCCTATCTCGTCCGACGATTCCTGCTGATGGTCCTGACCCTGTTCGGGATGTCGGTGCTGATCTTCGTCATGCTGCGGCTGGTCCCCGGCAACATCGCCGACATCCTGGTCGATGCCTCGGGCGCCGATCCCAAGGAGAAGGCCAGGATCGCCCATGAGCTCGGCATCGACCGGCCGATCGCCGAGCAATATGTGAGCTGGATCGGCGGGCTCAGCCGCGGCGACCTCGGCTTCGCCTACGTCTCCGAGCGGCCGGCGATCGAAGAGATCGCGCCGCGCATCCCGATCAGCGCCAAGCTTGCCGGCATGGCGATCTTCTTCGCCGTGCTGCTCGGCGTTCCGTTCGGCGTGATCAGTGCGGTGAAGCAGAACTCGTCGCTCGACTATTTCCTGCGCGTGATAAGCCTCAGCGGATTGTCGTTACCGTCCTTCTGGCTCGGGCTCCTCGTGCTCATGGCGTCGGTCCAGTGGTTCGGCACCATCCCGATCTACGACAGCAACCCGCACGGCTTCCTGCAGGACGTCGCGATGCTCAGCCTGCCAGCCGCCGTCGTCGGCTTCCGCAGCTCGGCCCTGATCATGCGCCTGACGCGCTCGTCGATGCTCGAGGTGCTGCGCCAGGACTATGTCCGTACCGCCCGGTCAAAGGGGGCGTCCAATGCATCGGTGAACTACGACCATGCGCTACGCAACGCGCTGCTGCCGGTCGTGACCATCATCGGCATCGAGGCCGCGTTCCTGGTCGGCGGCCTCATCGTCACCGAGACGGTATTCAACATTCCGGGCGTGGCGCGGTTCCTGGTGGAGGCGATCCTATGGCGCGACTATCCGATCGTGCAGAACCTGGTGATGCTGATCGCCTTCGTGGTGGTCATGGTGAACTTCCTGGTCGACATGGCCTACATGGCCCTCGATCCGCGCATCAAGTTCGGGGATTGATGCCATGGCCGTCATAAACCACGAGGCCGAGCTCGCCCGAGCCGGCGCCAACGTCACCGGCTGGTTCAGCCGCACGCTGTTCTTCGCCCGCCGCTACCCTCTCGGTGCGGTCGGCGCGGTGATCGTCTTTCTCTTCATCTTCACGGCCATCTTCGCCGACGTGATCGCGCCGGTCGATCCGACGGCGACCAACGCCAAGTATTCGCTCGCCCCGCCGAGCAGCATGTTCTGGCTCGGCGCCGATTTCATGGGCCGCGACATGTACAGCCGCATCGTGCACGGCGCGCGGATCTCGCTGGCCGTCGGTGCCGGCGCGATGGGGCTGGGCGCGGTGATCGGCATCAGCGTCGGCCTGGCCAGCGGCTATCTCGGCGGCTGGTTCGACCTGCTCGTGCAGCGCCTGCTCGACATCATGCAGGCCCTGCCGCTGCTGGTGATGGCGATCGTGATGGCCGCCTCGCTCGGGCCCTCGTTGCGCAACACCATCATCGCCATCGCCATCCCGCTGGTGCCGACGGTCGCGCGCGTGGTGCGCTCCTCGACCCTGTCGCTGCGCGAGCAACCGTTCGTCGAAGCCGCGCGCGCGGTCGGCATGGGCGAGCTGCGCATCGCGGTGCGCCACGTGCTGCCCAACACGCTCGCGCCGCTGATCGTGCTGGCGACGGCGCAGCTCGGCTCGGCCATCCTGGTCGAGGCCTCGCTGTCGTTCCTCGGCCTGGGCATTCCCGAACCGCATCCGTCGTGGGGCCGCATGCTCTCGGAATCGGCCGCCGAATACGTGCGCACCGCGCCGTGGCTCGTGATCTTCCCCGGCGTGGCGATCAGCCTGACGGTGTTCGGCACCAACCTGCTGGGCGATGCCCTGCGCGACATCCTCGATCCGCGGCAGCGGTCATGACCGATCTGCTCGAAGTCGAGGATCTCGGCACCTGGTTCTACACCCGCCAGGGCATCGTCAAGGCGGTGGACGGCGTGAATTTCGGCGTGGCGTCGGGCGAGACGCTGGCCATCGTGGGCGAATCGGGTTGCGGCAAGAGCATGACGGCGCTGTCGCTGATGCGGCTGATCCCCGATCCGCCGGGCCGCATCGTGTCGGGCTCGGTGAAGCTCGGCGGCAAGGACCTGCTGAAGCTCAGCCAGGAGGAGATGCGCAAGGTTCGCGGCAACGAGATCTCCATGATCTTCCAGGAGCCGATGACCTCGCTCAATCCGGTGATCACCATCGGCAAGCAGATCAGCGAGGCGTTGATCCTTCACCGCAACATGGACAAGAAGGCGGCCTGGAAGCGCTCGGTCGAGATGCTCGACCTGGTGAAGATCCCCGAGCCCGCGCAGCGCGCCAAGGAATATCCGCATCAGCTTTCCGGCGGCATGCGCCAGCGCGCCATGATCGCCATGGCGCTGGCCTGCAATCCCAAGGTGCTGATCGCCGACGAGCCGACGACCGCGCTCGACGTCACCATCCAGGCCCAGATCCTCGAGCTGATCGTCGAGCTGCAGCGCGAGTTCGGCGCGGCGGTGATCCTGATCACCCACGATCTCGGCGTGGTGGCGGAAACCGCGCGGCGGGTGATCGTCATGTATGCCGGCCGCAAGGTCGAGGAAGCCGAGGTCGGCGAGCTGTTCGCCCATCCGTTGCACCCCTATACCGTCGGCCTGATGGCCTCGATCCCGCGGCTCGATCTGCTGCGCGGCGCGGACCGGGTGGAGACCGAGCGCCTGCAGGAGATTCCGGGCATCGTGCCGCCGCTGTTCGACCTGCCGGCGGGCTGTGCTTTCGCGCCGCGCTGCTCGAAGGCCGACGATCTCTGCCGGCGCGAGCGGCCGGCCTACGAACAGAAGCAGCCGGGCCACTGGGCCGCGTGCTGGCACACCCATGGTTGAACCGGTCCCCGTCCTCGAGGTCACCGACCTCAAGAAGCACTTCCCGATCCGGAAGGGCCTGCTGCGCCGCACGGTGGGGCAGGTCTATGCCGTCGACGGCGTCAGCTTCACCATCAACGAGGGCGAGACGCTCGGCCTGGTGGGCGAATCGGGTTGCGGCAAGTCGACCGCGGGCCGCGCCATCCTGCGCCTGATCGAGCCGACCGCCGGCACCGTGAAGATGATGGGCCGCGACATCGCCCCGCTCAGCAAGAAGGAGCTGCGGCCGTTCCGGCAGCAGATGCAGATCGTCTTCCAGGACCCGTTCTCGTCCCTCAACCCGCGCATGACGGCGGGCGACATCGTGGGCGAGCCGCTCTACGTGCACGGCGTCAAGGGCAGCAAGGAACGGCGCGAGCAGGTGGCGGCGCTGTTCGCGCGCGTCGGGCTGCGGCAGGCGCAGATGGCCAACTACCCGCATCAGTTCTCGGGCGGCCAGCGGCAGCGCATCGGCATCGCGCGCGCGCTGGCCCTGGGGCCGAAGCTGATCGTGGGCGACGAGCCGGTCTCCGCGCTCGACGTGTCGATCCAGGCGCAGGTCATCAACCTGCTGCAGGACCTCCAGCGCGAGCGCAGGCTGAGCTACCTCTTCATCAGCCACAACCTCGCGGTGGTCGAGCACATCAGCCACCGTATCGCGGTGATGTATCTCGGCCGCATCGTCGAGTACGCCGACACCCGCTCGATCTTCGTGCGGCCGCAGCACCCCTACACCGAGGCACTGCTCTCGGCGGTGCCGGTGCCCGATCCGGCGGTGAAGCGCCAGAAGCGGGTGCTGCAGGGCGACGTGCCGAGCCCGGTCAATCCGCCCGCCGGCTGCCACTTCCACACCCGCTGCCCCTATGCCGTCGCCCGCTGCAAGGTCGAGACGCCCTTGCTGCGCGAAATTGCGCCGGGCCATCACGTTTCCTGTCATTTGCGCTAGGTCGCTTGCGCTAAGATGCTCCCGAACGCCTCGTCCCTACCAGGGACGAGGAATATCAGGGAGGAAGACTTGGCCGACTGGGATTACATCGTCGTGGGCGGCGGCTCCGCGGGCTGCGTGCTGGCCAGCCGGCTGAGCGAGGATGCGAACGTCAAGGTGCTGCTGCTCGAGGCGGGACCGCAGGACAAGTCGATGTGGATCGACATCCCGGCCGGCTTCACCAAGCTGCTCAACCACGACAAGTTCAACTGGAACTTCGAGATGGAGGCCGAGGACGGCATGGCCGGCCGGCGCATTCCCTGTCCGCGCGGCCGCGCGCTGGGCGGCTCGTCGTCGATCAACGGCATGCTCTACGTCCGTGGCCAGCCGCTCGACTACGACACGTGGGGTCAGCTCGGCAATCGCGGCTGGGGCTACTCGTCGATCCTGCCCTATTTCAAGAAGTCGGAGCATTTCGAGGGCGACGGCGACGACAGCCGCGGCAAGGGCGGCCCGCTCAACGTCGCCCACATGAGCGAGCACCATCCCCTGTGCGACGCCTTCATCGACGCGGCCGAGGCGACCGGCTTCCCGAAGAACAAGGATTACAACAACGGCAACCAGGAAGGCTTCGGCTACTATCAGGTCACGATGAAGAACGGCAAGCGCTGGTCGACGGCGCGCGCCTTCCTCGATCCGGCGCGCAGCCGGCCCAACCTGAAGATCGAGACCGACGCGCTGGTCCAGAACATCATCCTCGACGGCAAGCGCGCGGTCGGCGTGGCCTATAGCGTGCACGGCGAGAAGCGCGAGGCGCGGGTCAACCGCGAGGTCATCGTGTCGTGCGGCTCGGTCCAGTCGCCGGGCGTGCTCGAGCATTCCGGCATCGGCCAGCCCGACCTCTTGAAGAAGTACGGCATCGCGGTGAAGCACGAGCTGAAGGGCGTCGGCGAGAATTACGGCGACCACTTCGCGCCGCGCATGAACTGGCGGGTCAAGGACATGACGACCCTGAACCAGTCGACGCGCGGCCTCCACCTCGTGCGCGAGATCCTCAAGTACTACGCCACCGGCAAGGGCGCGCTCAGCCTCACCGCCGGCGTGGTCTACGGCTTCGTGCGCACGCGGCCCGGCCTCGAGGCGCCGGACATGCAGTTCCACATGGCGCATGCCAGCTACGATTCGGCGCAGAAGCGCATGCTGGAGAAGGATCCCGGCATGACCGTCGTGATCGGCCAGTGCCGGCCCGATTCGCGCGGCTCGATCCACATCAAGTCGGCGACGCCGGGCGCCGAGCCCGCGATCCGGCCCAACTTCCTGTCGGCCCAGACCGATCGCGACGCGACGGTGGCGGGCATGCAGATCGCCCGCAAGATCGTGCAGAACCCGAAGATCGCCCGCTACATCGCCTACGAGAACAACCCGGGCGACAAGGTGCAGAGCTACGACGAATGGCTCGACTTCGCCCGCCGCACCGGCCAGACGACCTATCACGTCGTCGGCACCTGCAAGATGGGCAGCGATCCGATGGCGGTGGTCGACGACCGGCTGCGGGTGCACGGCATCGCCGGCCTGCGCGTGATCGACGCCTCGATCATGCCGACCGTTCCCTCGGGCAACACCAACGCACCGACCATCATGATCGCCGAGAAGGGCGCGGACATGATCAAGGAGGACGCCAGGGCCGGCGTGAAGCTCGCGGCCTAGGAGACGCACCGCCCGCGAGAGCGCGAAGGAGGGACCGATGAGTGCGTGGGACTACATCATCGTCGGTGCCGGTTCGGCCGGCTGCGTGCTGGCCAACCGGCTGAGCGAGGATCCCACCGTCAAGGTGCTGCTGCTGGAGGCAGGCCCGCCGGACAAATCGATGTGGATCGACATCCCGGCCGGCTTCACCAAGCTGTTCGATCACAAGACCTACAACTGGAACTTCCAGATGGAGGCCGAGGAGGGGGTGGCCGGCCGGCGCATCCCCTGCCCGCGCGGCAAGACGCTGGGCGGCTCCTCGTCGATCAACGGCATGGTCTACGTGCGCGGCCAGCCGCTCGACTACGACACCTGGAGCCAGCTCGGCAATCGCGGCTGGTCGTACGAGCACGTGCTGCCCTACTTCAAGAAATCCGAGCACTTCTCGGGCAACGGCGACGACAGCCGCGGCAAGGGCGGCCCGCTGCATGTCGGCGAGATGCACGAGCGCCACGTGCTGTGCGACGCCTTCCTCGACGCCGCCGAAGCGGCCGGCTATCCGCGCAACGCGGACTACAACAACGGCATCCAGGACGGGTTCAGCTACTTCCAGGTCACGATCAAGGACGGCCGGCGCTGGTCGGCGGCACGCGCTTTCCTCGACCCGGCCCGGTCGCTGCCCAACCTCCGGATCGAGACCGGGGCGCTGACCGACAGGGTCCTGCTCGAGGGCAAGCGCGCGGTCGGCGTGGCCTATACCGTGCACGGCCAGAAGCGCGAGGCGCGTGCAGGCCGCGAGGTCATCGTGTCATGCGGTGCCGTGCAGTCGCCCGGCGTGCTGGAGCATTCGGGCATCGGCCAGCCCGAGCTGCTGAAGAGCCACGGCATCGCGGTGAAGCACGAGTTGAAGGGCGTCGGCGAGAATTACGGCGATCACTTCGCGCCGCGGGTCAAGTACCGCATCAACCAGCCGATCAGCCTGAACGAGCAGACGCGCGGGCTGCGGCTCCTCAAGGCGATCGCCCAGTACTACACCACGCGCTCGGGCGTGCTCACCTACAACGCCGGCATGGTGTGCGGCTTCGTGCGGACGCGCCCCGGGCTGGAGACGCCCGACATGCAGCTCCACGTGCTGCCGGCCAGCTACGAGGTCGGCCAGAAGCGGATGTTGGAGAACGAGCCCGGCTTTACCGTGATCCTCGGCCAGTGCCGTCCGGATTCGCGCGGCTCGATCCACATCAAATCGGCGACGCCGGGGGCAGAGCCCGCGATCCGGCCGAATTTCCTGTCGGCCCGCACCGACCGCGACGCCGCGGTGGCGGGCATGGAGATCGCCCGCAGGATCATGCAGCAGCCGGCGATCGCCCGGTACGTCGCCTTCGAGAGCGGACCCGGCGAGAAGGTGCAACGCTACGACGAGTGGATCGACTACGCCCGCCGCACCGGCCAGACCACTTTCCACGTCGTCGGCACCTGCAAGATGGGCAGCGATCCGATGGCCGTGGTCGACGACCGGTTGCGGGTCCATGGCATCGCAGGGCTGCGCGTGGTCGACGCCTCGATCATGCCGACCGTGCCGTCGGGCAACACCAACGCGCCGACGATCATGATCGCCGAGAAGGGCGCCGATATGATCAAGGATGACGCCAGGGCCGGCGTCAGGCTCGCCGCTTAGCCAGGAAGGAAGAAGAGATGGACGCCAATACCAAGAAGACCGCGCTGCGCATGATACCCTACGGGATCTATGTGCTGACCGCCGACGACGGCAAAGGTGGGATCGCCGCCGCGACAGTGAACTGGGTGACGCAGACCGCCTTCGCGCCGCCGCTGGTCGTGGTCGGGGTGAAGACCGATTCGGGGGCCTACAAGATCGTCAAGGAGGCCCGCAGCTTCGCGCTCAACATGCTGGGCAAGGACCAGAAGGGGCTGGCCTTCACCTTCTTCCGTCCCGCCGACGTGAGCGACGGCAAGCTCTCGGGGCAGGCCTACCGCAAGGGCAGCACCGGCGCGCCGATCCTGGTCGAGGCGCCCGGCGCCGTCGAATGCAAGGTCACCACCATCGTCGAGCAGGGCGATCATCACATCGTCGTCGCCGAGGTGGTCGACGCCCATCTCAACAAGCCGCCGGCCGGCCGCCCCGACGCCGCGATCCTCGAGATGAAGGACCTCGGCGACAACGTCTTCTACGGCGGGTGAGGAAGAGTCCCCCACCCTAGCCCTCCCCCTGCGGGGGAGGGCGGGGAGGGGGATCACCCGCCCAGCAGCGCCGGCGCGGCGGCGACTTCCTTGCGCTCGACCTTCTTCACGATCTCGGTCAGCTTGGCGTGGGTCGGGGCGGGGACACCGATGTAGGTGCCGCGGTCGGCGACGTAGCCGTTCATGAACTCGATCTCGGTGCGGCGGCCCTTGCGGATGTCCTGGGCCATCGACGGGCGCTGGATGTCGGCGCGCGGGTTGGGGTTGGTGTTGGAGCCCGGCCGCAGGATCGTCTCGATCTCGTCGAGCGCGGCCTTGTCGCCCTCGCTCGCCTTGGCCAGCGTCTCGGGCTCCATCTTGCCGATCTTCTCGATGTGGTAGCCCAGCGCCTGGCCGACGCGGACGGCCTCGCCGCCGAGCTTGATCGAGAAGCGGCGGATCGCGTCGTTGGCGTCGCAGTCGCGGCCGGTCAGGCCGGTTGCCGCCGAGACGCCGTTCTTCATGCCGTTCTGGCAGAGCTTGGACCAGCGCTCGCCCCACAGGTTGGTCGTGGTCTTGGCCGAGTCGATGCGACCGACCATGTCGCGCAGCTCCTCGACCCGCTTGGTGATGCGGCCATGGACCTCGCCGACGCGAAACACGGTGTGCTTGTCGCCGCCCTTGGCGACGGTGCGGCGAATGCGCGCCGGCTCGAACATGTCGACCGAGATCAGCGAGGCGACCATGCCCACGGTCTTGCCCCAGCCGACCTGGTTGGCGATGCGCTCCTCGTTCAGGCAGTTCTGCAGCGACACCACGAATCCATCCGGCGCGAGGTACTGCTTGATCAGCGCCGTCGCCCATTCGGTGTCGTAGGACTTCATCGACACGAAGGCGATGTCGACCGGCTTCTGCCGCGACAGCGCTTCCATCTCGGTGAGATGCATGGTCTTGGCGTTCTTGACCGTGATCTTCTCCTCCGGCGTGACGCCGTCGAGCTCCAGCCCGCGGCTGCGGATGGTCTCAATGTTCTCCGGCCAGAAGTCGATCAGCGTCACGTCCTCGCCGGTATGGGCCAGCCACCCGCCGACATATCCGCCCAATGCACCGACACCGACGACCGCGATCCGCTTGCCCATCTTGCTCTCCTCTTTGAAGTCGGGCGCGCCACGCCCGTCTCGAAATCTCATGCTGCTGGCAGCGCGGCTCTCCAGAGCCGCTTTTCCTTCGATCTGCCTTATCCCTCGAGCGGCTCTGGAGAGCCGCGCTCCCCGCGTAACGCGCTCCTAAATCAAGAACTCACGAGCTTTCACGGCAGCGTGGCGAGGAACGCCTCGACCGCCTGGTTGAAGAGGGCGGGCTGGTGCAGGTTGGCGACATGGCCCGCGCCGGGAATGACCACCTTGGTCGATCCCTTGATCTTGGCCGCCATGTAGTCTGTGGCGGCGAGGAAGTTCGTATCGTCGGCGCCGACCAGCACCAGCGTCGGCACGGCGACCTCTTCGAGCGACAGGATCACCCGGCCGCTCTCCTGGGCCAGCATGCCGCGCGCTGAGCCCGCGAGCCCCGTGGCGTCGCGATGGCGGGGCTGCCCGACCTCGTCGGACGAGCTGAGCGCGGCCAGCCCGCGCGTGTCGAAGTCGGTCGCGCGCTTGTGCGCCGTCTCGTTCCACTTGGCGCGCGCCTCGTCCTTCTTGAATCCCGGACCGGTGTCGAACAGCATCAGCGCGCGCACCCGCTCGGGATGGCGCGCGTGGAAGGCGAGCGACATGTAGCCGCCCAGCGACAGGCCGCCGACGACCGCTTTCTTCGCGCCGACCGTATCGAGCAGCGCCAGCATGTCGCCGGCCGTCAGCGTCTCGGAATACTGCGCGGCGTCCTTCGGATAGTCCGACTCGCCGTGGCCGCGGAAATCCCACACCACGACCTGGTAGCGATCCTTCAGCGCCGCGACCTGGCCGTCCCACATGCGTGACGTCAGGCTGTAGCCGGAACTCAGCAGGATGGTCGGTCCGCTGCCGTGGACCTCGTAGTGGATCGCGACGCCGTTGCGGTCGAGCTTGGCCATCAGGGGTTCACGCGACTCTCGTTGCGTGCCTTCTCGAGGAACTTGTCGGCATCCTCCTGCAGGAGCAGGCGGTCGCTCTTGAGCGCCTCCACCGCCGCCTGGACCTTGGCGACATAGTCGGCGCGGTTCTTGTAGCGCTGCGCGATCTTGTCGGGCGGGAAGGCGAAGTAGCTGCCGTCCCGATCGGCGATCTCGCCCACCGGATACGGCGCCTTGTACGTGTTCCAGCCGGTGTAGGCGGCGAGCGGCACGGCGATGTCGGGCAGGCGGATACCCGCCACCTCGTTGCCGTCCGCGTCGACCCGGCTCACCAGCGTGCGATAGGCGCGCTCCGGCGCCGTGGGCTTCACCCAGTCGCCGGCCGGCGCCACCTGGTTGGTGACCGTTACGACGGCGGCCCCTTCGATCGCCGGGAAGCCGGTCTTGTCGGCGTCGACCAGCGTGCCGTCGGCCAGGGACGGCACGCGGCTGGGCGGGGGTGCCTTGCCGGACACGACCCAGTCGTCGAGCGCGACCAGCAGCGCGCGCACCGCCGGCATCGGGTTGTGCGGATTGCGCGGGTTGACGTTGGGGCCGGCATCGGTGGTCGCGCCGGCGCGGCCGCCATGCTGCGTGCCGGCGATCATGTAGGCGCGGCTGTTCTCCGGCAGCCCCATGTCCTTCGTGCCGAGCGGATCGGTGGTCAGCAGCGACGCGCCCTTCTGCCAGTATTCGGTCGAGGTATTGGTCTCGATCAGAAGCGGATCGCTGCCGTCGCCGCGCAACACCGAGCCCTTCTGGCCGGTGAGCGGGTCGTCGAGCGTGGCGGTCGAGAAGGGGAACCAGCTCTCGGGGAAGCCGTGGTCCTCGTGCTGGGTGTTGGTGCGGGCCGGCTGGGAGAACGGCCTGTCGAAGAACAGCCGGCCGACGCCCGCGATGTGGCTGTGGATGCCCTCGAACACCTTGTGGCCCTGCTCGTCGCGATTGAAGCCGGCCGTGATGTGATGGCGGAGATAGCGACCGGCCTGCGAGAAGCCGATGGCGAGCGCATGCGTGACCGGCCGGCCGGTGATCTCGACCGCCTTGGGATCGTGCTTCAGCCAGCTCACGAAATCCCGTGTGGCGGCGAAGCCGAGACCCTGCACCTTCGGGTTCTTCGCCTCGTAGGTGAACTCGTAGAGGAAGCCGGGCTTGGGCTTGTCCTTGAGCTTGATCGACTTGCCGTCGACGAAGGACCATTGATCCGGGCCGACCGGCTGCGGCGTGTCGGAAGCGCGTTCGCGAACCGTGAGGCTCGCACGGGCTTGATCGAGAGACGCGGCTTCGTAGGAGAGCTTGAAGCTTTCCAGGGCGCCGCCGCGTGTGCCGGACGCCCACTCCTCGCGCACCGTCTGGACGATCGGCTGGCCGTTGTCGGTCGCGATGGGGGCCGTCAGGCCGAGCCCCTTGTTGGCGCGCGGCGCGTCGGGATCCCAGCCGGACCACACGATCGTCCAGCCCTGGCGCATCGGGAAGCCGTTGCCGACATCGGCCAGGGTCTTCGGATCGTTCACGCCCTGCGGGCCATCGGCGATGTTGCCGAACAGCATCTTGCGGCCGCGATTGTTGACCTCGTAGAGGATCCGGCCGTTGCCCTTCGCCGGATCCTTCGGCCGCAGCACGAAGAAATCGGTCGTGTACTCGACCATGCCGCGCGCGTTGCGCGGCGCCTTGTCGATCAGCGCGATGCCCTTGTTGCCCGGCGCAGCGGGATCGACCTCGCCCCGCGCGATGCCGATCACGCGCTCATAGGCACCGGTCGCGCCGAACGGAGCGCCGTCGGCCAGGGGTTCGATGGTCTGGACTTCTACGGAAACGATCACGCTCTCAAGTCTCCTCCTGGGTTCCTCCCCGGCTTCGCCGGGGAGGAAGCGAATACTCACGCCGGCGGGAAGTTCAGCTCCACGCCGACGCCGTCGGGGTCGTACAGGAAGATCTGCGCGGCGCCGGTGCGCGGCACGATCTGCTCGCGGAACTTGACGTTCTTCGACTTCAGCCGCTGGCGCACGCCCTCGATGTCGGTGGCGGCGAAGGCGATGTGGTCGAAGCGGCCGGTATCGTCGAACTTCTTCTCGGTGCCGCGCACGACGATGCCCTCGCGCGGCTTGCGCTCGCCCAGAAGGTGGACGGTCGGCACGCCGCCGGAATAGAGCCAGTAGCCCGGGAAGCCGAGCGGCGGCCGATCGCCGTCCTCGAGGCCCAGCACGTCGCAATAGAAGGCCTTTGTGGCTTCGAGGTCGGACGGCTCGATGGTGAAATGCTGCAGAACGCCAAGCGGCATGGAATGCTCCCTTAGACCCAGGTGAGATCGGTATCGGCGCCCATCATCCAGGCGCCGACGGTTTCGAGATGGCTGAGCCGGCCCTGCAACTGCTGGGTCACGGTATGGATATCGCGGAAGCGCCGCTCCAGCGGATGGCTGCCGAAGATCGCCGTCGCGCCGGCGGCGTTGTAGGCGAAATCGACCGCCTCGCGCGCCTTGTGGATGGCGTTGGTCGAAGCGCCGCGGATCAGGATGCGATCCGGCATGCCGAGTTCCGCGCCGGCGCAAACGCGCCGCCAGATCTCGGAGACCGATTGCAGCAGGTAGGCGCGTGCCGAGCGCACGCCGATCTCCGCCTGTGCGAGGTTGGTCTGCACCACGGCGCTGTCGCGGATCGGGCTCTTGCCGCCGCGTACCACTTTGGTCTTTGCCGTTTCGACGAAGCTGTCGAGCGCGCCGCGCGCGATGCCCAGCGCCACGCCGGCGAAACCGGTCTCGTAGCAGGTCATCGCCGACATGCGGTAGAGCGGGCCGGATTCGCGGCGTTCCTTGTCGGGCTGCGCGTAGTCGCGCAGCATCGCGTGGGAGTGCGGCACGAAATGGTCGGTCAGGGCGAACTGGTCGGAAGCGGTGCCGCGCAGGCCGACCGTGTCCCAGATGTCGGTCCACTGAACGTCCGAGGCGCGGACCAGCAGGGTGCGCTCGGCCGGCTGGCCGCGCTCGTCGAGCTGGCGCGAGCCGTCGGGCAGGAAGATCGGGCAATGCGCGCCGAGCCAGGTGGCGTGCCGGCCGCCCGAGGCGAAGGCCCAGACGCCGGTCACGCGATAGCCGCCCTCGCACGCCACGGCCTTCACCTTCGGCCCCGGTCCCCAGGCCAGCACGGCGCGGGGATCGTCGCCGAAGATTTCCTGTGCCACCGGCAGCGCGAGATAGGCCGCCGACATGGCGCAGCCGCCGGCCTGGCCCAGGCACCAGGCGGTCGAGGCGTCGGCGCTCGCGATGGTCTCGATCACGTGGAAGAATGTGATCGGGTCGGTCTCGATGCCGTTGGAGGAGCGCGGCAGGAGCAGGCGGAAGAGCTTCTGCTCATGCAGCCGGTCGAGGAGGTCGGGCGGCAGGCGCCGCGTCTCCTCGATGGTGTTCGAGGCGGCCTCGACGGCGGCCTTGACGGATCGGGCACGCGCGACCACGGCGGGGTCGCCTGCTAGCTCGGCGGCAGTCGGGATCAGCGTGTCCACGTCGTCCTCTCTCGGTCAGCGGGCGCTGGCGGCGGCCAGTTCCTTGTCGATCTGGTCGATCGACTTGCCCTTGGTCTCGATGCCGATGAAATAGTAGACCAGCCCGGCCATCAGGAACCAGCATCCAAGATAGACGAAGGCCGTCGGAATCTGCGGCAGGGGTACGTCCGGCTTGAGGAAGTTGCCGGAGCCGACGATCAGCGCGAGCCCGACCGGGCCGATGATCTTGCCGATGCCGCCGAAGCCGTAGGCCGAACCCATGCCGCTGGTGCGCAGGTGCGACGGCCAGACCTCGGCCGCGTAGGGACCGACGATGGCGAAGCCGCCGTCGGCGAAGAACATCGTCGCGGCCAGGATCAGCCAGAAGGCCGATACGCCGAACCACATGACGTCGTAGTTGTAGCCGGCGACCATGGTCAGGATGCCGGCGCCGATGCCCAGCAGCCCGCCGGCCTTGCGGCGCCCGATCACGTCCGACATCCAGGAGAAGGAGAGTCGGCCGATGAAGCCGGTCACCGTCAGCAGGATGAACATCTTGGACGCTTCCTGCGGCGTGACCTTGAGCAGCAGCACGAACAGCGAAGGCGCCCACAGGTTGATGCCGTAGGAGCCGGTCTGGGCGCCGGCATTGCCGAGCCAGGAGACCAGCAGGCTGCGCGGATACTTGAACAGCTCGAACCACGACGTCGCCGCCACCGGCGGAAGGGTGGAGGCGTTGGGCATCGGCAGGCTGCTCGGCTGCACTTCCAGGGCCCAGGCGAGCGACTTGCGTGCCTCCTCGTAGCGGCCCTGCCGCACCAGCCACCACGGCGATTCCGGCACCCAGATACGGACCAGCAGCACCAGCAGCGACGGCGCCAGGCCGATCACGAACAGCAGGCGCCATTCGGTCGGTCCGATGAAGGCGCCAAGCACCGCGCCGAGGCCCACGCCGAGCGGGATGACGCAGGTCACCAGGCCGCCGACCCAGCCGCGCTTGCTGCTCGGCATGAACTCCTGCACCAGCGGCAGGTCGACGCAATAGAGGCCGCCGACGCCGAAGCCGACGAAGAAGCGCATGACGGTGAGGTAGACCCAGCCGTTGTCCGGCGTGAAATAGAGCAGGCCGGTGGCGATCGAGAAGTTCAGCACCGTGCCGATGAAGACCTTGCGGCGGCCGATCCGGTCGGCGGCCCAGCCCCAGATGTAGGCGCCGAGAATGGCGCCGATGCCCGACGACATCAGCACGGTCGCGGACTGGCCGAAGGTGAGCTTCCACGGCCCGATCAGGAAGGCCAGCACGAAGCCGATCAGGAAGTAGTCGAAGAATTCCAGCGCGTCGCCGATGATCGCCGCGCCGAGTATCTTCTTCTGGTTGCCGGTCAGACGTGTCTGCCGGTCGAGTATCTCGAAC
This sequence comes from uncultured Rhodospirillales bacterium, assembly GCA_945957125.1. Classification (GTDB taxonomy): domain Bacteria; phylum Pseudomonadota; class Alphaproteobacteria; order Reyranellales; family Reyranellaceae; genus Reyranella. Next base: position 7,472 of record CAMFJT010000006.1, on the reverse strand, counting down.
ATTGTGTTCCCCCGAATGGCGCTTGTTCTTGTCAGGACGGGTCCGTCGCACCGTTGGACCGCCAGTGCTAAGAACGCTACGCCTTCGACCGAGAGAGCGGAAGACGGCTCGATTCGCTCGTCGAAATGCGATGACCCTGGGAGTTTCGCCATGCACTGGACCGACCGCCGCACGCGTTTCCGCGAAGTCCTGAACGGCAATCGCTGCGTTCATCCGGGCTCGGTGTATGACGCGATCTCCGCCCGGATCGCCGAGGATCTCGGCTTCGAGCTCGGCATGTTCGCGGGTTCGGTCGCCTCGCTGGCGGTGCTCGGCGCGCCCGACCTGATCGTGCTGACTCTGAGCGAGTTCGCGCAGCAGGCCTACCGCATAAACCGCGCCGGCAAGCTGCCGCTGATGGTCGATGCCGACCACGGTTACGGCAATGCGCTCAATGTGAAGCGCACGGTCGAGGAGCTGGAGACCGCCGGCATCGGCGGGATGAGCATCGAGGATACCGAGCTACCGACGCCGTTCGGCACGACCAAGCCGCGACTCACGACCGTCGCCGAGGGTGTCGGCAAGATGAAGGCCGCGCTCGCCGGCCGGCAGGATCCGCTGCTGGCGATCGCCGGGCGCACCAGCGCGGTGCAGATCACCGGCCTCGACGACGCCATCGCGCGCGGCAAGGCCTACGAGGCGGCCGGCGTCGACGCGCTGTTCTTCGTCGGCGTCAGGACCCGCGCCGAGCTCGACGCGATCTCCGCGGCCACGACCCTGCCGCTCATCCTGGGCGGCGTGTCGGGCGAGCTGACCGACAAGGACTATCTCTCCGCCCGCCGCGTCCGCATCGCGCTGCAGGGCCATCAGCCCTTCGCCGCCGCCGTGAAGGCGACCTACGAGACGCTGAAGGCGCTGCGCGAGGGCGTGCAGCCCGGCAAGCTGCAGGGCGTCGCCGACGCCGAGCTGATGAAACGGGTCACGCGCGAGGCCGACTACACGGGATGGACCAAGGAGTTCCTCGGCGGATGAGCCTGACGCGGCGCGCGCTCCTCGCTTCCGGTGCGGTCGCCTTCGCCGACGGCGCTCGCGCGCAGACGACGAGGCGGCCGGTGATCGGCTATCTCAGTGGCCGCTCGCTTGCCACCGACGCGCACCTGCTCCGGGTTGCCCAGGAGGCGCTGAAGGAAGAGGGCTTCGTCGAGGGCCAGAACGTCACGTTCGAGTATCGCTGGGCCGACGGCGACTTTGGCCGGCTGAAGGCACTCGCGACCGAGCTGGTGGCGCGCAAGCCCGACCTGATCATGGCGGTCGGCGGCACGCCGGTTTCGATCGAGGCGCAGGCGGCGACCTCGACCATCCCGATCATCTTCACCATCGGCTTCGATCCGGTGAAGCTCAAGCTGGTCGGCAGCCTGGCGCGGCCCGGCGGCAATGCGACCGGCGCGATGCTCGTCGCCGCGGCGCTCGAGGGCAAGCGCCTCGACCTTCTGAAGGAGATGCGACCGGACATCGGGACGGCCGCCCTGCTGGTCAACTCGACCAGCGCCATGATGTCCGAGCTGGAAGCCGACGCGCAGCGCGCGGCGGCGGCGCTCGGCCTGGCACTGCATGTCGATCGGGCCGCGACCGTGGCCGAGCTCGATCGCGTGCTGGCCGATCTCGCAACGCACAGGCCCGGCGCGCTCGCCGTGTCGATCGACGGTTTCCTGATCTCCCAGCGCCAGCGCATCATCGATTGGGCGGCGCGGGAGCGCGTCCCGGCGATCTATCCCAATCGCGATTTCACCGATGCCGGGGGGCTGGCGAGCTATTCCCCGCGCTGGGAAGAGGCCTATCGCTGGGCCGGCCTCTACGCCGGCCGCGTGCTGAAAGGCGCCAGGCCCGGCGACCTGCCGATCCAGCAGCCCACGACCTACGAGCTGGTGGTCAACCTCCGCACCGCCCGCGCGATGGGACTCGCACTGCCGCCGGCGTTCGTCGCACGGGCGGACGAGGCGATCGAATAGCCGTGTTCCTGCGAGTGCACACGAACATGATCGTGACGCCACTGCCGTCGGTTCACCCGTTGGCACCCTTGACACGAATAACATGAAAGCCTCTGCGTCCGAGCGCAGCCACCAACTCCCGGCCTGAAATTGCCGGGAGCCGTATCACGCGGCGATGGACACATGCTGAACGCCAACGAACTCCAAGGGCGTCGGTGTATCGCCAGCTTCCAGACAAGCCACCCCGGCAAGCTCGGAACGCTCGCCACGTACCAGCCGTCCTCCTCGCGTTCGACGACGACGCTGTAGTCGCGGATGGCCGGCAAATATTCATCTTCCAGCCGTCCTCACCCCGTCGGCACGAGTGTCACGGCCACGCTGTAGGCGTGGCGGCCGCCGCCGAGGATGACGCCGCGCAGTGGGCTCACGTCGGAGAAGTCGCGGCCCCAGGCGATGGCGACGTGGTCCTGGCTGGCGACCAGGTCGTTGGTCGGGTCGAGATGGACCCAGCCGGCCTTCTCGCCGCACCACACCGCGACCCAGGCGTGGCTGGCGTCGGCGCCGCGCAGGGCGGCCTCCTCCTTCGAGCTGACGGTGCGGATGTAGCCCGACACGTAGCCCGCGGCGAGGCCGTGCGCGCGCAGCGCGGCGATCATGACGTGCGCGAAGTCCTGGCAGACTCCGGCCTTGCCTTCGAACACCTCCGCCAGGGGCGTCGAGATGTCGGTGGCGCCGGGGTGATACTCGAAGTCGGTCTTGATCCTTCGCGTGATCTCGCGGGCCGCCTCGAGGATCGGCCGCTGCGCGGTCAGGGATTCGGCGCCGTAGGTGCGCAGCGCATCGTCGATCGGCACCAGCGGCGATTCGTGGACGAACTCGCTGGCCTCGATCGCCGTCGGAAAGCCGTCGCCGGCCAGCGCCTTGCGGATTTCCTCCCATGGCGGAGTCTCGTGCTCCGGCGGCGGATCGGGGAACTTCACCTCGACGTCGGCGCGCACCTCGATGTCGAAGCGCTGATGCGGCCGGTCGATGCGGTAGATGTCGATCAGGTTGCCGAAGTGGTCGACATGCTGCACGGCAAGGTCCGGTTCCGGATGGATGACGATGCCGATCGAGGTCACCGTCTGGCCGACGAACGGGCGGGCGCGCAGATGGGCGATGTGGTGCGCGGAGTCGACGCTGCTAGCGTAGGTATAGGTCGTGCGGTGCGACAGGAGATAGTGCATCGGGTCAGCTCGCCGCCAGCGACGCCATCGAGCCGACGGCCTGCGCGATCGGCACGTGGCTGAAATAGGCGCGCGTGATCGCCTCCGAGAGCTCCTCCAGCCGGTCCTGGCCGTCGGCGGCGATCTCGCGCAGCACGGCGAGCGCCAGCCCCTCGTGCCGCCACGACTTCTCCTCGCCGCCGAAGAGCTGGACGGCGCGGTCGAGATCGTCGTCGAGCGAGATCAGCAGGTCCGGCACGACGGTGCCCGAGGCCTGTCCCAGGCGTTGCAGATGGCTGGCGATGGAGCGGAGCTGGAAGGCGAAGGCGCGCGGGTTGCTGTCGTCCAGCACCACCAGGTCGAGAACCGGAGCCGGCTGGAGCTGGCCGAGATAGCGCGTGCGGTAGGTGATCGTGCTGTCGCACAGCTCGAGCGCGATGCGCATGGCGGCGTCCCAGTCGATCGGCGACTGCTGGAACGGGCCGAGCGCGGAGCCGAGCACGAACTGGCCGCGCTCGATGCGGCGGCCGAGATCGAGGAACAGCCAGCCGGTGCCGCGGGTCATGTTCTCCTGGGCGAGGCCCGAGAGCGTGGCGACGAAGCGCACGATGTCGTCGAGCGCCGCCAGCAGCGGATCGAGGTTGCCGCGCGCGTTGAGCAGGCGGTTGCGGACCTCGCCCATCATCGGCCCGAACGCCGCCGTCATGTCGGGCGAGAAGCGATCGCGCAGGGCGCCGGCCAGGCGCTGGATGTTGTCGAACACGGTGGCGAGCCCGCGTCGCTCGGAGGCAACGGTGATCAGGCCCTGCTGAAAGGCCGTGCTCTCCGGCGTCGCGAGCGCGGCCTGCGAGGGCATCAGGTTGGCATGGTCGATCAGCCGGCCGAGCAGGCGAAGCTCGACGCCTTCGCGCATGCCGATCGCTCCTTGGGCGACGCGCGTTGCCGCGGTGCGCAGCAGCCGGGCGCCGTTGTCGAGCCGCTCGATATAGCGGCCGAGCCAATAGAGGTTGTCGGCGACACGGCTCTGCAGGTCCGCGCTGCCGCGATCGACGGCGAGCTGGTGGAAGCGCCGGCTGGTCGGGACCTGCACGTCGGCGGCATCCTCGGCGAGCACCCAGACGTCCTTGAGCGTGCCGTTCAGGCGGCTGAGCTGCCGCAGCGCGGTGTCGCCCGCGGGCTCGCGCGCCAGGCCGCCGGGCAGCACGCGATAGCCATCACCCTCGGCGATCACGAAGCAGCGCAGCACGACGGCCGACGGCACCAGGGTCTGGCCGTCCCACCTGGGATTGAGCGAGGGGGCGACAGGATACTGCGCCACGAACTGGCCGGGCTGGGCGGCGATGCGCTGCTCCAGCGCCTTGCGCTCCGGCGGGTCCAGCATGCCGACCACGATCGGCTCGCGGTCCTGGCCGAGGCAGGGCCGCACGATCATCGAATCGAGGTGCGCCATGGCGAAGGCGTAGGCGGTCGGCTCGCCCAGCCACCACACGTCGAGCGAGGGGATCTTGAGCGGCTCGCCGCGCAGCCGCTGGCACAGCCGCTCGAGGAACGGCATCACCGCCGGCGTTTCGACCAGCCCCGAGCCGAGCGCGTTGGCGAGCGAGATCTTGCCGCTGCGCGTCGCTTCCACCAGCCCGGTGACGCCGAGCGCGGAATCGGCGCGCAGCTCGAGCGGATCGGCGAAGGCCGAATCGAGTCGCCGCAGCAGCATGTGCACCGGGCGCAGGCCGGCCAGCGTCTTGATCAGCACCTCGCCGTCGCGCGCGACCAGGTCGCCGCCTTCGACCAGCGGCACGCCGAGCGCACGGGAGAGGTAGACGTGCTCGAAGTAGGTTGCCGACAGCGAGCCGGGCGTCAGCACCGCCATGTTGGGGCGCGCCACGTTGGGCGGCGCCAGGCCCTCGAGCGCGTTGTGCCAGCGATCGACGAACGGGCGCAGATGACGCACCGGGATCGAGCGGAAGGCCTCGGGCAGGCTGCGCGCCAGGACGCGGCGGATCTCGAGCGCATAGCCCACGCCGGACGGCACTTCCGTATGGTCTGCGAGCACGTGCCAGCGGCCGTCGCCGAGCCGCACGAGGTCGACGGCGTATTGCCCGAGATGACGGACCGGCGGCTTGCCGTCGGTGACCTGGCAGGCACGCTGGAAGTGGCGGTTGGCGTGGACCAGCATCGGCGGCAGCAGCCGTTCGGCGAGCAGGGCCTGCGGACCGTACAGATCGCCCAGCATCGCATCGAGCAGCCCGGCGCGCTGGATCAGGCCCGCTTCGAGCGCCGACCATTCGTCGGGGGTGATGACGAAGGGCAAGGGATCGAACGTCCAGGACGGCTTGCCGGGATCGTCGAGCAGGTTGACGGTGGCGCCGGACTCCTCGAGCTGGCGGCGCGCGCTTTCGACACGCTCGCTCAGGCCGCCGCCCGGCAGGGCGCGGATCACGCTCAGGATGCCCTGCCAGTGGTAGCGGATCGACTTCTGGCCGGTGACCAGCTCGTCGTACGCACTTGCCGGCGAGGAGGACAGGCCGCGCAGCGATTCCATATGCCCCTTTAGACCTGATGTTCCTCTCCCCCGCTAGGGGGAGAGGAAGAAGAGTCCGTCGTCCCGACCGAAGCCGAGCGAAGCGAGGCGTAGTGGAGGGACCTGTTCATGTGGTCGCTGCCGGGGCGAGCAGGTCCCTCGACTACGCTTCGCTCCGCTCGGAACGACGGGAAAGCACCTGTTCAGGCCCGCCGAAGATCCAGGGTCAGCGGGTGCTCGGGGTTGTCGATGCTGCGTGGCTCGGGGGCCGGGCCGCCGGTATGGCCGATCGGGAAGAAGCGGGCACGGCGGCGCGCTTCCGCCTCGTTGGCGTTGACCGGCATGCGGTCGTAGTTGCGGCCGCCGGGATGGGCGACGTGGTAGGTGCAGCCGCCGATCGAGCGGCCGCTCCAGGTGTCGTGGATGTCGAAGATCAGCGGCGCATGCACGCCGATCGTCGGATGCAGCGAATTGGCGGCCGCCCAGGCGCGATAGCGCACGCCCGCGACGTACTCGCCCGCATTGCCCGTGGCGTGCAGCGGCAGGCGCCAGCCGTTGCAGGCGATGACATGGCGCGCGTCGTTCAGCCCCTCGGCGCGGACCTGCAGCCGCTCGACCGTGCTGTCGACATAGCGGACCGTGCCGCCGCCGCCCGGTTCCTCGCCCAGCACGTGCCACGGCTCCAGCGCGTGGCGCAGCTCGAGCTCGACGCCGCGCTGCGCGATCTCGCCGATCCGCGGGAAGCGGAACTCGAAATGCGGTGCGAACCATTCGGGCTCGAAGCGGTAGCCGGCCGACTTGAGGTCGTCGAGCACGTCGGAGAAATCCTGCCAGACGAAGTGCGGCAGCATGAAATCGTCGTGCAGCCGCGTGCCCCAGCGGCTCAGCCGCTTCTCGTAAGGCCGCTGCCAGAAGGCCGAGACCAGGCCGCGCAGCACGGCCTGCTGCGCCACGCTCATGCGCCAGTGCGGCGGCATCTCGAAGGCGCGCATCTCGAGCAGGCCGCGCCGGCCCGCCGCGGAGTCGGGCGTGAACAGCTTGTCGATGCAGAACTCGGTGCGGTGCGTGTTGCCCGTCGCATCGACCAGCAGGTTGCGGAAGATGCGGTCGACCAGCCACGGCGGCGTCTGGCGGCCGGGCTCGATCTGGCGGAAGGCGATCTCGAGCTCGTGCAGGGCGTCGTTGCGCGCCTCGTCGATGCGCGGATGCTGGCTGGTCGGGCCGATGAACAGGCCCGAGAACAGGTACGAGAGCGAGGGATGGTTGAGCCAGTAGCCGAGCAGGCTCTTCAGCAGGTCCGGCCGCTGCAGCAGCGGCGACTCGGCGGCCGACGGCCCGCCCAGCGTGACATGGTTGCCGCCGCCGGTGCCGGTATGGCGGCCGTCGATCATGAATTTCTGCGCGCCGAGCCGCGTCGTGCGCGCCTCCTCGTAGACGATCTCGGTCTTCTCGACGACCTCGCGCCAGCCGGCCGAGGGATGGATGTTGACCTCGATCACGCCGGGATCGGGCGTGACGCTGAAATGGTTGAGGCGGGAATCGCCGCCGGGCGGCGGATAGCCCTCGAGGAATACCGGCTGGCCGAGTTCCTCGGCGGTGTCCTCGATCGCCGCGACCAGCTCGAGATAGTCCTCGGTGCGTTCGGTCGGCGGCATGAAGACATGGAGGTGGCCGTCGCGCGGCTCGAAGGCGATCGCCGTGCGCACGATGCCGCCGGCCGACGCGCCGGCGCCCGGCCGGGCGGCGAGATCGGGAGCCAGCGCCCGGCGCCACGCCTCGCGG
>CAMFJT010000005.1 GCA_945957125.1 uncultured Rhodospirillales bacterium | reverse complement strand
ATTGCGACATCCGGATGGGCTGCGAGAAGACGCGGTTCGTGGCCTACCACAATGCCGGACAGATCATCGAGAACGGCGGTTCGTACTACCTGCCGAAGATGGTCGGGCTGGGCCGCGCCCTGGAGTTCGCCTACACCGGCGAGCTCGATGCCGACCGCGCGCTCGCCTGGGGCATCCTCAACCACCTCGTCCCGTCGGAACAGCTCGAAGAGGCCACCCGCACGCTGTGCCGCCGTATCATCGCCGTGCCGCCGCTGGTCCAGTGGGTCGGCAAGCGGATCATGCGCTCCGCGCTCGACAGCTCGCTGGAGACGACGATGGTCCTCACCTCGAATGCCGGCGGCATCCTGCAGAGCTCCGAGGATGCCAAGGAGGCGCGGCGCGCCTTCGCCGAGAAGCGCCCGCCGGTGTTCAAGGGACAGTAGGCCTTTCGCGGCCTACGCCTGCCAGGGCGGATCGCCGGGCCGGAAGGCGAAGGGCGCCATGTCGACGACATGGCGGCCGAGCACGATCCGCGTCTCGCCCATCGCCATCTGCGCCAGCGCCTCGCCGACGCCGCCGGAATGCTTGAAGCCGTGCCCCGAGCAGGGCGAGGCGACGATGATGCGGTCATGGCCGGGCAGGCGATCGAGGATGAAGCGCGCGGCATTGACCTCGGTGTAGAGGCAGACCCGGGCCTTGACGCAGTCCGCCGACAGGCCCGGGAGGAAGCGGCCGAACGTGCCGCTCATCGCCTCGATCTCGTGCGGCGACACGGTGCGATCGACCGTGTCGGGATCGACGACGTCGTGGCCTTCGGTCGCGATCTTCACGCCCTCCTCGAACGAGCCCACCGCCGGGAAGCCGTAAAAGACGCCCTCCACGCCCGACGGCTGCCAGATGAACACGGGAAAGCGCTCGGGGGCGAAGGCGGCATGATCGGCCGGGCTTCGCGCGCGGAACCAGTAGAGCACCTGGCGCGTCACGCCGAATTGCCGCGCCAACGCCGGCTCGAGGAAGCGCGGCAGCCACGGCCCGGCCGCGAGGATCAGCTGCGCAGCGCGCCAGGTGCCGGCCGTTGTCGTCACCTCGACCGCGCCGGGCACCTGCCGGAAGGACAGGACCGTCTCGTTCATCCGCAGCTCGGCGCCGAGCGCGCGCGCCTCGCCGAGTTGCGCGTCGATACAAGCCTCGGGACGGACATAACCGCCCAGCCGGTCGTGATAGGCGCGGTCGCCGTCGGTGACGCCAAAAGCGGGAAAGCGCCGCGCGATCTCGCCACCGGCAAGGATCTCGTGATCGATCCGCCACGCCCGCGCGGCCTCGACGGTCGCCTCCAGGAACTGCGGCACACCATGGCTCGGCGCGATCTTGCCGGCGCCGGCGACGATCAGGATTCCGTTCTGGCGCAACAGCGACCGCCCGGTCCGCTCTTCCAGCGATCTCCAGATCTCGTGCGAGCGCTCGGCGAACGGCGTGTAGTGCGGCCCCTCCCCGCAGGCCAGGCGCGTGATGCGGGTGTCGCCGTGCGTCGAGCCATGTGCGTGCGGCGGATGGAACCGGTCGATCCCGAGCACCGAGGCGCCACGCTGGGCGAGTTGCCAGCAGGCCGAAGCGCCCATCGCGCCAAGGCCGACGACGATGACATCGTGACCGGCCATCGTCTAACGCGCCGCCGCGAGGATATGGCCCAGCGCCTCGCGGAGCAGCCCGGCGTTGGATTTCATCAGCAACGTCCCGCCGAGGCGCGGATTGATCTCGAAGATCTGCACCCGTCCGTCCGTGGCGATCTTGTAGTCGATCACGCAGGGTCCACGATATTTCAGAGGCGCCAGCACCGTCTCGAACTGCTTCAGCACCTCGGCCGGCGTGGCCACGATCCGGCGATTCTTGCCGTTGTCCTCGTTCTTGATCACCGCCGGGCCGCCCATGGTCGAGACGAAGGTGCAATCCCACAGGATGCGCCCGCCGTCGCACACGCAGAAGGTGGCGTATTCCAGCACGCCCGGCACCAGCGCCTGCAGCAGGTACGGATGACCGCTGAACAGCCCCGATTGCAGGATCTCGTCGAGATGGGCGCGCGAGGTGGCGATCTCCACGCCGACGCTGGCGGAGAGGTCGAGCCGCTTGACCACGCAGGGGAAGGCCGCCGCGCCGGCGCTCGCATAGGTCGCCGGCGTGTAGGCCATCAGCGCGTTCTCGGCCATGTAGGCCTGGAAGGCATCCTTGTCGCCCAGGATGAGCGCCGAGCGCCTGTCGGGGATGAGAGTGCGGTAGCGCCGCGGCGCATCGACCGTGTGCTCGGTCTTCATCGGGATGAGGACGGTACGCTCCGACGACCAGGGCAGCAGCCAGCGGAAGCCGGGAATGCGACGCAGCTCCGACACCACGCCGAGATCCTGCCACAGCTTGCGATCGGAGAGGGTGGCGTTCCAGTCGCCGTAGGGCAGGCCGTACAGCACCACCCGCAGCCCGGGCTCGACGGACGGCGTCAGCTGCAGGCGCATCGGGAAGCGGCGAAAGGTGCGCGCTTCCTGGACGTGGACCCGCAGGATCTTCCAGAGGACCGAGGCGGCACCTTCGAGATACTTGCGCGAGAAACGACCCCCCCAAGGCGTCGTCAAGGCAGAACTCCAAATTGAGCGTTTGCACCGGAGGTGCGACAATGACGATGATGAAGGAGGACGGTGGACGAGGGAAGCCCCGTCCTGCCGGGGCCGGACAGCGCAGGATCATCGAATGCAGAAGATCGCCACGACGGGCAATGCGACGATCATCGTCTACGACGATGCGCCGCTGCTGGCGACCGACCCGTGGATCGGCGACGAGGAGCCGGCCTATTTCGGCAGCTGGGTCCTCTCGCACCGTATCCCGCGCACCCTCAAGGACGACATCGCCGCCTGTCCCTACATCTGGTTCTCGCATGGCCATCCCGACCACCTGAACCCGACCAGCATCGAACGGTTCAAGGGCAAGAAGATCCTGTTGGCCGACCATGTCGGCAGCCGCATCTACAAGGACGTCTCGCCGAACGGCTTCGATGTCACCGTCCTGCCCGACCGGCAATGGGTGCCGCTCTCGGACAACGTGAAGATCCACTGCATCACGACCAAGATCCAGGATTCGGTCCTGCTGATCGACGTCTGCGGCCGGCTCTTCATCAACCTCAACGACGCCGGAACGCGGGACTGCTCGCGCTACATCCGAAGCATAACGCGCAACTACGAGCACGCCTGCGTCCTGCCGCTGTCGGGCTACGGCGATGCCGACATGATCCACCTCTTCCGCGAGGACGGCAGCTTCATCGTGCCGCGCGCGGCGCGAAAGCCCTCGGTCGGCGCCCAGCTCAACAATCTCTGCAAGGCCACGGGCGCGCGGACGGTCCTGCCGTTTTCGTCGTTCCACCAGTACCAGCGCGAGGACTCGATGTGGGCGCAGGCCTACACCACGCCGTTCGACGCCTTCGAGAAGGGCCTCTCGCCCGACATCGAGTTCGTCCCGCCCTTCTCCGCCATCGATTGCCACAGCGGCGCCGTCGAGACGCCGCCGCACGAGGAGCTGGTCGTGGGCACGCCCCGTCCCGCGACGGATTTCGGCGACAACTGGTCCGACCAGCTCGAGCCGAAGGACGTTGCCGCCATCGAAGCCTATTTCGCGCGCAAGGAGGCGGTGCGGAAGTTCCTCGGCTTCGTCACCTTCAGGGTAGGCGGGCGCGAGCACACGATCGGGATGGACGGCCGCAAGGATCGCGGCGTCACCTTCGAGGTGCCGCGCGGCAGCCTGATGACCTGCATCGACTACCGCATCTTCGACGACCTGCTGATCGGGAACTTCATGAAGACGACGCTGCACGGGCTGCAGTCGCTGAACGAGGCGCCGGGCGAGTTCAACTATCACGTCGCCAAGTACGGCGACAACGGCGGCGCGGAGACCGAGGCGGAGGTCGAGAAGTATCTCGCCGAATACCGCCGCCGGGCGGGGATCGACTATTTCATCAACGCGCTGGAGGACCAGTCGCGCAACTTCCTCACCCGCTTCGCCAAGCAGGACACGCCGCTCTACAGGATGATGAAGCAGCTTTACGTGTCGCTGGTGCGGTGAACGTCCGCAGGACTAAAGTCCTCCCGTTGAACACAAAGGAGGACCCAATGTTCAGTCACGTCTTTGTCGGTGCGGACGATGTCGCCGCGTCGAAGAAGTTCTACGACGCCGCGCTCGGCGCCATCGGCGTGCCGGAAGGCAAGAGCGATCCGAAGGGACGCGTCTTCTATCGCACCTCGGCCGGCATGTTCGGCCTGACCAAGCCGATCGACGGCAAGGCGGCAACGCATGCCAACGGCGGCACGATCGGCTTCGCCTGCGACACCCCCGAGAAGGTGAAGGCGTTCCACGACGCCGGCGTCGCCGCCGGCGGCAAGAGCATCGAGGATCCGCCGGGCTGGCGCGAGGGCGGTGGCATGAAGCTCTATCTCGCCTACCTGCGCGACCCGTACGGCAACAAGATCTGCGCGATGTGCCGCGGCTAGCGGGCTTCGGCGCCCGGGCGAAAGCTCGGGCGCCGAATTTTGCTGTGGCTGTCCATTCGGCGACCCAGCAGGCCCGTGACGATCTTTCGTCCGGAGGGCCGCGTTCCTTGCGGCACACGGCATCAATGGGACGGTGGGCCGATGGCAACCTTCGAGGAGACGGATCGCCTGTTCGCTCAGGCGAGGGCCGAAAATCAAGCTCTGACATTCGCAAGGTTCTACGCCGACTGCATGGCTCCGTTAGCCCGCAAAGGCACTCATGTGACCCTGGGAGCAAGGCGAGACGTCGGAGCAAAGCTTTTCGAAGCTTACCGGAGGATGCTGCGATTGACGCCCGAAATGCGCATCGTCGACTTCGGCTGTGGCTCGCTGCGTATCGGCTACCATACGATCAGCTTTCTACAGCCCGGCCATTATCTCGGAATGGACGTGCTGCCGGAGTTTCTCGCGCTCGGAGAGGAGATGCTCGGCGTCGAGCTACGCGCGCTCAAGCAGCCGACATTGCGCGTGATCGATGAGCAAACCGTCGTCGAGGCGGCCCGTTTCAGGCCGGACGTGGTGATGTCGATAAATGTCGCTCTTCATGTCAGGCCGGCGGAAATCGAAGTCTATTTCCAACGGCTGAGCACGCTGGCCCTCCAGCCCGGCGCACGCCTTCTGTTCGATGCGAGGATGGCGCCGTGGCCGAGGCGCTTCGATCCCTTCGGCTGGGCTTGGCCCCTGGACTTCATCAGGGAAGCGCTTGCGCCCCTCGAGCTTCTCGCGGTTCACAATGAAAAAGCGTACCCACCCGGCGGCGAAGGCAGCACCACCGGAATACTCGAGTTCCGGCGGTCGCCAAGCTCGATCGACGGTCGCGCGGGAACAGGAGATGTCAAGCGCGGCCCGTGAAAAAGCCGAATCTCAGCTCGCTCAAATGGTCCTTTATGAAGAAGTGGTCGACGTCGAAGCCCGCCTCGGCCATCCAGTTCAGCAGCGACCGCCGATCGAAACGGCAATCCGGAATTCCCGTCGTGCCGTCCGCCATCGCTGGAACATACGCCTCGTGCTTCAGCGCATTGTGGCTACGAATGGTCACGGGTTGAGCAAAGTCGCCGACGCGGACAGGCATGAGATTGAAGATTGCCGCACCACCACGTTTGAGCACACGATGGGCCTCGCTGAAGACCTGCAGAGCCTCCGGGATGTAGTCGAGCACGCAGACAGCGAAGAAGTACGTAAAGTGTCCATCCGGAAAGCGACTCAAATCGCGAAGATCCACTCCCATGATGCAGGACGGGTCACCAAAATTGCCATACAGGGAGATGTGCGTGAGGTTGGTGAAGTGCCGGCGATAGACGGGTAGCTGGTGCTCGTCGGCAGAAGCGATGAGAGTGGGTGCATCGCTTGCGATCAACGGCGCGCTGCGCGTCAGCAGCGTGGCCAGCGCACGCGTCCGGCCCCTCGCTCGGCAGACGGAACACAGTCCCTCGGTGTAGCTGCCGTCCTTCGCTCTTTGCGGCAAGAACGCACCGTCGGTCATTGGCAGCACATTGCCCTCTCGTATGGCTGCTCGCACCGCCTCGTCGCAAACGGCACAGCCCATGAGGTCCTCCTTCGGCCAGTAGCGGCGCATCCAACCTGAAAACTCCTACTTTGGCGATCGTCCTCTCCGCAAGGAGGGCAACAGGGCGTGCAATACGAGGGCATGGGGCAAGTCGACGACGACGCCAACGCGATCGCCACCGCGGCGGTCGGCTCGTTCTCACGCTGGCGCCTCTTGTCGGTCCTTGCCGGCTGCGGTGGCGCCGCGCAGAATGCCCGCGTAGTGCATGGCATGGCTCGTTCCGATTGCCTTTCCCTTCACATCCTTCCCTTCGTCCAATGCCTAAAGCGCAACCCATGTCGCAGTTCGCAAAGCTATCGGAGCCCGCAATCCAGAGCTGGGTCCGCGACAAGTGCTCCAAGAAAAAGTTCGACAGCTATCGCCATCTGACTTCCACAGGCCGTTCACTTGCAACATTCGCGGGTGCTGTCGAACCGGTCCCTGCCAGGCCTCTCGTGCTCTTCGCGCAGATACAGCGCTCAGGAGGCACCCTTATGGGGCGGCTGTTCGACCACCACGCCCAGTGCCTGACCTACCCTGGCGAGCTCAGCTTCGATCCCGTTTCCGACACACGATGGCCGACGCTCGATCTCACCGACTTCGATCCCGTGCGATGCTTCGCTTGGCTGTTTTCTGCCCGGGCGCATCATTTTCGCCAGTACACGATGGAAGGCTTCTCGCACTACAGCGGCGGCGCCCCGGGAGCCATCCGCCTTCCCTTTGCATTCTCGGTCGAGATGCAATTCGAGGCCTTCATCAAGAACATCGGCTTCGTTGATCGGCCCAGTCAGCGGCAGGTCCTGGATGCCTATCTTTCGTCCGTGTTCACCGGCTGGCTGGACTATCAGCGCCGCTACGGAGCGAAGCGATTCGTCGTTGCCCATGCAAAGCGCATCAACTGGACCGACGAGGCGAGCAAGTTCTTCGGGGACTATCCTGACGGATTCATCATCTCGACCGTGCGCGCGCCAGCCTCATGGTATGCATCCGCCAGGCGACACTCGGTGCAGTTGTATGGAAATATCGATGACGCGATCTCGCAATGGAAGGCCAACGCCGAAAACACCGCGGAGGTAAAGCGCCGCTGGCCGGAACGCGTAGCGGTCATCTCGTTCGAACGCCTCATCCAAGACACTGAGCAGACCATGAAGCAGATCGTCGAGTTTCTCGGCTTGAGATATGCATCCACGCTCTGCCAATCAACCTTTAACGGGATGCCGATAGAATCAAATTCGAGCTTTGCGCCGATCCTGAAGATTGACAAGGCGACTCTGGATCGTGCGCAACACCATCTTTCTCCTGCGGAAAGGGCATTCATCGAGGAGGCCGCTGGACAGACCTTCGACCAGATCAGCAGGTACTTCCTTTAGTCTACGGCGTCAGCGGAGGAAGGAGGGCATCGGGCTCTTCCTTGCCTTCGACACGCCGGGCACTGGCCTCGATCGCGATCCGGGACTACGTTCTTGCGATGGCATGCTCAGTTTGTGATGATTCTATAGCGACGGCGATCCGCCGAGGTCTCACTCCGATAGTCCAACCGGGCGGCTTCATTCCTCAGAAGCCGAACAAGGCAGGCGAGTACTATGAGGGGACTTGCGCGACATGCGGCGTTTCCGGCCGCACGCGTGCCCTCGCCACCCTTCTGCTTCGGGGGTCACCGTTCATTCGCCGCTCCAGTCCAGTCCTTGTTGCCGCCGCTGGCCCTCAGCAACTCCCGCTCTACCATCGCTACTTCTCGGCCATCACCCATGTCTCGCTACACGGGGACCATGGCGACCCGCACTGTGTCGTCGGTGTCGATATAAACGACTTGTCCCGTTTTGCGGACAGATCGTTTGTCTATTTCTTCGCGATTTGCGTACTCGACTACATCGACACGCCGTGGCTCGTCTTCCAGGAGGTGCGCCGCGTGCTGAAGCGCGGAGGGACGGCGTTCTTCTTTGTCATGCCCCCTCGAGTCGGTGACTTTGCCGAGCCAATCAGGGTGCGCAATCGAAACGCGCTGAAGAGCGAGCCCTATTCGCCCAAGCTGAGCGATGGCACGACAGGCATAACGGATTGCCAATTCGACCGCAGATCGGTGCTGCGGTGGATGAGCGAGGCTGGAATGGCGGCCGACACCGTGATCGAGTGCGACCATATCAGCGCGCTGAGGTTCGAGTTTTTTGTCGGCAGGGCGTAGCTCGGGAGATCCAGAGGCAGGGAAAGGAGCGTGACGCTTGAGCAACAGATTCGAGATCGATGACGACTTCGACAAGCACAGGAAGAGGCATCCCGACGCCGACCATTCCGTTTTCTGGACACGGCGACAAGCGAAATGGGTTCGGCAGGGCCTCCCGCACAACAGCCTTGGCAACAATATCGTCACCAATGGAATTACCGACTTCTGGTATACGGGAGCAAAGCAGGCTGAACGGCTGATCAAGATCGCCGGCTTGAAACCGTCCCATCGAGTCGTCGAATACGGCTGCGGCAGCCTTCGGCTCGCGGGCCATTTCATCAAGCTGCTGGACACCGGCAACTTCCTTGGCCTGGACGTGATATCCGACTTTTATGAAATGGGAGCAGCCAACATCGGCCAAGCCCTGATTGACGAGAAGCAACCCCGGATGGCGGTCATCACCGAGGAATCCGTGACCGAGGCTTGCGCATTCCGGGCCGACTTCGTGTTTGCCCACGCAGTCGTGATGCACGTGCATCCCGACAGCGTACCGCAGATGTTCCAGAATCTGGCGGCCATCGCGGCAAAGCCGGGAGCGATCTTGTCATTCAACGTGAATCTTCACGACCCTCTCGTGCGTTATGAGGCGCTAGGTTGGGCGTGGCCCGAGGAATTCTTCGCGACGCAATTGCCGGGTTTCGAGCCAGTTGTCGTCACCCGCAACCCGAGGCTTCACGACATGGGCGACTACAAGATTCGGGGCGCGATGCTGACATTCCGGCGGCCCCTATAGGACATGCCGCTGGTTGGGGCGCCAGGAATCGAACCTGGGAATGGGGGAATCAAAATCCCCTGCCTTACCGCTTGGCTACGCCCCATCCGGCGGCGGCGGACCATAATGGGTTACGCCGCCGCGCGCTAGGCGGCTTGAGCGGCCTTCTTCAGGAGTTCGCCGTGCACGAAGTTGCCGTCGGCATAGAGCAGGGCGTGGGCCGCCGGATCGAGCACCAGATCGACGATCTCGCCGATATAGATCGTGTGGGTGCCGGCGGCGACCTTGGTGACCAGGCGGCAGTCGAAGGATACCGGACAGCCTTTCAGCACCGGCGCGCCGGTCGACAGGCTCGACCATTCGCCCATGTCGTGGAAGCGCTCGTCGCCTTCGACCCCGTCCATGCCGGCGAAGCGCTCGGCGATCTTGCGATGGCCGGGGCTCAGGATATTGACGCAGAAGAAACCGGCGTCGGCGATCGGATCGTGCGCCGAGGCGGTCTTGTTGACGCAGACCAGGATCTGGGGCGGCTCGGCGGAAACCGAGCAGACGGCGGTGGCGGTAAGGCCGCCGCGCAGGTCGCGGTGACGGGTGGTGATCAGGGTCACGCTCGCCGCTAGGTGACGCATGCCCTTCTTGAAGGCAGCCGCATCGATACTCATGGGCCGACTCTAGGACAGCGGGCCTGCCAGCCGCTACCGGAAAGACACCCCCGCGCACCGCCGGGAGCGCGGGATGACATAAAACCTTCACAAAATCGCCGGCGATTGCGGTTGCCCGACGGTCTTTGGCCGCTAGTTTCGCCCGGGCATGCCTCCGCTATCCCCCGACACCCCGCCCGAGGCGGCGCTGCGGCAGATCGTGGCGGAATGCCATGCCGATCTCCTGAAGAACCGCGCGATCGTGCTGGCCGGCCGTCGGCCGGTCGGCATCCATCAAACCCGTGTGGCCCTGCGCCGCCTGCGTGCCGCACTCAGCTTGTTTCGCAGTGCGATTGACGATCCTGCCGAGAGCCGCGTCATCCGCGCGCTCGCGGCCGAGGCCAAATGGCTGGCGGGCGAATGCGGGCCGGCCCGCGACCTGCACGTCTTCCTGACGGAAACAGCGCAGGACGTGCCGATCGAGGTCAAGCGCATTGCCTCCCGCCTCGCGCGGCTGCACTACGACCGGGCCAGGACGGCCCTGTCGGGCGCCCGCTACGACGCTTTCGAGGGCCAGCTCCTCGCCTTCGTAGAGGCCCCACCCAGCACCCCCTCGGACCGGCTGGAAGACTTCGGCCGAGCCCTGCTCGACCGGCGTCACGGCAAGGTCGAGCGGCGCGGACAGCATCTCAAGAGCCTCGACGATGAAGAGCTGCATGAGCTGCGCATCGCCATCAAGAAGCTGCGCTATGCGGCGGGCTTCCTGCGGCCGGCCTTTGCCTCGGCGGGGACGAGCGCCTATATCGAGGCGGCAACGCGCCTGCAGGGCGCGCTCGGTGCCATGAACGATCGCGCGGTGGCCGGCCAGATGCTGGACGATATCGCCGTGGCGGCGCGCCCGTCGGAAAACGTCGAGCTGCCGCTGCGTATGCTCGCCCGGCAAGCGGCCACCGGCGACAAGCGCCGGCGGCAGAAGCTCCGCCAGGCGTGGAAGCAGTTCAAGGAGGCCGAACGCTTCTGGCGGGCCTGAACGGAGTGGACATGAGCGACACGCAGACCGCCGCCGAAGAACGCATCCCCGTCACCGTGCTGACCGGCTTCCTGGGCAGCGGCAAGACCACGCTCCTCAACAAGCTGCTGCGCCGGCCCGAGCTGGCCGACACCGCCGTGATCATCAACGAGTTCGGCGAAATCGGCCTCGATCACCTGCTGGTCGAGAAGTCCAACGACGAGGGCATGGTTACGCTCAATTCGGGCTGCCTGTGCTGCACGGTGCGCGGCGACCTGGTGCGCACCATGAGCGAGCTGTTCCTGAAGCGCTCGCGCGGCGAAGTCTCGCCGTTCAAGCGCATGGTGGTCGAGACCACGGGCCTCGCCGACCCCGCGCCCATCCTGCACACGCTGATGACCGACCCGCTTCTGGCGTCGCGCTACCGCCTCGACGGCGTCGTGACGACGGTGGACGGCGTGAACGGTGCGAGCACGCTCGACAATCACGAGGAGGCGGTGAAGCAGGCCGCGGTGGCCGACCGCCTGCTGCTCACCAAGGTCGACATCGCCGACGCGCCGAAGCTCGCGGACCTGAAGCATCGCCTGCAGCATCTCAATCCGGGCGCCCCCTTCCACGAGGTCGCGACGGGCGAGATCGATCCCAACCAGATCCTCAATGCCGGCCTCTACAATCCCGAGACCAAGAGCGCCGATGTGAAGAAGTGGCTGCAGGCGGAGGCCTATGAGGGCGGCCATGACCACGCGCATGGCCACCATCATCACGGGCATGGTCACGATCACGGCCATTCCCACGACCACGCCCATGGGCACGGCGAGCAGGATCCGCACGACGTCAACCGTCATGACGACCGCATCCGCTCCTTCTGCATGACCTTCGACGAGCCGATGAGCTGGTCGACGGTGGCCGCGGCGTTCGACGCGCTGGTGACCTATCGCGGCCCCGACCTGCTGCGCATGAAGGGCATCCTGAACGTCAAGGACACCGACAAGCCGGTAGTGATCCACGGCGTGCAGCACGTCTTCCACCCGCCGGCCACGCTCGACGCCTGGCCGGAAGGCGACGACCGCAAGAGCCGCGTCGTGTTCATCACGCGCGACATCGGCGAGAGCACGATCCGCAAGGTCTTCTCCTCCTTCTTCGATGCCGAGAAGAAGGGCTGGGGCCAGGAAGAGTCTCGGAAGCAGTAGTCTTTCGCTCGGGGAGCGCCCCTCATAGGCGCCGACCATGTTGTCTGTCGCTACAATTCCACCTCATCTCGAGACACTCCGCTTCGCTCCGTTCATCAGAGCTTGCGCATTTATTCATTTCTGGGAGCGCGGCTCTCCAGAGCCGCTCATGGGATGGCGCAACACCAAAGTTAAAGAGCGGCTCTGGAGAGCCGCGCTCCCAGCGGCATGACATCAGCTGGAAAGATTCACACGCTGTATTTCCGGCAAAGTTGGCGTCCATGGGCGCGTCTCTCCAGTGGTGCAATTTCGTCGGGCGTTTCCGCACCGCATGACGCGTTGCTGGAGGGACGCGCCCCCAGCCATGACTGTTGTCGCGCGCCCCGAAAGGTGATGGGGTAGCGCATCGCGCAAGCCGGCCACGAGAGCCTGCGGCGCGCGAGGAAGCGACGGACGGAGCACAGCATGGCTTTTGTGATGAAGCGCCGTGAGATCGTGTGCGCGGTGGCGGCCGCGCCGGCGTTCGCCGCCGGACGAGGCGCCTGGGCGCAGGGCAAGACCGGCTCGGGCGTCTATCCCGTGGCGGTGCCGACCTACCAGGTCCAGTTCGTCGCGATGGAGAAGGGCTTCTTCAAGGACGAAGGCTACGACTTCAAGCTGATCCAGGGCGGCAGCGGCGTGAAGACGCGCGAGATCCTGGCCTCGCGCCAGGGCGACTTCGCGATCGCCGACATCCTGCACGTCCTGCAGCTCAACAAGAACGGCCGCCCGGCGCGGGCGCTCAACACCGTCGACCGGCGCGCGCCGGGCGTGCGCTTCGCCGTGCGCAAGGACCTGTTCGACCAGGGCATCGACACGATGCAGAAGCTCGCCGCCTGGAAGCGCCCCGATGGCAAGCGCGCGATCGTCGGCGTCTCCTCGCTCGGCGGCACCTCGCATCTGTGGTCGCACTATTTCATGGAGCGCATAGATCTGGCGGACAAGGTGACCTGGGTCGGCGTCGGCAACGTCGACACCATGCTGGGCACGCTGAAGAGCCGGCAGATCGACGTGCTGTCCAGCGCGATCTCGGTGACCACGGAGGCCGAGAAGAACGGCTGGGGCAAGGTGATCTACGCGCCGAGCGACGAGAAGATCTGGAACGCGGTGATCGGCGGGCCGGTGCCGGTCAACGCCAATTTCTGCCTCGTCGCCACGATCGAGAAGGAGCCCGAGAAGGTGCAGGCCTTCACCAACGCGATCTGGCGCGCGGTGCAGTTCATCAAGGCGAGCAGCCCGGAGACGATCCTGGGCGTCATCGAGCGCTTCGTCGGCTCGACCTCCCGGGAAGCCAACCTGCTCGAGATCGGCGAGCTGAAGGACGTCGGCGACTGGAATGGCCTGATCGACGCCGACGCCTGGGCGCGCGGCGGAAAGGTCTGGTACGGCGAGCTGACGGGTCTGAAGCCGATCCGGATGGAAGACGCCGTCGACGACCGCTTCCTCAAGGCGGCGCATGCCAAGTACCCCGCCTGAGGCAGCGGCAGGCCGCTGCCGCATCGAGATCGACAGGCTGCGTAAGGGATTCATCGCCAACGGCCGCGAGGTCGTCGCGGTCGACGATGCCTCCTTCCGCATCGGCGACGGCGAGTTCGTGGCGCTGCTCGGGCCGTCCGGCTGCGGCAAGAGCACGATCCTGAACATGGTCGCGACCCTGATCGCGCCCAGCGGCGGCGCCATCAAGGTCGACGGCGCGCCGGTGACCTTCGGCCGGCCGGTGCGTCATGTTGGCTACGTCTTCCAGAAGGACACGCTGTTCCCGTGGCGCACGGTCGAGGACAATGTCGGCTACGCGCTCGAGCTCGCGGGCGTGCCCCCCGCCGAGCGCAAGGCGCGGGTCGCCGAGGCGATCCGCCAGGCCGGGCTCGACGGCTTCGCGCGCTTCTATCCCTCCTCGCTGTCGGGCGGCATGCGCCAGCGGGTGTCGCTGATGCGCACGCTGATCTCGCAGCCCGAGATCCTGCTGATGGACGAGCCGTTCGGCGCGCTCGACACCCACACCAAGCTCGACATGCATTCGGTGCTGCTCGGCCTGTGGGAGCGCCAGCGCCAGACCGTGCTGTTCGTCACCCACGATCTCGGCGAGGCGCTGACGCTCGCAGACCGCATCATCCTGCTGTCTGCCCGGCCCGGCCGGGTGAAGCAGGACTTCCGGGTCGACTTCCCGCGTCCGCGCGATGCGGTGGCGCTGCGCGAGACGCGGCAATACGCCGAGCTGTTCTCGCGCATCTGGCATTCGCTCGGCGAGGAGTTCGCAAAGGGACGCAGCGAATGAGGCGCGTCTCGACGCTGCTGTGGCAGATCGCCATCGGTCTCGGCGCGCTGGCGATCTGGGAATGGGGCTGGGCGTTCCACGACCGGCTGCCCTGGCTGGTGCCGGACCTGCTCGACCCCTACTTCGTCTCCAAGCCGTCGGCGATCTTCCAGCAGTTCCTGGCGATGAGCTGCCTGGTCGGCCGCGACGGCGCCTGGACCTTCGCGACCGACGGCGCCTTCGCGCGCTGCATGGGCAAGTCGGAGAACAATCTCTGGATCGCCACCTACGTCACGCTGCGCAACACGCTGTGGGGCTTCCTCACCGGCGTCAGCTCGGGCTTCGCGCTCGGCCTGCTGCTCGGCCGCTCCGACCGGCTGAGCGAGATCTTCTATCCCTACATCACCGCGTTCAACTCGATCCCGCGCATCGCGCTGGCGCCGATCATCATCCTCGCGTTCGGCATCGGCGACGCGTCCAAGGTGGTGACCGCCTGGCTGGTCGTGGTCTTCCTGGTGTTCTTCAACACCTTCGAGGGCGCGCGGTCGGTCGACCGCGACCACATCAACGCCGCCCGCCTGCTGGGCGCCAGCGAATGGCAGGTGACGCGCACGGTGATCGTGCCCTCGACCATGGCCTGGCTGTTCGCCTCGCTGTCGCCCGCCATCTCCTTCTCGCTGATCGGCGTGATCGTCGGCGAGTTCATCGGCGCCGAGCACGGCATCGGCCGCATGATCATCGAGGCGGAAGCCCGCGGCGAGGCCGCCGGCATGATGGTCGCGGTGTTCGTCCTGATGGTCGCGGGCGTCATCCTGTCGAGCCTGGTGCGCCGGCTGCAATCCTACCTGCTGCGCTGGCGGCCGGCGCAGACGGCCGCCGGCACCTGAGACATCGCACCCATTCGCTCAAGCGGCCTTTCTGGAGGAGGGACCAGCCGGCGGATTTCGGCGGGTTTCGCCTGCCAGCCGATAGGGCGCCACCAGCGCCTCGGCCGGAATCTTCCAGCGCTGGCTCAGCTTCCAGATCATCGGCAGGGTCAGACGCCGCTTTTTGGCGAGCACCTCGGAGGCGCGTGCACGGGAACCGAGCAACTCCCCCAGGTCCGCCTGCGTATACCCTGCCGTCCTCATGCGGTGCCGGATCATCTCGATCGGATGTGGCGGACCGATCGGATGATGCCGCTCCTCATAGGCCTCGATCAGAACGGTGAGGAGGTCGAACCGGTCGGCATCGGCCGAACCTTCCTCCGGCTCACGGGCAAAGTACGGCTCGATCTCGGCGAGAGCGGCCTTGTACTCCGCTTCGGTGCGAATGGGGCGATTGATCATCCAACGGTCTCCGGATCGATCCGATCGTATTCAGCATGAGTCCCGACGAACTTCACGAGGACGCGCTTGAACCTGTAGGCGACATGCACGATCACCCGATACTTGTTGCCTCCGACATCGAAGATGATCCGATTGTCAGCAATGAAGTCCACGGTATTCCCGAACTCCGACCGCACGTCGGCCGGTCCTGCCCAACTGGCCTGTCGCACGTCGGCAAACCATGCCTCAAGAGGCCCACGCGAGCGAGGATGGCGATGCCAGAACGCCCGAAGCGTGGCCTTCGAGACCACATTCATGTAGCTATGCTAAGCTGTTCCCGGGCTGGGAGCAAACACAATCGAGGCCGAGGCCCGCGTCGAGGCCGCCGGCATGACGGTCGCGATGTTTGTCCTGATGGTCGCCGGCGTCATCCTGTCGAGCCTGGTGCGCCGGCTGCAATCCTACCTGCTGCGCTGGCGACCGGCAGATGACAGCCTACGCCACTTCGCTCAAGCGGCCATTTTGGGAGAGTGACGACAAATTCCCATCGTCAAAGGTCGATCTTCCACTCGAAACTCCGCTCTTCAAGTCTCACCGACCGTTCATCCGGCTTCCTGGCATGCCCTCTTTCGCCGGTCCATCGCTTCCCCTTCAACACCTCGCATGCACCGCTACGCCACGCTGCGGCGCAGCGGCCAGGACAGGGTGCGGCCGGTCCCGCCGGTGCGCAGGACGAGGAAGCCGATGATCGTGAGGTTGAGCAGGTTGAACACGACGCTGATGCCGAATGCCCACGCGTAGTAGCCGAAATGGTCGTAGAGCGCGCCGGCGAACCAGCTCCCGAAGGCCATGCCGCTCATCGCGGTGAACAGCGTGAGCGGCATGCGCCACGAGGCTTCCGAGGCGGGGAAGAGATCGCGGATGGCGACGCTGTAGGACGGGATGATGCCGCTGAAGCCGAAGCCGAAGGCGATCGAGACGGCGAACAGGCCGGCCTCGTCCTGGGTCAGCAGGAAGCAGGCGATGGCCACGGCCTGGCAGGCCGATCCGACCAGCACCGTGCGCAGGCCGCCGATCCGGTCGGCCAGCGCGCCCCAGAGCTGGCGCGCGAGGAAGGCCGAGGCGAGCATGACCGACAGCATTGCCGCGCCATGCGTCGGCTTGATCCCGATATCGCCGCAGAAGGCCACGATATGCGCCGACGGCACCGACATCGGGATGCAGCAGAAGAAGCCGGCGACGCAGATCAACGCCTGCGCGACGTTCGGACGGAGCCCGGCGACCCGCGCACGCTCGCCGGGCGCCGGCGCTGTCGCCCGTGCCGGGCCGGGCGCCGGTGCAGGCCTGGGCGGCGGCTTCAGGAGGAGCGTGGCCGGAAGCATGAGGACGAGCGCCAGCGCGCCGTAGCCCAGCATCACCGCCTGCCAGCCGACCACGGCCATCGCGCGCTCGAACAGCGAGGGCCAGATCACGCCGGCGACGTACTGGCCGGAGGAGATCAGCGCGATCGCCGCGCCGCGGCGACGCTCGAACCAGCGGCTGACATAGACCAGCAGCGGCGGATAGACGCCGGCATTGCCGAGGAAGCCCAACAGGGCGTGACCGACATAGAGCGCCCAGATCGTGCCCACGGAGGAGAGCGCCAGTCCGCCCGCGATCATGCAGGTGCCGATCGCGACGGTGCGCGCGAGGCCGATGCGGTCGGCCAGCCAGCCCATCAGGATGCCGCCCGAGCCGGTGCCGACCCAGACCAGCGCGCCGGCCAGCGCCAGCACCGAGCGCTCGGTGCCGAGCGCCTCCTGCATCGACCTCATGCCGACAACGATCACCAGCGGCGAGCCGTAGGAGATCGACAGGATGGCGAGCACCAGCCATGCCGTCCTCCACGAGGCGCGGCTGTCCACGCCGCCGCTGCCCGCTGATCCGTCCATCGGTCTTTCCTCCGGCGTCGGGCGGCAGGCTTGTCTGGTACCATCGCTTACCCGATCGAGGAGGCACTATGGCGGAGAACGAAACACGGCGCGACACGGCATCGCTGCAGAGACTGACCCTGGGTGCGACGGTGGTGGTCTCCTCGACAGGCAGCGGCGCCTTCGAGCAGCTGATGCTGAACGGCCGCCACGCACTGCTGGCCGACGAGCCGAGGGCGGTGGGCGGCAATGACATCGGCCCCGGCCCGTACGAGCTTCTGCTGATGTCGCTCGGAAGCTGCACCTCGATGACCCTGCAGATGTATGCCCGCCACAAGAACTGGCCGCTGGCGCAGGTCGTGGTGCGGCTGCGCCATGCCAAGGTCTACGCCGAGGATTGCGTGGATTGCGAGAAGCCCGCCGCCAGGATCGATCGCATCGAGCGCGAGATCGAGGTGATCGGCGCGCTCGACGCCGGGCAGCGATCACGTTTGCTCCAGATCGCCGATCAATGTCCGATCCATCGCACGCTTTCCTCTAGGATCGACATCAGGACGACCGCCGTCTGACAGGGAGAAGCATCGATGCGTTGGGCAAGCAGACTGGGCCTCGCGATCCTGGCCGCCACGATCGCCCTGCCGGCATTGGCGCAAAGCTGGCCGGCACGGCCGGTGCGCATCGTCGTGCCGTTCGGCCCGGGCGGGCCGGCGGACGTCTATGCCAGGGTCATCGGGCAGGCGCTGACGGACGCCCTCGGGCAGCAGTTCGTGATCGACAACAAGCCGGGGGCCGGCGCGGTGATCGGCACCGACATCGTCGCGAAGGCCGCGCCCGACGGCTACACGCTGCTGATGATGAGCAACACCCACACGACCAACGAGACGTTGCTGTCGAACAAGCCCTACACGCTGATGAAGGACCTGGTCCCCGTCGCGCCGGTCAATTCGTCCGACCTGGTGATGGTGGTGCACCCCGCGGTGCCGGCCAAGACGCTCGCCGAGTTCATCGCGCTGGCGAAGAAGGAACCAGGCAAGCTTTCCTACGCCTCGTCGGGGCCGGGCACGCCCTATCACATGGCCGGAGAATTGTTCAAGGCCATGACCGGCACCGACATCCTGCACGTGCCGCACAAGAGCAGCGGCGAGGCGCGCAACGACGTGATGGGCGGCCACGTGCAGATGATGTTCGATGCCGTCACGACCATGAAGGGCAGCATCGACGTGGGCCACGTCCGCGCGCTCGGCACGACCGGCGAGAAGCGCTCGGCCATCCTGCCCGACGTGCCGACCGTCGCCGAGACCGTGCCGGGCTACGAAGCCACGATCTGGCTCGGACTCATGGCACCGGCCGGTACGCCGCCGGAGATCGTCGACAGGCTCAATGCCGAGATCGGCAAGGCCGTGGCCACGCCTGCGATCCGCGACGCCTGGGCCCGTCAGGGCGCGGTGCCGATGACCATGACTCCGGCGGCATTCGGCGCGTTCCTCCAGCGCGACATCGACAAATGGGCCAAGGTCGTCCAGGTGTCGGGCGCGAAGGTGCAATGATGTCCATCCTGCGCATCCTCGCCGGCGGCGCGGCCCAATCGCTGGTCGCCAGGGCATCGGCGGGTTTCGAGATCGACGGTACCTTCAGCGCGGTCGGCGCGATGCGCGACAGGCTGCTGGCGGGCGAGCCGGCCGATATCGTGATCCTGAGCCGCGCGCTGATCGAGGAGCTGGCCCACAGCGGCCACGTCATCCAGTCGTCGATCCGGGACGTGGCACGGGTCGCGACCGCCATCGCCGTGCGCAGCGGCGATCCCCTGCCCACGATCGGCGACGAGGCCGGGCTCGCCGCCGCTCTAGAGGGCGCCGACGAGGTTCACTTTCCCGATCCGGCGCTGGCGACGGCCGGCATCCATTTCGCCAAGGTCATGCGTGCGCTCGGCGTGTGGGAGCGCGCCGCCGGACGGCTCAGGCTCGCGCCCAACGGAAACACCGCGATGAGGGCTCTGGCCGCGTCGACGGCTCGCCGTCCGATCGGCTGCACGCAGGAGACGGAAATCCGCGCGACGCCCGGGATCGTCCTGGCCGGACCGCTGCCGCGGGGCTGCGATCTCACGACCGTCTACACCGCGGCCGTCGTCACCGGCTCGCGATCCGCCGCCGACGCCGCGCGCTTCGTCGCCCGCCTCGATGGAGAGGATCAGCCGACGGGATAGATCCCGTGCAGGACCTTGTGGAAATGGTCCTCGATCAGGACGGTGCAGCCGCACGAAATGGCTCGTAGCCTCTTCTCGTCCTTGATGATCAGCCGCTGCCTCCGGCTCTCGATCACGCCCTGGGCGCGCAGGCCGCCCAGCACCCGGCCGACGAACGGCCGGCCCACGCCCATGATCCTGGCGAGCTGGTCCTGGGTGATGGCGATCTCGGGCTCGCCCGTGCGCGCGAGCGCCGCGAGCAGCAGCTTGGCGGTGCGTTGCCGGATCGTGTGCTTGCCGTTGCAGACCGACGTCTGGAAGACCTGAGCCATCAGGCAATCGGAATAGCGCGCGAACCAGTGGCGCAGTGCGATCGAGCCCAGCTTGGCCTGCTCCAGCGCCGTCGTCCTGATGCGGATGAACCGGCCGGCGAAGCGCACGACAGCCGTCGAATAGGCCGGAAGGTGGCCGTTGGAGACGATGCCGCCGATCGCGCCCTCGCGGCCGATCTGGGCGACATCCATGGCCTCGCCGTCGACATCCACGACGCAGAACGCGGCCGAGGCAGCCCCGAGCGGAAACCAGGTATCGACCACATCGTCGCCTGCACGATGGAGGACGGCACCGGCTTCCATGTCGCGCACGGTCATCTGGCGGCGCAGGCGCGCGCGGTCGGATGCGACGAGGACGGCCAAGAGGCCGTTCTGGGCCATGTCGGCTTCGGTCGCGGTAGTGGCGATCGGCTCCTCCCTCGCCTCTGTCCACTTGTGCACCGACAGCGTCGGCGCCGTGGCCTATTCACGAGCTATATCGTCGCCCGACAGCGCAGGCAAACGCTTCGGCAAGTCATTGAGGGATGTCGATGGCGTCTGTTCCATCCGTCGATCTTGCCGGCCGCCGCGTGCTGGTGGTCGAGGATCAATTCGTGATCGCGCTCGACATGGAGCGGATGCTGCGCACGCTCGGCGCGGGCGCCGTCGACCTCGCGGCGAGCATTCCGGACGCGCTTGCGACCATTGCGCGGACACCGCCCGATCTCGCCATCCTCGATCTGAAGCTCCGCACCGAAACGACCGTGCCCATCGCCGAGGCGCTGCAGGCGCGCGCCATTCCCCTGGTCTTCGCCACGGGCTACGCCGACCTCGGCGCGATGCCGGCGTCGCTGCGCGACAGGCCCCTGCTTGGCAAGCCGGTCGAACTTGCCGATCTCGCGGGCATTCTCGGCCAGCTGCTCAAGACCTAAGCGCTATAGCGAGGCGCAACTGCCCCACCGAGACCTCGGCCAGCTCATTGAGCCGAACGCACCGCCACCTGCTCCGAAACTCGCAGCAAGAAAAAATCGAACAACCTCACCGTTTCGAGATTCAATCTATAGTTGGTTGTTCCACGATGTATTCTGGCTATCAGTGACTTCTCCCGCACAGTGTTACCGCGGGCATTCGGCCAGGGTTGACGCTGTGAGGCGGTGGTAGAGGCGACAATGAATAGCAACGAAGAGGCCGACCGGTTATTCGCGCGGACGGAGAGAGCATACGCGGCTCTCGCCGCGAAGACGCCTGCCAGTTCAGAGGTTTTCGCCGATTGGGGCGCAGCACTTGCGCGGCAAGCGAACCGGAAACGTGGCCGTGAGGCAAACGATCTCTTCATTCGAGCTGGCGAGAAATATGCCGCCGCGCTCGCGCTCCGGCCGGAAGACTTCGACACCCTCAGCGATTGGGCCGACGCCCTTTCCGATCAGGCAAAGCAGAAATGGGGCCCGGAAGCCGACAACCTCTTTTCCCGCGCCTACGAGAAGTACGCCATTGCCTTGGCCTTCTCGCCCGGCGCTCGACATATCCTCTTCAATTGGGGTGTCTCTCTCGCAGATCAGGCCGACATGAAGAGCGGCAAGGAGGCCGACAGGCTGTTCACCGAAGCCGGCGAAAAACTTGCTGCCGCGCAAGGCGTCGCGCCGGAGGAGCACTTCGTTTTGCGCGCTTGGGGAACGGTTCTTTCGGATCACGCCAATAGCAAGAGTTGCGACAGCGCCGACAGGCTGTTTGTACAGGCTGGTCAAAAATTCGCGGCCGCTCTCGACATCGACCCGGAGGATGCCAAAGCCCTGCGCGCTTGGGGGATCGCGCTTTCGCGTCAGGCCTGCATAAAGGGCAGCGATGACGCCGACGGCCTGTTCGCGCAAGCCGGCGAGAAATTTGCGGCCGCTCTCGCCACCGGCTTGATTAGGGCGACAACTCTCAGGGATTGGGGAGTCGCATTCTCACGTCAGGCCAGAACGAAAAGTGGGAGCGACGCCGATGGATTGTTCGACCAGGCTGGCGAGAAGTTCTCGGCCGCTCTCGCCATGGAACCTGGATATGCCAGTGCCCTGCGTGCTTGGGCGATCGCTCTTTACCAGCAGGCCGGGACGAAGGGCGGCCACGCTGCCGACGTGCTGTTTGCGAAAGCCGGGGAGAAATGCTCCTCCGCACTTGCCATCGATCCGGAGGATCACCGAGCCGTCAGAATCTGGGGCAATGCCCTCGCCGAGCAGGCGCGGATGAAGAATGGCGAAGAAGCCGACCAGCTATTCGCACAGGCCAGCAAGAAATATGCTGCCGTCCTGGCCATCAGCCCGAACGATATCTTGGCCCTCGAGAATTGGGCAAACGCCCTTCTCGATCACGCAAAGACAAGACAGGATGAAGAAGCCGATCGATTGTTCAGCGAAGCCGATGGCAAATATGTCGCCTTGAACGGCTTGGAGCCTGGTGCGGGCGACTATGGTCGCGCGTGCATCGCGTGCCTCCGTCACCAGCCGGAGGCCGCGTACCGCCTGCTGCTGTCTGCGCACGGCCACGGCGAGTTGCCGGATCGCAGCCATCTGCGCACCGACCCCGATCTCGATACCGTGCGCGCCCTTCCCTGGTTTCAGCTCATCCTGGATCTCTCCTCGGAACAGTCGGTTGGCGGGTAACGCCGCGCGGCTACCCCCAGACCAGCACCGCAACGCCCAGCAGCACGAACGAGGCGGCGGCGCAGAGGCGCACCAGCTTGAGCGGGATCTTGCGCGCCAGCAGGTCGCCGAACAGGACGGCCGGCACGTTCGCGATCATCATGCCGACGGTCGTGCCCGCGGTGACGATCGCGATGTTGTGGAAGCGCGCGGCCAGCGCGACCGTGGCGATCTGGGTCTTGTCGCCGATCTCGACGAGGAAGAACGCGATGGCGGTGGCGAGGAAGGCTCCGACGTGGCTCACCGCCTTGGGGCCCTCGTCCTCCTTGTCGGGAATCAGTGCCCAGCCGGCCATCGCGATGAACATCACGCCGACGATCCAGCGCATCGCGTCGGGTCCGAGCCACGCCGCCACCGCTGCACCGACCGAGGCGGCGATCGCATGGTTGGCCAGCGTCGCCACCAGGATGCCGAGGATGATCGGCACGGGCTTGCGATAGCGGGTCGCCAGCAGCATGGCGAGGAGCTGGGTCTTGTCGCCGATCTCCGCGATCGCGACGAGGCCGGCGGAAACGAGGAAGGCTTCCATGGGTGTCACCTGGGGGATCGAGCGCGCATACCGATGGCCGCTCGCGCCGCCCGATCCCGCGGGTGAAGACGCGAACAAGCCAAAGGTCTCGCCAAGCACGAATGCCGAAGCCGCCAAGGCCGAATACCGAGGTAACCGAGCCTAGTCTGTTGACGGTTCCGCCTCTGGGGTGAGGCCGGCTACTCCCCAATGACGGCGCGGGTATAAGGCGGTGGGAAACCTCGCGCAAGCCGCCTCGCTGCGGCCCTTTGGCCCGTGCTAGACCTTGGGCATGGCGAAATCCAAGGACTCTGCGGCGCCGGCGGCAGCCGCTTCGGACGACAAGCCGCTCAAGCATCTGTGGCTGGTCGACGGCTCGGGCTATCTGTTCCGCGCCTACCACGCCCTGCCGCCCATGACCCGGCCGGACGGCACGCCGATCAACGCGGTCTACGGTTTCTGCCGCATGCTGGCGCTGCATCTCGACGACCCCGAGGTCGACCATATCGCGATGATCCTCGACGCCGGCCGCACCACCTTCCGCAACGAGATCTACGACAAGTACAAGGCCAACCGCCCCGAGCCGCCGGAAGACCTCACGCCGCAGTTCCCGCTGATCCGCGAGGCGGCCAAGGCGTTCAACGTCACGGTCTGCGAGCTCGAGAACTACGAGGCCGACGACCTGATCGCGACCTACGCGCGGCTCGCCGTCGAGGCGGGCGGCACCTGTACCATCGTGTCGTCCGACAAGGACCTGATGCAGCTCATCCGGCCCGGCGTCGAGATGTTCGACCCGATCAAGCAGAAGCGGCTGGGACCGGACGCGGTGATGGAGAAGTTCGGCGTCACCCCCGACAAGGTGGTCGACGTGCAGGCGCTGGCCGGCGATTCGATCGACAACGTTCCCGGCGTGCCGGGCATCGGCGTCAAGACGGCGGCCCAGCTCCTGGGCGAATACGGAACGCTCGAGGCGCTGCTGGAGCGCGCCGGCGAGATCAAGCAGCCCAAGCGGCGCGAGGCGCTGCAGCAGAACGCCGAGCTGGCGCGCATCTCCAAGCGGCTGGTGCAGCTCAAGGACGACGTGCCCGCGCCCGCCGATCCGGACTCCTTCGACAAGCGCCGGCCCGATCCCAACGTGCTGCTGCCGTGGCTGGAGCAGCAGGGCTTCAAGAGCCTGCTCGCCAAGTACAGCAAGGAGCTGGGCGAGGCGACCAACCCCGTGGCGCCGGCATCGACGACGGCGGCCGCGACGAAGGCCGAACCCACGGCCGCGCAGCCGGCGCCCATCGCGCACGCCAAGCCGAACCGCGTCTTCACGGCGGCCGACTACGAGACGATTCGCACCGAAGCAGCGCTCGACGAATGGGTCGCCGAGGCGACCAAGGCGGGCGTCGTCGCCTTCGACTGCGAGACCGACGCGCTCGATTCCAACAATGCGGGCCTGGTCGGCCTCTCCCTCGCCCTGCTCGACGGGCCGTGGGGCAACGTGAATTCCAGTCGGCGTCGGGCGGCCTACCTGCCGATCGCCCATCGGGCGCCGGGCGGCGCGGCGCAAGGCACCCTCGATCTCGGCGGCGGCGGCGAGCCGGGCGGCGACGGCGGTCTGTTGCCGGACCAGCTTCCGTTGCGGACGGTAATCGACAGGCTGAAACCGCTGCTCGAGGACCCGGGCGTGCTCAAGATCGGCCAGAACATCAAATACGACATGGGAGTCCTGGAGCGGCATGGCATCGCGATCGGCCCGGTCGACGACACGATGCTGCTGTCGTTCGTGCTCGATGCCGGCCGGCACGGGCACGGCATGGACGAGCTGGCCGAGCGCTATCTCGGCCAGAAGACGATCAAGTTCTCGGACGTGGCCGGCTCCGGCGCCAAGCAGGTGAGCTTCGACAAGGTGCCGATCGAGCGCGCGACGGAATACGCCGCCGAGGACGCCGACGTGACCCTGCAGCTCTGGGCACAGTTCAAGCCGCGCATCGCCGCCGAACACATGGTGACGATGTACGAGACGATCGAACGGCCGCTGATTCCCGTGCTGCTGTCGATGGAGCAGGCCGGCATCAAGGTCGATGCGCCCGCACTCAGGACGCTGAGCGCCGACTTCGAGAAGCGGCTGGCCGAGCTGGAGGTCGAGATCCACAAGATCGCCGGCCGCGAATTCAACGTCGGCTCGCCCAAGCAGCTCGGCGAGATCCTGTTCGACGAGCAGAAGCTGCCGGGCGGCAAGCGCAACAAGAGCGGCACGTGGGCGACCGACGCCGCCGTGCTCGACGATCTCGCGGCGCAGGGCCATCCGCTGCCGGTGAAGATCCTCGAGCATCGCCAGCTCGCCAAGCTCAAGGGCACCTACACCGACGCGCTGGTGCGCGAGCTCGACGCGAAGACCGGTCGCATCCACACCTCGTATCACATGACCGGCGCGGCGACGGGACGGCTGGCCTCGACCGATCCCAACCTGCAGAACATCCCGGTGCGCACCGAGGAAGGCCGCAAGATCCGCGAGGCCTTCATCGCCGAGAAAGGCCACAAGCTGCTGAGTGCCGATTACTCGCAGATCGAGCTCCGCCTGCTGGCGCACGTCGCCGACCTCGCCTCGCTCAAGGAAGCCTTCGCGCGCGGCGACGACATCCACGCCATCACCGCGAGCGAGATGTTCGGCGTGCCCGTGAAGGGCATGGACCCGCTGGTGCGCCGGCGTGCCAAGGCGATCAATTTCGGCATCATCTACGGCATCTCCGCCTTCGGCCTGGCCAACCAGCTCGGCATCGGCCAGCCCGAGGCGCGCGAGTACATCGCGAAGTATTTCCAACGCTATCCCGGCATCCGCGACTACATGGAGACGACCAAGGACTACGCGCGCAAGCACGGCTACGTGCGCACGCCGTTCGGCCGCAAGATCCACCTGAAATACATCAACGAGAAGAACCAGGGCATGCGCGCCTTCGCCGAGCGCGCGGCGATCAACGCGCCGCTGCAGGGCGGCGCGGCCGACATCATCAAGCGTGCGATGATCCGCGTGCCAGGTGCCCTCGCCGCCGCGAACCTCAAGGCCCGCATGCTGCTGCAGGTCCACGACGAGTTGCTGTTCGAGGTGCCCGACGCCGAGCTCGACCGGACGAAGGAGGTGACCCGCAAGGTGATGGAAAGCGCCGCGACGCTCTCGGTCCCGCTGGTCGTCGATACCGGCGTGGGCGCCTCCTGGGCAGCGGCACACTGACCCGATCGAGCCGCGGACGGCCTATTGCCGGACCGCGGGCGTCCCGCCCGCTCACACGCGCCGCAAGAAAACGCTGAACTTATGAGCGGGCGGGACGCCCGCGCTCCGGCAAGAGCATGGCGCGCCTCGGGCGGCCTTCAGTCCTCGCCGAACTTGCCTTCGACGAGCGCGGACAGTGCGGCCATGGCTTCGAGGGCCTGGCGGCCGGAGCAGGAGAGCTCGATGGCGCTGCCGATACCGGCAGCGAGCATCATCAGGCCCATGATCGACAGGCCGGACACGTCCTGGCCCTTGAAGCTGACCCGGATCGCGGCATCGAATTGGCCGGCGGTGCGGACGAACTTGGCGGCGGCGCGGGCGTGGAGGCCGCGCTTGTTGCCGATGGTCAGGGTGCGCTTCATCGCGCCCGCAGCCGTGCTGCCCGCGGCGTCGGTCACGAGGCTTCCTGCGCCAGGATGCGGGAGGCGACGGTGATGTATTTGCGGCCGGCCTCCTGCGCCATGCGCACCGCCTCGGCGATCGGCCGGTTGCGCACCGAGGCGAGCTTCACCAGCATCGGCAGGTTGACGCCGGCCAGCACCTCGATGCGCGCCTGCTCGATGATGGAGATCGCCAGGTTCGAGGGCGTGCCGCCGAACATGTCGGTCAGCACGATCACGCCGTCACCGGTATCGCAGGCCCGCGCCCGCTCGAGGATCTCGTTGCGCCGCTTCTCCATGTCGTCCTCGGCGCCGATACAGACTGCCGAGATGCATTGCTGCGGACCGACGACATGCTCCAGCGCGGCGAGGAATTCGCGTGCCAGGTTGCCGTGGGTCACGAGTACGATGCCGATCATACGCCCCTGCCCGAACCACTCTCCGCCACCGGTCCCCCCCGGACGTCGGTATCGCGGTGCATCACAGTGACCGAGCGGCCGACGCTTCGCAACCAGTCTGCAAGCCGTTCGGCGACCGCGATCGAGCGGTGCCGGCCACCGGTGCAGCCCACCGCGATGGTCAGATAGCTCTTGCCCTCGGCATCGAAGCGCGGCAGCAGCGGCCCGATCAGCCCTTCCAGCCGGCCGACGAACGGCTCGTAGTCCGGGTCGGTGGCGATGAAGTCGGCAACCGGCCGATCGGCCCCGGTCAGGTCCTTCAGCTCGGGCACATAGTGCGGGTTCTTGAGGAACCGCACGTCGAAGACCAGGTCCGCCTCGCGCGGAACGCCGCGGCGATAGGAGAACGACATCACCGAGATGCGCATGCCCACCCGCTTGCCGAGCGAGAAATGACCGGCGAGGAGCTGCTTGAACTGGTGCGGCGAAAGCGCCGAGGTGTCGATCACCACGTCCGCCGAGTCGCGAACCCAGCTTATCTGGCGACGCTCGTCGACGATGCCGTCGGCCACCGGCCGGTCGGGCGCCATCGGATGCGGCCGGCGCGATTCGGTGTAGCGCCGCTGCAGGGTTTCGGTGTCGCAATCGAGATAGAGCAGGCGGGCCGCGAGATCGGGCCGCTGGCGAAGCTGCTGCAGGCGGCGCACCAGGTTCTTCGCGTCGAACCCGTAGGTCCGCGTATCGACGCCGAAGGCGAGCGGCGCGGCCAGCTCGCGCAGGCTTCCTCCGGTCGAACGCATCAGGTCGCCGAGAAGCGGCAACGGCACGTTGTCGACCGCCACGTAGCCGAGATCCTCCAGGGCATGCAGGGCCGTGGCACGGCCGGCGCCGCTCAGCCCGGTGACCAGCACGAAGGGGCGGCGCGGCGGGCGCTCGACGAGGGACACGGACGGACTCGGACTATCGGGCATGGCCTCAACGAACTCGATCATGGGGTCGGGATTCGGCTCAAGGCAAGTCGCAACTTGGCAACCGAGGAGCCTTCGAACGGCGCGAGGTCGAGGCGAGGCAGCGTAACGTCCTGCAGCATCTCGTGCGCCGGCTCGGGCAGGCGCTCGATCCGACCGGAATCGACCAGGTCGACCACAAGGGCGACCGGGGCGCGCGCCAGAACCTGGCTGCGCGGCAGTGTGAGGATACCCACGCCGCGCGCTTCGATCATCCCGGCCAGCGCCGGCGGCGCGCTGGCGACCAGGGCATGGCCGACGCGGGTGAGATGGGTCTGGTCGTCGGCCACGAGGCGGCCGCCGGCCTCGATCAGGCGCAATGCGAGGTCCGACTTGCCCGCCCCCGACGGCCCGCGCAACAGCACGGCGCGCCAGCGACCGGTGATTCTCAGGGCTACGCAGGTCGCATGGACGAGCATCAGGACCGGCGGCCCGTCATGCTCTTGCCGGATCGTGGGTGTCCCGCCCGCTCATGACCATGAGGCGGGCGCAACGCCCGCGGTCCTTCAGGTTCGTCATGCCGCCGCCGGAACGCGCACGGTAAAGCGGGCACCGACGGTCTTGCCGTCCGCCGCCTTGCGGTTGGTGGCGCTGATCGAGCCGCCGTAGGTCTCCATGATCTGGCGGCAGATCGACAGGCCCAGCCCGGAATGCTGGCCGAAGCTCTCGGTCGGCCGCTCGGAATAGAATCGCTGGAAGATCGATTCGAGGTTGTCGTCGGGGATGCCGGGGCCCTCGTCGTCGATCGTGACCACGAACGGCCCCTTGCGCGGTTCGCGGGTCAGCTCGACGACGATGCGCGAGCCGGGCGGGCTGAACGACAGGGCGTTGTCGATGACGTTGCGGAACACCTGCCCATAGCGGCCGTCATGGCCGTGCGCCTCGTAGGGCGGGTTGGCCGAAATGCGCAGCTCGACCTCGACACCGGCTTTCTGCGCCGTAACGGCCACGTAGTGCCGAACCATGTCGGCCAGCAGCACCTCGAGGTCGACCGTCTTGACCTCCCCGCGCATCAGC
This sequence comes from uncultured Rhodospirillales bacterium, assembly GCA_945957125.1. GTDB lineage: Bacteria > Pseudomonadota > Alphaproteobacteria > Reyranellales > Reyranellaceae > Reyranella. Next base: position 34,207 of record CAMFJT010000005.1, on the reverse strand, counting down.
TCGGCATCCAGCCGGGAGGCGTCGGAAATGTCGGAGATCAGCCGATTCAAACGCTCGATGTCCTCGACCACGATATCCATCAGCTTGGCCCGCCGGTCGGGCGCGAGGTCGGGGCGTGCGGCGACCTCGATCGCCGAGCGCAGCGAGGTCAGGGGATTCTTGAGCTCGTGCGCCACATCGGCGGCAAAGCTCTCGATCGTGTTGATGCGCTGCCACAGCGCTTCGGTCATCGAGCGCAGCGCGTCGTTGAGGTCGCCGATCTCGTCGCCGCGCTTGCCGAGGTCGGGGATCTCCGGCCGGCTCTCGCGCGCCAGGCGGATCTCGTCGGCGGCGCGGGCGAGCCGCACGATCGGCTGGGTGATGGTGCCGGCGAGGTAGAGCGACAGCAGCACGGTGATGCCGAGTGCCGCGACCGCGATGGTCAGCATGTCGTAGCGCACCTCGCGCAGGGAGGCGGCGATCGCGCGGTTGTCGCGCGTCAGCACGAGCGCGCCGATCACCTGCTTGTAGCGCTGCACCGGCACGGCGGCGCTCAGCATCAGCCGCCCCTCCCCCGCGATCCGTACCGCCGAGGCGTTGAAGCCGCGCAGCGCGCTGGCCGCCTCGGGAAAGTCGCGCAGGGTCGGGACCGGGCGCTCGACATACTCGGGAAAGCGATCGGAATGAGAGAGCTGATGCGTGATCCAGTCGCCGATCCGGTCGGCCCAACGCTGCGGCGTCGGCACTTCCGGCTCCTCGGGCGGCGGTAGTGGCGAGATATGGATGCGGCCGGTGTCGCTGAGGACCGCCGAATCGCCCAGCAGCTCGCCCGTCTCGCCGAACAGCCGGGCACGCACCCCGGTCGGCCGCACCAGCCGCGTCAGGAGCTGGCGCGCCGCTTCGGCGTCGAGCCGGTTGACCGTGGTCTCGCCGCCCACGACCGCCAGCTCGCCGATGCCCGCCGACACCATCTCGCCTTGCACCAGAAGCGAGGCGAGCTCGGCGTCGATCAGCTCGTCCTCGTAGTCGCTGAGATACACCGCGCCCAGTGCCAGCAACGCCACCGGCACGATATTGAGCAGCAGGATGCGGCGCGTGAGCGGCGAATGCCGCCGGTTGTTGCGGCGGCGGCGACGCAGCATCGACGGGGTCTCGCGGCGCGCGATCGTCCTCACGCGCCGGCGGAACTTCGGCAGCAGCCGTCGCAGCGTGTCGAGCAACGACTTCGGCTCCTTCCGCGCCGGCTCTTCCGGCGCGACCGAAGGGTCATGCGCAGTCATGTTCCTCCCTGCGCATCGTGGGAGAAGGTGGCGCGGTGATCCGCGACGAAGGGCTCATCGCCCGCACCATCGCCGTGGCCCATGGCCCCTCCGCCCCTGCGGGGCACCTCCCCGGCTTCGCCAGGGAGGAAAGCCGAGCGGCGACGGCCTTCAGGCCGCGTCGCGATAGCGATAGCCGATGCCATACAGGGTTTCGATCTGCTCGAACTCGCCGTCGACCTCGCGGAACTTGCGGCGCACGCGCTTGATGTGGCTGTCGATCGTGCGGTCGTCGACATAGATCGTCTCGCCGTAGGCGGCATCCATCAGCTGGTCGCGGTTCTTGACGTGGCCGGGCCGCTCGGCGAGCGACTTCAGCAGCAGGAACTCCGTGACCGTGAGATGGACCTCCTTGCCCTTCCACGTGCACTGATGGCGGCTCGGATCGAGCACCAGGTCGCCGCGCACGATACGCTCGGCCTGGCCCTCGCCCTTCGCCCCGCCGCCGTCGGCGCGGCGCATCACGGCGCGGATGCGCTCGAGGAGCAGGCGCTGCGAGAACGGCTTGCGGATGAAGTCGTCGGCGCCCATGCGCAGGCCGAGCACCTCGTCGATCTCCTCGTCCTTGGAGGTCAGGAAGATCACCGGGAACTGCTGTGTCTTGCGGATGCGGTTGAGCAGCTCCATGCCGTCCATCCGCGGCATCTTGATGTCGAAGATCGCCATGTCGGGCGGGCTCTGGTTGAGGCCCTCGAGCGCGGCGGCGCCGTCGTTGTAGGTCTTGACCTGGAAGCCCTCGGCTTCGAGGAGCATCGAGACGGAGGTCAGGATGTTGCGGTCGTCGTCGACCAGGGCGATGTTCTTGCGCACGGCGAAGTCTCTCCTGACAGTCTCAAGATCGGTCTGCAACGTTACCACAAATCGGCGGTTGCCTGTTCGCGGCGGTTTTGCCATCCATCCGCCCGATATCGGCCTTCTTCCCCATCGACGGATCCCTATCTGCCATGACCGACGATTTCTCCCAGGCCGTGCGCGATCTCGTCCGGGGCTGCGACCGGGCCGCGCTGGCGACCGCGCTGCCCGGCGAAACCATCGGGAGCCCGCCCTGGCCCTACGTTTCGCTGGTGCTGGTCGCGGTCGATCACGACCTGTCGCCCCTCCTGCTGATGAGCGACCTCGCCGAGCACAGCAAGGCGATCGCCGCCGATCCGCGGGTGTCCCTGCTGTTCGACGGCACGGCGGGGCTGGAGCAGCCGCTCACCGGCGCGCGGGTGTCGATGCTGGGCCGCGTCGCCGAAACCCGGGACGAAAGGCTGAAACGGCGCTTCCTCGCGCGACACCCCGACGCCGAGATGTATGCCGGCTTCAAGGACTTCCGCTTCTACAGGGTGGTCCCCGAACGCGTCCATCTGGTCGCCGGCTTCGGCAAGATCCGCTGGATCGGGGCCGACCGGTTGCTGACCGTGCCGCCGCTGCCCGAGCTGGCGGAGAGCGAGGAAGGCATCGTCCGGCACATGAACGAGGATCATTCTGACGCCCTCCAGCTCTACGCCGGCAAGCTCCTGGGACTGTCCGGATCGGGCTGGACCATGACCGGCATCGATGCCGAAGGAATCGACCTCCGGCAGGCGGGACAGGTCGCCCGACTGCCTTTCGATGTTCCCCTCACCGCGGCGGGCGAGGCGCGCAAGTCCCTGGTTTCCCTCGTCGCCAGGGCGCGCGCGGCCTGATCTCGCAGGTGCGAGATCGCCGCAGACGGTCCGAACTGTCGCAGCTTGTCGGCATTTTATGCCTGCCCGCGGGCGGGGAGATGCGGTAAACGGCCGTTCAGAACACAACAAGACCAACCCGTGGCAGGAGAAGCTCAGTGACACAGCCGGCCGGCGTCGTTCCCAAAATCGGTCTCAGCACCCTCGGGCTCAAGAACCCCGGCAACGTTCATTGGAATCTTGGCGTGCCGCGGCTCTACGAAGAGGCGATCCGGCGCGGCGAGGGCCAGCTCGGCGAGGGGGGCGCCTTCGTGGTGCGTACCGGCGTCCATACCGGTCGCTCGCCCAACGACAAGTTCTTCGTCGAGGACTCGATCACCGCCGGCACCGTCGACTGGGGCAAGACCAACAAGCCGATCTCGCCCGAGCGTTACCGCGCGCTCTACAACCGGATGATGGGCTACGCCCAGCGCCGCGACCTGTTCGCGCGCGATTGCTGGGCCGGCGCCGACCCGGCGCACCGCATCGGTGTGCGCGTGGTCACGGAGACGGCCTGGCACAACATGTTCGCACGCAACATGTTCCTGCGCCCGAAGCCGGAAGAGCTCGCGGGCTTCCGGCCGGACTTCACGATCCTGAACCTGCCGGGCTTCCAGGCCGATCCGGCGCTCGACGGCACGGCGTCGGATTGCGCCATCCTGGTGAACTTCACCGACCGCGTCGTGGCGATCTGCGGCACCTGGTATGCCGGCGAGATCAAGAAGTCGGTGTTCACGATCCTGAACTACCTGCTGCCCGAGAAGAACATCCTGCCGATGCATGCTTCGGCCAATATCGGGCCGAAGGGCGACGTGGCGATCTTCTTCGGGCTGTCGGGCACCGGCAAGACCACCCTGTCGGCCGATCCGTCGCGCACGCTGATCGGCGACGACGAGCATGGCTGGGCGGAGGATTCGCTCTTCAACTTCGAAGGCGGCTGCTACGCCAAGGTGATCAAGCTGTCGCGCGAGGCGGAGCCCGAGATCTACGCCACGACCGGGCGCTTCGGCACGGTGCTCGAGAACGTCGTGATCGATCCCGCGACCGGTGGCCTCGATCTCGACGACGGGCGGCACACCGAGAACACCCGCGCCTGCTATCCGATCGACTTCATCCCCAACACGCTGCCCAGCGGCATCGCCGCCACGCCGACCAACATCGTGATGCTGACGGCCGACGCCTTCGGCGTGTTGCCGCCGATCTCGCGGCTGTCGCCCGAGCAGGCGATGTATCACTTCCTGTCCGGCTACACCGCGCGCGTGGCCGGCACCGAGAAGGGCGTGACCGAGCCGCAGGCGACCTTCTCCACCTGCTTCGGCGCGCCGTTCATGCCGCGCCATCCGACGGTCTACGCCAAGATGCTGGGCGAGAAGATGGCGCGCCAGAACGTGAAATGCTGGCTGGTCAACACCGGCTGGTCGGGCGGCGGCTACGGCGTCGGCCAGCGCACCTCGATCCGCCATACGCGCGCCATGGTGCGGGCCGCGCTCGACGGCACGCTGGCATCGGTCGCGTCCTCGACCGATCCGCATTTCGGCATGCAGGTGCCGAGCGCCTGCCCGGACGTTCCGGCCAACGTGCTCAACCCCAAGGATTCGTGGGCGGACAAGAAGGCCTACGAGACGGCCGCGCGCGATGTCGCGCAGCGTTTCGAGAAGAACTTCGAGCAGTTCGAATCGCACGTCGACGGCGACATCAAGAAGGCGGCAATCCGCGCGGCCGCCTGATAACGTCCCTGTCATGAGGCCTGTCAGGGGGCTTCCCCCTGGCGGGCCGGGACACCATATGATGTCCTGGCTTGAGCACTCTTCCTGATACGACGACGGCCGCCCGGATACGCGGCCCCTTCCGGCTGCCGCTGATCGCCGCATTGGCGCTGGCGTTCGCCTCGCTGGCACTGATTTCCGGCGTTGCCTACATCGTCGTTCTCGCCGGTGCTACGGGCACGGCGGAACGCCTGCTCGTCGATCGAGCCGACAGCGTGGTCGACAACCAGGTCGCGCTGGTCCGCGGCCGGCTCGACCCGGTTACCGGCCAGCTCGAGCTGATGGCCGCGCTGATGGCCGCGGGCCGGGTCGATGTCGATTCCCCGGTGAATGTCCGCGAGGCCCTTGCAGTCATGATGACCCGCGTGCCCGCGGTGTCGATCGCTGCTTTCGGTACACTCGACCTGCAGCTCCACCGGGCGGTTCGCCATCCCGATGGCGCGATCACGCGCGACACGATCCCGCTCACCGAGCTGCAGCGCGGGCTCGAGCGCTTTCGCCAGCTGCAGACCTCGCACCGGACCTTCTGGGGCGAGCTGTTCTGGAGCGATTCGCTGAAGCAGCCGGTGCTCAACGTACGCACGCCGGTGCGGCGGATCGACGACGCCTTCATCGGCGGGCTGGTCGCCACCGTGGCGGTCGGCGACCTTTCGGCCCTGATCGGCGATCCCAGGCACGGCGGCGACGGGCGCTACTTCATCCTGGTCGACCACGACAAGGTGCTGGCGCACAAGCTGCTGATCAATCCGGCCAGCTTCAACCTCACCGAGGATCGCCAGCTTCCGAGCATCAAGGAACTCGGCGATCCCGTGCTGGCGCATTTCTGGGACAGCCCGGTGCGCAACCCACGGATCGACCGCGCATTGGGCTCGCTCGGCCATATCGTCGAAGCCGAAGGCCGTCGCTGGGTCTTCGTCTATCGCCAGCTCGAAGGGTACGGCCCCAAGCCGTGGCTGGTCGGCAAGTACTTCCCGATCGAGGACGCCACCGCCGATCTCGACCGGCTGATGAACGGCGCGATCGTCGGCGCCGCGACGCTCGCCGTGGCGCTCGCGCTGGCCATCCTGATGGGCGTGCGCATGGCGCGCTCGATCCGGACCATCACGACCGCCGCCGAAGCGATGGAGCGCCTGGAGTTCGAGCAGCCGATGCACAAGCGCTCGCGGCTGCGCGAGATCGACGATGCCGCACACAGCCTCGACAAGGCGCGCGGCGCGTTGCGCTGGTTCGGCGCCTACGTGCCGCAGCGGCTGGTGCGCCGGCTGATGGAGGCGGGCGACGACGGCATCGCCTCGCGCCGCGTCAACCTGACGGTGATGTTCACCGACATCGTCGAGTTCACGCCGCAGGCCGAGGACCTGCCGGAGGATCAGACCGCCGAGCTGCTGAACCACCACTTCGCCCTGCTCGGCGCCTGCATCGAGCGGGAGAACGGCATCATCGACAAGTATATCGGCGATTCGGTGATGGCGATCTGGGGGCCGCTGGCAGGATCGTCCGACCATGCCGCGGCGGCGATCCGCGCCGCGCTCGACATCGCCAAGGTGATCCGCGAGGACAATGCGGTGCGCCGCGCCGCCGGCAAGCCGCCGATCCGGCTGCGCATCGGCCTGCATTCCGGCCCGGCGGTGGTCGGCAATATCGGCGCGCCGGGCCGGATCAACTTCACGGTGGTCGGCGATACCGTCAATGTCGCGCAGCGCTTCGAGCAGCTCGGCAAGGAGTTCATGGGACCGGACGACGAGGTCGTCGTGCTGGTCAGCGGCGCCACGCTCGCGATGGTGCAGGACAAGGCGTCGCTCGGCCTCGACCTGCCGCCGCCCGAGCGGCACCAGGTCAAGGGGCGCGACGCGCCGGTCGAGGTCTACCGGCTGGTCTGAAGCTGGGCTATCCTTGCGCGATGTGGATCCGCAATGCCTGGTACGTCGCCGCCTGGACGCACGAGATCGAGCCGGGCCGCATCAATTCCCGTACCATCATCGACCAGCCGCTGGTCCTCTATCGCACCGCCGACGGCGCGATCGTGGCGCTCGAGGACCGCTGCCCGCATCGCTTCGCACCGCTCTCGATGGGGCGGCTGGAAGGCGACGACCTGCGCTGCATGTATCACGGGCTGAAGTTCGCGCCGGACGGCAAGTGCCTCGAGATTCCCGGCCAGAAGCTGATCCCGCGGAGCGCCTGCGTGCGGCGCTATCCGCTACAGGTGGTCGGAAGCTGGGTGTGGGTCTGGATGGGCGAGGCCGACAAGGCCGATCCCGCGATCATCCCGCCGTCTCTCGCCCTCGACGATCCGGCCTGGCGGCTGCAGGCCGGCCAGCTCGACTACGACGCCGATTACCTGCTGATCGACGACAACCTCCTCGACCTCTCCCATCTCAGCTTCACGCACGAGAAGACGCTCGGCCTCGACATGCCGCAATGGGCCGACGAGCGGCCGCGCACCGTACCGCTCGAGCGCGGGCTGCGCTTCCAGCGCTGGCTGCGCAACCATCCGCCGCGCGGCTTCATGCGCAAGCTCGGCGAGCGTGTCGATGTCTGGAACAGCTACGATTTCCTGTTCCCCGGCGTGTTCCTGCAGCGCACCGGCTTCTACCCCGCGGGCACCGCCGACCGGAGTGACGGCAAGGCGCCCGAGTGCGAGCCGCTGTTCCATCGTGTCGACGAGCAGGCGGTGACGCCGGTCGGCCGCCGCGCCTCGCGCTATTTCTATGCCGTCGGCACGCGCGCGCAGGACATCGATCCGGGCAAGCTCGAGCGGCTGTTCGACGTGACGACGGTGGCATTCCACGAGGACAAGCGCATCATCGAGGCGCAGCAGAAGCTGATCGACCTCGAGCCCGGCCGCGCCATGCTGCCAACCAGCCTCGACGCCGGCCCCACCCAGTTCCGCAAGCTGGTCGATACGATGGCGCCCTGAGAGACTGGCTTGAGCTTTCCGCCGCATTCCCTATCCGGGTGGAATATCCATGGCTAGCGTCGCTCGGGTGGACTTGCCGCAACGGTCGGTGCTCGAGCCGCTCTACGCCAAGGCAGGCTTTGCCGACGCATTCGCGATCGATCTGCCGAGCACTGCGACAGGCGACGCCGAGCGCCTCGCCGCCCATATTCTCATGCGCCAGCCACGGTGGGTTGGCTGGCTGTTGGCGCTCAGGGACGCTCTGGTTGCAGGGTTTGGCCTCAAGACATCGTCTGCGTTGCGCAACGACATCGCGACCGACAGGATCGACTTCTTTCGGATCTACGATCGGCGGCGTCATGAGATTGTTCTTGGCGAGGACGATCGCCATCTCGACTTCCGGCTGTCCGTTCTGGTCGAGGAGTCCGCCTTGGGCCGACGGCTCGTCGCAACCACGGTCGTGACCTTCAACCATTTGGCAGGGCGGGCCTATGTCGCGGGAATTGCGCCGTTCCATCGCCTGATCGTGAAGTCATCCTTGCGTCGAGCCGAGAGATCGGGCTGGCCACCCGAGCCGTGACGTCGTGCCAGCCGCGCCTCGCCCTATTTCCATGCCGTCGGCACGCGCGCAGGGACATCGATCCGCGCACGCTCCAGCGGCTGTTTGAGGTTGAAAGACGCTACGTCAGCGGCGGCATGACGTATTTGACGTAGGCCGGCCGCGTCTTCAGCCGCTCGTACCAGGCCTTCACGTTCTTCAGGGCCGGCCGCTCGATGTCGAGCGCGAACCAGCGATGGACGAAGCAGCCGACCGGGATGTCCCCCATCGTGAGATGATCGCCCGCGACGTAGAGCCTTCCGGCGAGCTTCTCGTCGAGCCGCGCCCACAGCTTGCCGGCCTCGGCGGCGGCTTTGCCGATTGCCGCCATGTCGCGCTTGTCGGGCGGCGTGCGGACCAGGCCCCAGAAGACCTGCCGCATCGGCTCGGAGATGGTCGAGAGCTGCCAGTCCATCCATCGGTCGGCCTCGCTGCGCTGGCCGGGATCGGTCGGCCACAGCGTGCCGGCGGCATATTTCGCGGCAAGGTAGCGGACGGCCGAGTTGCTCTCCCAGATCACACGTCCGCCATCGTCGATGGTCGGCACGACGCCATTGGGATTCATGTCGAGGTACCATTTCTGGTCGTTGCCGCCGAACGCCATGCCGACATCCTCGCGCTCGTAGGCCACGCCGCATTCGTCGGCGCACCACAGCACCTTCATCACGTTGATCGAGTTGGCGCGCCCCCAGATCTTCATCGCTTTTCTCCCTGTTCGAACACGACGCTCGCACAAGGACTCTCATATCACTCTTGCCGCGCTCATACATAAAGGGTCGAGCATACAGACATAAATTATTGCTTATATGTTGATCTGGCGCATTGAGACAGCTTCCGCCGGCTGTTAAACACGGCGCGCTTTTTCAATCCCAGAACTGCCGGGAGCGCCGCATGGCCGACTACATCGTCAAGGATATCGGGCTGGCCGATTGGGGCCGCAAGGAACTCGACATGGCCGAGACCGAGATGCCCGGCCTGATGGCGATCCGCAAGGAATACGGCCCCAAGCAGCCGCTCAAGGGCGCGCGCATCGCGGGCTCGCTGCACATGACCATCCAGACCGGCGTGCTGATCGAGACGCTGAAGGCACTCGGCGCCGACATCCGCTGGGCGTCGTGCAACATCTACTCGACGCAGGACCACGCCGCCGCGGCGATCGCCAAGTCCGGCACGCCGGTGTTCGCGATCAAGGGCGAGAGCCTGGAAGAATACTGGGACTACACCCACAAGATCTTCGAATGGGCCGACGGCGGCGCGCCGAACATGATCCTCGACGATGGCGGCGATGCCACGTTGCTCGTGCATCTCGGCATGCGCGCGGAGAAGGACCCGTCGCTGGTCTCCAAGCCGACCAACGAGGAGGAGGAGGTCCTCTACAAGGCGATCCTCAAGACCAACAAGGAGAAGCCCGGCTGGTACGCCAAGCTCGGCGCCTCGATCCGCGGCGTCACCGAGGAGACGACGACGGGCGTGCATCGCCTCTACAACATGGCGAAGGAAGGCAAGCTCCTGTGGCCGGCCATCAACGTCAACGACTCGGTGACCAAGTCGAAGTTCGACAACCTCTACGGCTGCCGTGAGTCGCTGGTCGACGGCATCCGTCGCGGCACCGACGTCATGATGTCGGGCAAGGTCGCGATGGTCGCGGGCTTCGGCGACGTCGGCAAGGGCTCGGCCGCCTCGCTGCGCCAGGCCGGCTGCCGCGTGATGGTCTCCGAGATCGATCCGATCTGCGCCCTGCAGGCCGCGATGGAGGGCTACGAGGTCGTCACCATGGAAGAAGCGGCGCCCAAGGCCGACATCTTCGTGACCGCGACCGGCAACGTCGACGTGCTGACGCTCGACCACATGAAGGCGATGAAGCACCGCGCGATCGTCTGCAACATCGGCCACTTCGACAGCGAGATCCAGATCGCCAACCTGCGCAATTTCAAGTGGCACAACGTCAAGCCGCAGGTCGACGAGGTCGAGTTCCCCGACGGCAAGCGCATCATCGTGCTGTCGGAAGGCCGCCTGGTGAACCTCGGCAACGCCACGGGCCATCCGAGCTTCGTGATGTCGGCCTCGTTCTCGAACCAGACGCTGGCCCAGATCGAGATCTGGACCAACCCGGGCAAGTACGAGAAGAAGGTCTACACCCTGCCGAAGTTCCTCGACGAGAAGGTCGCGGCCTTCCACCTCGAGAAGGTCGGCGCCAAGCTGACCAAGCTGCGCCCCGACCAGGCCAAGTATATCGGCGTGCCCGAGGCCGGCCCGTTCAAGGGCGACCTCTACCGGTATTAGCGAGACTCCGCCTCGGACCGACAAGACTTGCCGAAATTCGCTGCGCTCAGGACGGCGGGAGATGTTTCGCCGGTCTGAAGCGCAGCCTCGTCGGCGTCTCAGCTTGAAATCAGAACAGTATTCGACACCGCTGTTGTGTCCGCCCCACGTCGTATGCTTTTTGCCGAGCACATTCATGGTGTGAGCATGAAAGTCAAAAAGTACGAGGAGTTGCGGGATCAGGGCCTACGTGAGCTTGCTAACGAGGCACTGTGCCAACACTACGGGCTTATCCCGGGCGTCACCCTGCTGCGCGGCAACGGTGAGACGGGCGTCTTTCAAGAAATCCTGAATTACGTAGATGGTGTCGGCTTGCCCTGGGTGAGCGTGCGGCTCGCGGAGCCAAGCGGACCTGGCGGGAGGAGAAGGCACTTCTATGACGCAGGCTGGGAAAAGGTAGACGATGCCGGAAGGCTCCAAAGCTTTGACCACAGCGAAGCGGCCAACGCGCAGCGCCCGAAAATTCAAACGCAGAAATTCCTGGGCGAAGACGACACCCCATTCTAGAGCGGACCGACGAAGGAACGCTACGAGGCAGCATGCGCGTCGAGAGTGGCCCGCCTTCATCACGATGTTCATGACTCCGATCCGCTGGCGGCACCGCAGAAAACCAGCCACAACGTCCGGAGTCGCCCACAGCCCCTCACATGCTAAAACGCCGGCATCGAAAGATGCCGGCTTTTTCAATCCCCCTCCCCGACGAAGCCGCGACCGAGCAGCTCGGCGCGACCTTGGCCGCGCGCCTGAAGGCCGGCGATGTCGTCGGGCTGAAGGGTGATCTCGGCGCGGGCAAGACGACGCTCGCACGCGCCATCGTGCGGGCGGCCTGCGGCGATCCCGGGATGGTCGTGCCGAGCCCGACCTTCACGCTGGTCGAGGTCTACGACACGCCGCGCGGCAGCATCTGGCATTTCGATCTCTATCGGCTGGAAACGCCCGAGCAGGTCTTCGAGCTCGGCTGGGAGGAAGCGCTGGCCGAGGGGATCTCGATCATCGAATGGCCGGAACGGCTGGGCCCTCTCCTGCCGCAGCACCTCAGTGTCACGCTGGAAGTGGATGGCGATGGACGGCGCGCGCTCCTCGATGTCTGACCGGCACGCGCTGCGCGGCGACTTCATCCGCGGCGCCGGCTGGGGCGATGCCGACGAGCGCCTGCTGGCCGGCGATGCGTCGTTCCGGAAATACTATCGCCTGACCCGCCCGGGCGGCACCGCCGTGGTGATGGATGCGCCGGCGCCGCAGGAGGATGTCCGCCCGTTCGTGCGCATCGGCCGGCACCTGCTCGCGATGAAGCTCAGCGCACCGGAAATCCTCGCCGAAGACACTGCCAACGGCTTCCTGCTGCTGGAAGACCTGGGCGACGACACCTTCGCGCGCGTGCTCGCCGCCGGCGGCGACGAGGCCGAGCTCTACACCCGCGCGACCGACGTGCTCGTCGCCGTCCATGCCGCACCTGACCACGGGCTGCTGCCTGACCTCGGCGGCTACGAGGGCGAGGCGCTGATCGAGGCCGCGCTGCTGATCGCCGAATGGTACCTGCCCGAGGCGAGCGGCCGCGTCACGACCGAGGAGCAGCTTGCCGAGTATCGAGCCGCCTGGCACGCCTGCCTCGCCGCCCTGCCGCCGACCGCCGGCACGTTGCTGCTGCGCGACTACCACAAGGACAACCTGCTGTGGCTGCCGGAGCGGCCGGGCGTGCGCGCCTGCGGCCTGCTCGACTTCCAGGACGCCCAGCGCGGCCATCCCTCCTACGACCTCGTGTCGCTGATCGAGGATGCGCGCCGCGACGTGCCGGCCGCGATCCACGCCGCCTGCCTGGAGCGCTACATCGCCGGCACCGGCCTCGATGCCCATGACTTCCGCACCGGGTTCGCGCTGATGGCCGCGCAGCGCCACGCCCGGATCATCGGCCTGTTCGTCCGCCTGCTGCGGCGCGACGGCAAGCCCGACTATCTCCAGCACCTGCCGCGCGTGTGGCGGATGTTCGAACGCTCGCTCGGACATCCCGCGCTCGAGCCCCTGCGCCGCTGGGTCGATCGCTACCTGCCGCCGCCGCTGCGGCACATCGGATCATCGTGATCCGCACTGCCATGATCCTCGCGGCCGGCCGCGGCGAGCGCATGCGACCGCTGACCGACGCTACTCCCAAGCCGCTGATCCCGGTCGCCGGATCGTCGATGCTCGATCGCGCGATGACGAGGCTCGTCGCGCATGGAGTCGACAACATCGTGGTCAACGTCCATCACCTCGGCGAGCGGATCGCCAGCCATCTCGCGGGCCGCGCGCGCATCGTGCGCGAGGACCGGTTGCTGGAGACCGGCGGCAGCGTGAAGAACGCCCAGCCCCTGCTCGGCGAGGGGCCGTACTTCATCCTGAACGGCGACGGCCTGTGGCGCGACGGTGCGTCGCCCATGCTGTCTCGACTGGAAGCCTCCTGGGATCCGGTGCGCATGGACGCCTTGCTGCTGCTGCACCCGATCGAGAGCGCGATCGGCCGCGAGGCGAAGGACCGTGGCGACTATTTCCTCGATGCCGACGGCCGGGCGCGCCATCGCGGCGCGGCGCCGGCCGCACCCTATCTCTTCGCCAGCGTGTCGGTGTGCGATGCGCGCCTGCTGCACGACTCTCCCGATGGCCCCTTCTCGCTGCTGAAGCTGTGGAATCGTGCCGAGGCGGCCGGCCGCCTGTTCGGCCTTGTCCATGACGGCCAGTGGTTCCATGTCGGCACGCCGCACGCGCTGGCCGAGGCCGAGCGGGTGCTGCGATGAAGGGCGTCTATTCGATCGGGATCGATCGCCGTTTCGCCGACGAGCTGGCGGCGGGCGTGCTCGCCGAGTATGGCCGCGATCCGCTGCTGCTGGCCGACACGCTGATCTTGGTGCCGACCCGCCGTTCGGTGCGCGCACTGCGCGAGGCCTTCCTTCGCGCCACCAACGGCAGGCCGACCCTGCTGCCGCGCCTGGCGCCGCTCGGCGATCTCGACGGCGGCGACTGGGAGGGGCTGTCGGGCGACGATGCGCTCGCCTTGCCGCCGGCGATCGAGGGGGCCGAGCGTGAGGCGTTGCTGTCGGAGCTGGTGGGAGCTTTCAAGGACGACGACGATCAGCCGATCGCGCAGTCGGCCGCGCAGGCACTGAAGCTCGCGCGCGAGCTGGCCGGCCTGCTCGACGAGCTGGCGATCGACGGCGTGCCGTTCGACCGGCTCGAAGCGCTGGTCGAGGGCAACTTCGCGACCCACTGGCAGCGCACCCTGAAGTTCCTGGCCATCATCGGCGAGCATTGGCCGAAGATCCTGGCCTCGCGTGGCCAGATCGACGCCCTCGACCGACGCACCCGCTCGATCCGCGCGCAGGCCGCGCGCTGGCGCGAGCGGCCGCCCGCGACGCCGGTGATCGCCGCCGGCTCGACCGGCTCGCAGCCCGCCACGCGCGATCTCCTCGCGGCGATCGCCGGCCTGCCGCAGGGCACCGTCGTGCTGCCCGGCCTCGACCGCGAGATCGACGAGGCAAGCTGGGGGAAGCTCGACCCCGCCCATCCGCAGTTCGGCCTGCACGACCTGCTGCTGGCGCTGGGCCGCAGCCGCGAGGAAGTCGGCGAATGGCCCGGTGCCCCCGGCGATTTCGCCCGCCGCCATCTCATTGCCGAGCTGATGCGCCCGGCCGAGACGACCGACGCGTGGCGACGGCCCGAGCCCGCCGCGCTCGATCACGTCACCCGCGCCGACTGCGCCACGCCGCACCAGGAGGCGCTGGTGATCGCGCTGGCCCTGCGCGAGGCACTGGAAACCCGCGGACGCACGGCAGCGCTGGTCACGCCCGACCGCGACCTCGCGCGGCGCGTCGCCGCCGAGCTGCGGCGCTGGAAGATCGACATCGACGATTCGGCCGGCCAGAGCCTGGCCGATACCCCGCCCGCGACCCTGATCCGCGCGCTGGTTGCCGCCGTCGATTCGGGATTCGCACCGACCGACCTGCTGGCGCTGCTCAAGCATCCGCTGTGCGCGCTCGGCCTGACGCGCGTGGAGCTGCTCGACGCCGCGCGGCGCCTCGATCGCAAATGCCTGCGCGGTCTCAAGCCGGAATCGGGCATCGAGGCGCTGCAGCGGCTCGTGGCCGACAGCACCTTCAGCCGCGAGGACGACCGCCGCCAGGTCCTCGACCTGATCGACCGGCTGCGCCAGGCGACCACCGGCCTCGTCGCCGCCATGGCCGGCGAGGCCTCGCCGCACGCGCTGCTGGAGGCGAGCATCGCGGCAGCGCAAGCCTGCGCGCCGGACGATGCGCTGTGGACCGGCGAGGCCGGCGAGGCGCTGGCCGATGCGCTGGCGCGGCTGGGCGCGGCGTGGACCGGCCGCACGCCGATCGCCGGCGGCGAATGGCCGGCGCTGCTGACGACGATGCTGGCGACCGAGACCCTGCGCCCGAGCTTCGGCCGCCACCCGCGGCTGGCGATCTGGGGGCCGCTCGAAGCGCGCCTGCAGCGTGCCGACCTGCTCGTGCTGGGCGGGCTGAACGAGGGAAGCTGGCCGCCTGCGGTCGAGACCGGCCCGTGGATCAACCGGCCGATGCGCGCCGCGCTCGGACTGCCGCAGCCCGAACGGCGAATCGGCCTGTCGGCGCACGACTTCGCCTCGGCGCTGGCCGCTGAGCGTGTGCTTCTGACCCGCTCCGAGCGCGAAGGCGGCGCGCCGACCGTGCCCTCGCGCTGGCTGGCGCGCCTCGATGCCCTGTTCGGCTACGATCCGCACGGTCCGGGGCCGGTGCCGCAGTATGTCCAGCGCGGCCGGCACACCTACATTGCCTGGGCGGCGACATTCGACGACGCCGACTACGAGCCGTGGCCGCGACCCGAGCCTCGCCCGCCGCTCGAAGCGCGGCCGACGAAGCTCTCGGTGTCGAGCATCGAGCAATGGCGGCGCGATCCCTACGGCCTCTATGCGCGGCGCATCCTTCGCCTCGTGGCGCTCGATCCGCTGGAGCAGGAGCTGGGCGCGGCCGAGCGCGGCACGCACCTGCATGACGCGCTCGACGAGTTCCTGAAGGCCCATCCCGACGGCGCCCTCCCACCGGACGCCCTGCAGCGCTTCGAGCGGATGGCCGAGAGGCATCTCGCCTCGGTGCTCGCGGCTCCCGCCGAGCGTGCCTTCTGGTGGCCGCGCTTCCAGCGGCTGGCGCGCTGGTTCATCGCCACCGAAGGCGCGCGCCGCGGTGCCGGCACGAAGCTGCTGGCGAGCGAGCGGGCGGGCGCGGTCACGATCGGAGGCTTGACGGTCGAGGCGCGCGCCGACCGCATCGACGAGATCGAGCCGGGGGGCTGGGAGATCATCGACTACAAGACCGGCCGGGTGCCCTCGCCCAAGGAGCTGGAGGGCCTGTTCGCCCCGCAGCTCCTGCTGGAAGCCGCGATCGCCCTGCATGGCCGCTTCGAGCAGATCGGTGAGCCGGCGCGCGCGGTCCATCTCTCCTACTGGCAGACCAACGGCCTGGGCGACGGCGGCGAGATCAAGGAGGTCAAGGAAAGCGAAACGCTGGTGCCGGCGATGATCGCGCTGCTGCACAAGATGATCGAGCATTTCGGCAACCCGGCGACGCCGTACACCGCCCTGCCCTGGCCCGAGTTCATCCCGCACTTCAACGACTACGCGCATCTCGAGCGGGTCGCCGAATGGTCGACGGCGGGGGGCGAGGAATGATCGACGTGGCCGACGTGCTGCTCCTGGCGAGCGAGGCGCAGCGGCGCGCCACCACGCCGGGCCATTCCGCCTGGGTCGAGGCCAATGCCGGCACCGGCAAGACCAAGGTGCTGACCGATCGCGTGACGCGCCTGCTGCTCGACGGCGTGCGGCCGGAGCGCATCCTCTGCCTCACCTTCACCAAGGCGGCGGCGGCGGAGATGCACAACCGGCTCGCCGTCCAGCTCGGTCGCTGGGCGATGGCCGACGATGCCACGCTCGGCAAGGAGATCACGACGCTGATCGACGAGGTGCCGCAGGCCGAGCAGCGCAGCCTGGCGCGCCGGTTGTTCGCGCGCGTGCTCGATGCGCCGGGCGGCATCAACATCCTCACCATCCATGCCTTCTGCCAGGCACTCTTGAAGCGCTTTCCGCTCGAAGCCGGCATCACGCCCGGTTTCGAGGTGCTCGACGACGCAGAGGCCGCCACCTTGCTGCGCGCCGCGCAGGACGAGCAGATCGAGGCGCTCGCCCACGCCGACGCGCCGGAAGAAGTGCGCACGGCGTTGGAGACGGTCGCCCGCCGCATTTCGATCGCCGAATATGCCGAGCTGATGCGGCGCCTGCTGGGCGAGCGCGCCTGGCTGCTCGCCCGCGTCGCGAACGAAGCCGGGCTGAAGCGGCTCGCGCGACGGCTGCGACGACGGCTTCAGTGCGAGGTCGAGCCGGCGATCGACGAGCCCGGCCTGCGCGCTGCGGCGCGCACCCTGATCGAGGCGGGCGGCAAGAGCGACGGCGCGCGCGGCGAGACGATGGCGGCATGGCTCGCCGCCGGCAGCGATCGCGACGCCATGCTGCCGGCCTACCGGTCCGTGTTCTTCACGACCGCGGGCGACGTCCGCAAGACGCTGGCGACCAAGCCCGTCGTCAAGCGCATGCCCGGGATCGAAGACATCCTGCTTGCCGAGGCCGGGCGCCTCGAATGCGCACGCGGCGGGGCGCTGGTCGAGCTCACCGTGGCGCTGCTGCGCCTCGGCCTCGACATCACCCGGCGCTACGCCGCGGCAAAGCGCCGGCGCGGCAAGCTCGACTACGACGACCTGATCGTCGCCACGCGCCGCCTGCTGGAGAGCGCCGGCAGTGCGTCTTGGGTGCTCTACAAGCTCGACGGCGGCATCGACCATGTGCTGGTCGACGAGGCGCAGGATACGAATCCCGATCAGTGGGAGGTGATCGGCCGCCTCACCGAGGAATTCTTCGTCGGCGAAAGCTCGGTCGATCGCGAACGCACGATCTTCGTGGTCGGCGACACCAAGCAGTCGATCTTCGGCTTCCAGCGGGCCGACCCGGCCAAGCTCGCCGAGATGCGCGAGCTGTTCGGCGAGCGGATCCGGGTCGCGCGCAAGGGCTTCGAGCCGGTGAACCTCACCGTCTCCTTCCGCTCGACGCCCGCCGTGCTCGACGCGGTCGACTGGGTGTTCGGCGAGGAAGCCGCCGCCGCGGGCCTCGCCGAGCCAGGCGAGGTCAACCACCAGCACAGCCGCAAGCAGGATCCCGGCCGGGTCGAGCTCTGGCCGCTCGTCGCCGCCGAGAAGGTCGAGACCGACACCGCGTCCGTCGAGGCACCGACCGGCGTGCTCATGCCGCCGCACCAGCGGCTGGCACGGCTGATCGCCGTTCACGCAAAAGGGTTGATCGGCAGCGAGCGGCGCGCGCGCAAGGGCGAGCTGCTGCACGAAGGCCATTTCATGGTGCTGGTGCGCCGGCGCAACGCGTTCGTCAACGCGCTGGTTCGCGAGCTCAAGCACCAGCAGCTCCAGGTCGCCGGCGTCGATCGGCTGAACCTGGGCGAGGAGCTGGCCATCCAGGACCTGCTGGCGATGGCGCGCTTCGTACTGCTGCCGCAGGACGATCTCAACCTTGCCAGCCTGCTGAAATCGCCGCTGGTCGGGCTCGACGAGGACAAGCTCTTCGCCCTGGCCTGGGATCGCTCCGGCCATCTGTGGGGCGCGCTGCGCGACCGCGCGGCTGAACCCGACTTCGCCGCGGCGTACGAGCGGCTGTCGCGCTGGCTGGCGCGCGCGGATTTCACCACGCCGTTCGACTTCTTCGCCGACGCGCTCGGGCCGGAAGGCGGCCGGCACCGGCTGCTCGAACGGCTGGGCCGCGAGGCCTCCGATCCGATCGACGAGCTGATGGCCCGCGCGCTGCAGTACCAGCGGCTCGAGGCGGGATCGCTGCAAGGGTTCCTGCGCTGGTTCGAGGCCGGCGGCGCCGACATCAAGCGCGACCTCGACGCCAATCGCCGGCCGGAGGTGCGCATCCTGACGGTGCACGCGTCGAAGGGCCTGCAGGCGCCGATCGTCTACCTGCCCGACACGACCCGCGTGCCGCGCGACACCGAGCGCCTGCTGGCCGAGCGGGACGGCGAGGTCCGGCTGTGGGTGCCGCGCAGCGACGACGCCAACGAGGCAGCGCGTGCCTGGCGCGCCGAATCGCGCGAGCGCTCGCTCCAGGAGCAGAACCGCCTGCTCTACGTCGCCATGACGCGTGCCGAGGATCGGCTCTATGTCGGCGGCTGGATCGGCACGAAGCCGCAGGACAAGAACTGCTGGTACGATCGCATCGCCGCCGGCCTCGCCGCGAGCGTCGAGGGCGAGAGCGCGGAGCCGCGGGTGCGGGCAAGCCGCAGGACCTTCGACTTCACCACGCAGCTCGGCGCGGCCGGCTGGACGGGCGACGGATTCGAGCTGGTGAATGACGGCCGCATCGTCGTGCCCGAGCAGCAGGAGCTGGCGCTCGCGCCGACCGCGCCGATCGAGCGCTGGGCGCGAGCCGACGCGCCCGACGAGCCCCATCCGCCCACGCCGCTGGCGCCGTCCCAGCCGCTACCCGACGAGGCGGCGAGCGAGCCGCGCGCGTTCAGCCCCCTCGCCACCGACGAGCGCAGGCGCTGGCAGCGCGGCCGGTTGATGCACGAGCTGCTGCGCCACCTGCCGGCGCTGCCGGCGGACGAGCGTGCCGCCGCCGCGCACCGCTTCCTTGCCCAGGGCGCCCATGGCCTGGCGGAAGGCGAGATCGCGGCGTGGGCGGCCGAAGCGCTGGCCGTCACCGAAGCACCCGGCCACCGGGCGTTGTTCGCCGCCGGGTCGCGCGCCGAGGTGCCGCTGATCGGCTCGGTGAACACGCCGCGCGGGGTCTTCACCGTGAGCGGCCAGGTCGACCGGCTGGCCGTCGCGGACCGCGAGGTTCTGATCGTCGATTACAAGACCAACCGCCCGCCGCCGGCGGAGGCGGGCGGCGTGCCGCTCGCCTATCGCCGCCAGCTCGCGCTCTATCGCGCCCTGCTCGGCGCGATCTATCCATCGCACAGGGTGCGCGCTTTCCTGCTCTGGACGGCAACCCCGCGCCTGATGGAGATCGACGCCGAAACCCTCGACAGTTCAATGCCTTACTTTGGCCCACCTTGACTTGGCCGGACCCGCTTCCTAGCTTCTGGCGCAAGGGTGGCGCCGGTCCCTCGACCGGCTCAATTGTTCTTTTGGAGACTACGATGACCGTCAAAGCAACCGACGCCTCCTTCGAGCAGGAAGTCCTGAAGTCCGACACGCCGGTGCTGGTCGACTTCTGGGCCGAATGGTGCGGCCCCTGCCGCATGATCGGCCCCTCGCTCGAGGACATCGCCAAGGACATGGACGGCAAGCTCAAGGTGGTGAAGGTCAACATCGACGAGAACCCGATGGTGCCGAGCCGGTACAATGTCCGCTCCATCCCCACCCTGCTGCTGTTCAAGAACGGCCAGGTCGCCGCGACCAAGATCGGCGCCGAGCCGAAGCAGAAGCTGGTGAGCTGGATCAACAGCAACGTCGCCTGAGATCATCGCTGGAACCGCGCCACTCTGTGGCGCTCTTTGTCATGAGCGCCACGGAGTGGCGCGGTCCCAGCGAAGAGCCTCTAACCGTTGCGAGCGAGGACCGCTCCGGCGAGGTAGAGCGAGCCGCAGATAAGGACGCGCATCGGCGCAGGCTGGGTGGCCAGGAGGTCTTCCAGCGCCGCGGAGATATCGTTTGCAGGCACGCAGTCGAGCCCGACCTCGGCGGCCTTGGCGCAGGCCTCCGCCGGCGTATAGGCACTGTGGCCTTCGGGGAACGGCACGGCGCGGGCGGCCCGCGCGTGACGGGCGAGCGGCCGCAGGAAGCCGGATGCGTCCTTGGTCGTCAGCATGCCGAACACGAGATAAAGCGGCAGCGGCGCGGGCTCCTTCGCCCAGTCGCTGGCCATGCGGGCGAGCGCGATGCCGCAATCCTCGTTGTGGCCGCCGTCGAGCCACAGCTCGCATCCCGGCGGCAGCGACTCGACGAGCGGGCCGCGCGTCAGCTTCTGCAGGCGCGCCGGCCATTCCACCGAGGCCAGCCCCTTGCGGATCGCCTCGTCGCCGATCGCGAACCTGGCCGCCCGCAAGCGCTCGACGCAGGCGACCGCCGTGGCGGCATTGTCGATCTGGTGCGCCCCGGCGAGCGCGGGCGCGGGCAGGTCGAGCGTCAGCAGGTCGCTCTCGTAGCGGAAGCCCGCGTTCGTCGGCGTCACCTGCCATTCGCGCCCCATGCGGAACAGCGGCACGCCGAGCCTTGCCGCCTCGGCTTCGATCACCCCGGCGCTCGCCTCGCGCTGGCGGCCGATCACCGCCGGCGCGCCGCGCTTGAGGATGCCAGCCTTCTCGGCCGCTATGCCTTCCAGCCGGTCGCCCAGGAAGCCGGTATGGTCGTAGCCGATCGGCGTGATCGCGCAGAGCGCGGGATCGACGACGTTGGTGGTGTCGCGCCGCCCGCCCATGCCGACCTCGAGGATGGCGATATCGGCGGGAACACGCGCGAAGGCCACGAAGGCGGCCACGGTCGTGATCTCGAAGAAGGTGATCGGCTTGCCGGCATTGACCTCCTCGCATTCGGTCAGCACGGCGGCCAGCTCGTCGTCCTCGATCAGCCGGCCCGCGAGGCGAATGCGCTCGTTGAAGCGCACCAGGTGCGGCGAGGTGTAGACGTGCGCGCGATAGCCCGCCGCCTCCGACATGGCGCGCAAGTAGGCCACCAGCGAGCCCTTGCCGTTGGTGCCCGCGACATGAACGATCGGCGGCAGCTTTCGGTGCGGCGAGCCCATTTCGGCGAGCAGCCGCTCGATCCGCTCCAGCCCGAGGTCGATCGCCCGCGGATAGAGCTGCATCAACCGCTGGAGGATCGCGTCGGTCATGGTCGGGCAGGAGCGCGGCTCTCCAGAGCCGCTCTTCCTTCGCGGTGCGACATCCCTCGAGCGGCTCTGGAGAGCCGCGCTCCTGGCCTCATGATCCTACTCGCCGGCTGGAGCGAGGCTGCGGTTGTCCACAATCAGCGGATCCATCAGCAGGGTGACCATGCGGATCAGCGTCTCGCGCAGCTTGTGGCGCGGCACGACGGCGTCGACCATGCCGTGCTCGAGCAGGTATTCCGAGCGCTGAAAGCCGGCCGGCAGCTCCTGGCGGATCGTATCCTGGATCACGCGCGGGCCGGCGAAGCCGATGATGGCGTCCGGCTCGGCGATATGGATGTCGCCCAGCATGGCGAAGGAGGCCGACACGCCGCCGGTGGTGGGATCGGTCAGCACCACGATGTAGGGCAGGCCCGCTTCCTTGACCATGCGCACCGCGATGGTGGTCCGGGTGAGCTGCATCAGCGAGAGGATGCCCTCCTGCATGCGTGCGCCGCCCGACGCGGAGAACACGATCAGCGGCGCCTTGCGGGCGACGGCAAGCTCGGCCGCCATGACCAGGCCCTCGCCCACCGCGGTGCCCATCGAGCCGCCCATGAAGCCGAAATCGAGCGCGGCCACGACCGTCGTCCGGTTGCCCATCAGGCCGCTGGCCACGACCAGCGCATCGGTCGTGCCCGGCTCGGCCTTGGCCTGCGCCTTCTTCAGGCGCGCATCGTAGCGCTCGGTGTCGCGGAACTTCAGCGGGTCGAGCGCGACCTTGGGCAGGGCGTGCAGCTCGTATTTGCCGTCGTCGAACAGAAAGGGCAGTCGCTTCAGCGGCCGGATGCGCATGTGGTGGCCGCAATGGTTGCAGACCTCCTGATTGGCCTCCCAGTCACGCACGAACAGCATCTGCTCGCATTTGGGGCATTTCAGCCAGAGGTTTTCCGGCGTCTCCTTGCGGGTGACAAGGGCACGCAACTTCGGACGGACGAAATTGGTCAGCCAGTTCATGGCTGCGGTATCGCACGGATGCGGGGGAGGTCCAAGCGCGCCTGCCCCCTCGCCCGGACGCCCTGCCTCAGCGCCAGAAGCCGGCGAAGGGCGCCACGAAGTCCTGCGGCTTCTTGATCTCGCAGAACTGGTTCTTCGCCCGGTAGCGGGCGCAGAGCTTCTGGGCCACGGCGGGCTCGAGGTCGGCGATGATCGCGGCCTGCCGGGTCGCCTTGTTCACGGTGACGGGCAGGATGTACTCCTTGCCCAGCCGGGCACCGAGGGCGCCGAGCTCGGCCTGGCCGACGTCATAGACGTTGCGCGCCGTGCGCCAGTCGCCGTAGGTGCCGAGCCAGACGGCGTCGCCCGGCATGTCGTAGCGGATCAGGCCGCACTCGCCCTGGCTCAGCACCGTGGTCGGATGGCCGGCGTCGTTACGCGTTTGCCAGACCTTCGGTCGGCTGCCGGCGGACTTGACCGCGAAGCCCTCGTCGAACAGCCGGACCAGGAATTCGTCGCGCAGGTCGGCGCGGCGGAAGCCGAAGGCGATGGCGATCAGGCGGCGGCCGTCGCGCACCGCGCTGCCCACGATGTTGAAGCCCGAAGAGCAGATGAAACCGGTCTTCAGCCCATCGGCATAGGGCGCATACATCTCGACGAACTTCATGCCGGGGCCGATGCGCTGCTTGCCGAGCATGAACTCGTGGGTCTGGAAGTAGGGATAGTATTCGGCGCCATCGCGCATCAGCGCGAGGGTGAGGATCGCCAGGTCACGCGCCGTCGTGACCTGTCCCGGGTCGGGCAGGCCGTTGGCGTTGCGGAACTCGGTTGCCGTCATGCCCAGGCGCCGGGCGGTCTGGGTCATGCGCTGCGCGAAGGCCGCTTCCGAGCCGGAGACCTTCTCGCCCAGCGCCGAGGCCGCATCGTTGGCCGAGCGCGCGACGAGCGCCTGGATGGCCTGCTCGACGGTGATCGAGCCGCCGACCGCCATGCCGAGCTTGGACGGCGGCATGCTGGCGGCATGCTGCGAGAACGGAACCGGCGTCGCCAGGGCGAGGCGGCCGGCCTTCAGCTCCTCGAAGACGATGTAGAGCGTCATAAGCTTGGTGAGCGAGGCGGGATACCAGGCCGCACCCGGGTCGCGCTGCAGCAGCATTTCCCCGGTCGCGGCATCGACCACGGCATACGGCCCGGCAACGACCGGCCCGGAGGGTGAGGCGACCGGCGCGAGCTGGGCCGTGGCCGGGGCAACGGACAAGCTGCACAGAGCCAGCAGAAGGGCGAGGGCGCGAACCGGAAAACGCTGTTTCATTCCGGCCGATTCATGCCATTACATCGGTTCCATGCTCAAGGTCCTGATCGCCCCCGTCACGCCGTTCCAGCAGAATTGCTCCCTCATCTGGGACGACGAGACGATGGAAGGTACCGCCGTCGATCCCGGCGGCGACTTCGACCTGCTGCGACAGGAGATCGAGAACCAGGGCGTCAAGATCACCAAGGTGCTGCTCACCCACGGCCATGTCGACCACGCCTCCGCCGCCGGCACGATGGCCGAGCATTACGGCGTGAAGATCGAGGGTCCGCATCGCGACGACCTCTTCCTGATCGAGGCGCTGCCGGCGTCGGGCGCGAAATACAACTTTCCGGTCTACAAGCCGTTCGTGCCCGACCGCTGGCTGGAGAACGGCGAGACGGTGAGCGTGGGCAAGCTCACGCTCGATGTCGTGCACTGCCCCGGGCATACGCCGGGCCATGTCGTGTTCGTGCACAAGCCGTCGAAGATCGCCTTCGTGGGCGACGTGCTGTTCCGCGGCTCGGTCGGCCGCAGCGACATCCCGCGCGGCAACCACGACCAGCTCGTGAACTCGATCCGCACCGGCCTGTGGCCGCTGGGCGACGACATCCAGTTCGTGCCCGGCCACGGCCAGCCCTCGACCTTCGGCTGGGAGCGCAAGACCAACCCCTACGTCGCCGACCTGCTGTTCGACGACGATTGAGCCGCCATCAGAGCGACGCGCCCAGGAAATTGCGGACGGCGAGGTGGCTTGCCGCCGGAACCGGCGTCTGGCCCGGACGATTGAGAACATATTCGATGCCATGGCGCAGCATCGACTTCGTGAAGCGGCGCGGCTTGCCTTCGAGCAGGACGAGCTCCTCGGCCGACCGCTGCGAGCCGGGCCGGGAGAATGCCGCGAGCTCCACCTCGGCGGCGGGATACAGACCGCACGCCATCGCGCCGAGCGCATAGGAGAGGCATTCCTCCTCCCAGCGATCGGGCTCGCGTCCTTGCATGTCGAGGAGATCCAGCGCGTCGATGAAGATCCGGTGAAGCCTGTCCAACGTGTCTGTGGACTTGTCCATTACGCCTCTCCTCGCATCACCGAATGACTGGCGCGCATATAGGACCTGAAGGTGAGCGAGACAATGACAACGGACCGCCCTCCACCCTTTGATCACAGACGTTTTTCGCTGGGGGCGCGCCCGGCAAAAGACTCCCTGAAACGAAACAGTCGCGGTACTGCGCTAACCCTTGCGCACGCTCCGCACACCGTCCGCGAGCGTCTTCACGAAGGCGAGGACGCCGGCGACGAGGTCGGGCTTCGGCTTGCCGTGCTCGTCGAGCGCGACCTTCACCTTGTCGACGATCGCCGAGCCGACGACGGCGGCATCGGCATGGCGCGCGATCATCGCAGCCTGCTCCGGCGTCTTGATGCCGAATCCGACGCCGACCGGCAGGTCGGAGTGACGCTTGATGCGCGCGACGTGCTCGCGCACCGACTCCTCGGTCGCCGAGCGGGTGCCGGTGATGCCGAGCACCGACACGAAGTAGATGAAGCCCGACGAGTATCGCAGCACCGCCGGCAGGCGCTTGTCGTCGGTCGTCGGCGCGGTCAGCAGCACCGTGTCGATGCCGGCGGCGACCGCATGCGGCTTCAGCGCGTCGGCTTCCTCGGGTGGCAGGTCGACCAGGATGAAGCCGTCGATGCCCGCGGCCGCGGCATCCTTGCAGAATTTCTCGACGCCGCGCTGATAGACGAGATTGTAATAGCCCATCAGCAGGATCGGCGTGTCGTCGTCGCCGGTCTCCCGCCGGAAGCGGCGCACCATGTCGAAGATGGCATCGACCGTGATGCCCGCCTTGAGCGCGCGCTGGCCCGCGGCATCGACCGACGGACCGTCGGCCATCGGATCGGTGAACGGCATGCCGAGCTCGATCAGGTCGGCGCCCGCGCCGGGCAGGCCCTTGAGGATCTGGTAGCCCAGCGTCACGTCGGGATCGCCGGCGCTGACATAGGCCACGAAGCCGGCCCGCTTGTCGGCCTTCAGCTTGGCGAAACGCTTCTCGATACGGCTCATGATCAGGCCTTCATTCCCAGGCGCGCGGCGATCTGCGGGACGTCCTTGTCGCCGCGGCCGGAGAGGTTCATCACCAGCAGGTTGTCCTTCGGCAGGGTCGGGGCGAGCTTCATGACGTGCGCCACGGCGTGCGCCGATTCGAGCGCGGGGATGATGCCCTCCAGCTTGCACAGGAGCTGGAACGCCGCGACCGCCTCGTCGTCGGTCGCCGAGACGTACTCGACCCGGCCGTTCTCCTTGAGCCACGAATGCTCGGGGCCGATACCCGGATAGTCGAGGCCGGCCGAGATCGAATGCGCTTCGGTGATCTGGCCTTCCTTGTCCTGCAGCAGGTAGGTCAGGTTGCCGTGCAGCACGCCCGGCCGTCCGCCGGTGAGCGAGGCGGCATGCTGGCCGGTCTCGATGCCGTGACCCGCGGCCTCGACGCCGACGATGCGCACGCCGGGATCGTCGAGGAAGGGGTGGAACAGACCCATCGCGTTCGAGCCGCCGCCGATGCAGGCGACCAGCGTGTCGGGCAGGCGGCCTTCGGCCTCCATCATCTGCGCGCGGGTCTCGTCACCGATCACGCACTGGAAGTCGCGCACCATGGCGGGATAGGGATGCGGCCCCGCCACCGTGCCGATGCAGTAGAACGTGGTGTCGCACGTCGCCACCCAGTCGCGCAGCGCATCGTTCATCGCGTCCTTGAGCGTCGCCGCGCCCGCCTTCACCGGCCGCACCTCGGCGCCCAGCATCCGCATGCGCGCCACGTTCGGCGCCTGGCGCTCGACGTCGAGGGCGCCCATGAAGACCACGCAGGGAATGTCGAACAGCGCGCAGGCCGTCGCGGTGGCCACGCCATGCTGGCCCGCGCCGGTCTCGGCGATCACCCGCGTCTTGCCCATCCGCTTGGCCAGCAGCACCTGGCCCAGCACGTTGTTGATCTTGTGCGAGCCGGTGTGGTTCAGCTCCTCGCGCTTGAGATAGACCTTGGCGCCGCCGAGATGCTGGGTTAAGCGCCGGGCGTAGTAGAGCGGACTCGGCCGGCCGGCGTAGTGCGTCGCCAACGACTTCAGCTCGCCCTGGAAGGCGGGATCGACCTTGGCCTCGTTGTACGCCTTCTCGAGATCGAGGATCAGCGGCATCAACGTCTCGGCGACGTAGCGTCCGCCGAAGATGCCGAAATGGCCGCGCTCGTCAGGACCGACGCGGAAGCTGTTGGGGGTGCTCGTCATCGCCTAGCTCTTTTTCTTCTTGGCAGCCTTCTTCTTTGCCGCCTTGGGAGCGACCTTCGGCACCGGCTTAGGGGCCGGCGCGCGCTTGGGCGCCGCCCGCTTCGCGGCGGCCTTCGGCTTGGCCGCGACGGCGGCCGGTGCCGGCTGGTCAGCCTCGACCTCGACGATCACCTCGATCTCGACCGGGATGCCGCGCGGCAACGAGCCCATGCCGACTGCCGAGCGCGCATGGCGGCCGCGATCGCCGAACACCTCGACGAACAGATCGGAGCAGCCGTTGATCACCTCGGGCTGCTGGCCGAACTCGGGGATGGCATTGACCATACCCAGCACCTTGACGATGCGCTTGACGCGATCGAGGTCGCCGAGCTCGGCCTTCATCACGGCGATCAGGCTGAGGCCCGTCTCGCGCGCATGACCGTAAGCCTGCTCGACGGTGAAGTCGCGTCCGACCTTGCCGGTCGGCAGCGGCTTGCCGGGCAGGCCCGGCCCTTTGCCGGCGAGATAGAGCAGGTTGCCGGTGCGCACGGCGTTGACGTAGTTCGCCATCGGCGAGGTCGGCGTGGCCAGCTCGATACCGAGCTCCTGCAGCCGCTGTTCGGTCTTCATGGAATTCCTTTCAGAGCGCCTTCACGCGGGCGAGGAAGGCGCGGATCAACGCGGGCGATTTCACACCGCGACTCTCCTCGACGCCAGAGGAAACATCGACGATCCGTGCGCCGGTGACGCGCACGGCCTCGGCGACGTTGCCGGGATTGAGACCACCTGCCAGGAACCACGGCACCGGTACGGTCCGGCCGGACAGGAAGGTCCAGTCGAAGGCATGGGCATTGCCGCCCGGCAGGGTGCCCGCAGCGGCGTCGAACATCAGCCAGTCCACGACACCGCCATACGCCGCGATGCCCTGCTCGACGTCGCTTGCGGCACCGACATTGATCGCCTTCATGACCGGCTTGCCAGTGCGCTGGCGGATCGCGGCCACGCGCTGCGGCGTCTCGCGGCCATGGAGCTGCAACAGGTCGAGCGCGCCGGTGGCCAGCCTCTCGTCGAGCAGCGCATCGTCGGGATCGACGAACAGGCCGACGCGCGTGACCGATCTCGGCACGAGAGCGCCCAGCGTGCGCATCGCTTCGGTCGAGACGTGGCGCGGCGACTTCGGATAGGTGACGAAGCCCACGAAGCGCGCCCCCGCGTCCACCGCGGCTTCGACCGTTTCAGCGGTCGAGAGGCCGCAGATCTTGGCCTCTACCGTCACAGGTCGTTGACCCCGGCCTCGCGGGCGATCGCTTCGGCCGCCGCGCGCGGATCGGCCGCGGTGTAGATCGGCCGGCCGACGACGAGGTTGGTTGCCCCCAGCTCGACCGCCTGGCGCGGCGTCATCGCCCGCTTCTGGTCGTTGGCCGCGCTGCCGACGGGCCGGATGCCGGGAACCATGAGCACGAAGTCCGGCCCGCATTGCCGGCGCAGCACGGCGATCTCGAGCGGTGAGCAGATCACGCCGTCGAGCCCGCTGTCGCGCGCCAACCCTGCCAGGCGCAGCACCTGGTCCGAGGGGTCGGCGTTGACGCCGGTCGCCTCGAGGTCGGACCGGTCGAGCGAGGTCAGCACCGTGACGCCCAAGAGCTTCGGGCGCTCCACGTTGAGCTTCGCCGCCTGGGAAGCCGCCTCGTCGACGGCCGCCTTCAGCATCTCCCGTCCGCCGCTCGCATGGATGGTGATGAAGGTCGGCGCCAGCTCGACGACGGCGCGGATGCCGCCGGCCACCGTATTGGGAATATCGTGCAGCTTGAGATCGAGGAAGAAGCCCACCCCGGTGGCCCGCACCGGCGTCGGAAAGGCATAGCGCACGCCCGGCGCGCCGTGGGCGAGGAAGAATTCGAGGCCGAGCTTGATGCCGCCGACGGCGGGCTTCGGCCCCCCGGCGATCGACTGGATCAGCTTCGTGGCCTGGGCGAGATCGGTGGTGTCGACACCGCAATAGACGGGATTGGCAAGGGAGCGCATGGCGCGCGCAACCTAGTGGCGCGCCGCGCGGGCAGCAAGCGCTCTACTCGGCAGCCACGGGCTTGGCGTGCGTCCTTTGCCAAAGCTCGTCAGCGTGGAAATCGAACAGGCCGGACGACGTTTCCCAAGCCAGACTTTCGCCCGCGGACTGCACGAAGAGCCGGTGCAGAAAGACGGCCGGTTCTCCCAGCGAAGCCAAAGCACCGCCGCGTGCAATCTCCGGACGGAAATCGACCTTGCTCGCAGAACCGTCCGCCCATTCGATCGCGACCGTGAAGTCGGATCGCGGCGTGGCGCGCTTGATTGCATACCGGGTCATCGATCCAGTTTCCTGGGGACTTCGCCCGCTCTCCTCCATCTCCTCGCTCATGCTCCTCGCCCCCGCTAGGGGGAGAGGTTGGGAGAGGGGGGTTGCGCACATCGCCTGTAACCCCCTCTCCTAGCCTCTCGCCCTAGCGGGGGCGAGGAACATGAAGGCTAGGTGCTGCGCACCCGGCGGACGGCGTCCTGCCAGCCGGCGTAGCGGCGGTCGCGGGAGGGGGTGGGCTCGGCGGGCTTGAAGGCGCGGTCGAGGGACCAGGTCTCGGAGAGGGCGTCGAGCGAGGGCCACAGGCCAGCCTGCAAGCCGGCGAGGAAGGCGGCACCGAGGGCCGTGGTCTCGATCACACGCGGACGCTCGACCGGGGCGCCGACCGTGTCGGCCAGGCGCTGCATCAGCGGATCGTTGACCACCATGCCACCGTCGACCCGCAGCTCGTCGATCTGCGCGCCGTCGCCGCGCATCGCCTCGACGAGGTCGCGGGTCTGGTAGCAGACCGAATCGAGCGTGGCGGCGGCGATCTCGGCCGGACCGGTGTCGCGCGTCAGGCCGAGCAGCGCGCCACGCGCTTCGGCGTCCCAATAGGGCGCACCGAGGCCGACGAAGGCCGGCACCATGTAGACGCCATGGCCCGGCTTCGCCTTCTCCGCCACGGCCTCGATATCGGCCGAGGCCTTGATCAGATGCAGCCCGTCGCGCAGCCATTGCACGGCCGCACCGGCGATGAAGATGCTGCCTTCGAGGGCATAGGTGCGCCGGCCGCCGAGCTGGTAGGCGATGGTGGTCAGCAGGCGGTGGCTGGAGCGCACCGCGAGGCTACCGGTGTTCAGGATCGCGAAGCAGCCGGTGCCGTAGGTCGCCTTGACCATGCCGGGCTTGATGCAGGCCTGGCCGACCGTCGCCGCCTGCTGGTCTCCGGCCATGCCGAGCACAGGCACCGGCGCGCCGAGGATATCGGCGGTCGTGACGCCGAGCGCGCCGGCATTGTCGACCACGCGCGGCAGCATCGATTGCGGCACGCCGAGCAGGCGGCCCAATTCGGAATCCCACGTGCCCTTGCGGATATCGAGCAGCATCGTGCGGCTGGCGTTCGTGGCGTCGCTCGCATGGACCTTGCCGCCGGTCAGCCGCCACAACAGGAAGCTCTCGATCGTGCCGGCGGCCAGCGCGCCCTTGTCGGCGGCGGCCCGCGCGCCCGCCACATTCTTGAGGATCCAGGCGATCTTGGTGCCCGAGAAATAGGGATCGAGCAGCAGGCCGGTCCTGTCCGTGACGGTCTTCTCGTGCCCGTCGCGCTTCAGGGCGGCGCAGACGTCCGAGGTGCGGCGATCCTGCCAGACGATCGCATTGTGGACCGGCTTGCCGGTGGCGCGGTCCCACACCACCGTCGTCTCGCGCTGGTTGGTGATGCCGATGCCGGCCAGCGCCGTCGCCTCCAGCCCGGCCTTGGCGAGCGCGCCGCGGCAGACCTCGACGGTGGCGCGCCAGATCTCCTCGGGATCGTGCTCCACCCAGCCGGGCCGCGGAAAGACCTGCGGCAGCTCCTTCTGCGCGGACGCAACGGGGCGGCCCGAGGAATCGAACACGATCGCCCGTGTGCTGGTCGTGCCCTGGTCGATGGCGAGGATGTGCTTGGCGGCCATGAGGCCGCGATTAGTGCGCCCGGTCGATGGCGAAGTCCACCGCCTCCAGCAGCGCCGACTTCAACGGCGAATCCGTGAACAGGCCGAGCGCGTCGCGTGCCATGGCGCCGTAATGGCGAGCCCGCTCGAACGTGTCGCCCAGCGCATGGTGCCGCTCGATCAGCAACTGCGCCTGCTGCAGGTCCTCGTCGCGCTGATCGAGTCGCTCGATGGTGCGTTTCCAGAACTCGCGATCGACCGCGCCGCCGCGCAGGAAGGACAGGATGACCGGAAGGGTGATCTTGCCCTCGCGGAAATCGTCGCCGACGCTCTTGCCGAGCTTGGCTTCCCGGCCGGCATAGTCGAGCGCATCGTCGACGAGCTGGAAAGCGATGCCGAGATTCATGCCGAAGCTCTCGAGCGCAACGCGCTCGGGCCCGTCGCGGCCGGCGACCATGGCGCCGACCTCGGCAGCCGCGGCGAACAGCTTGGCGGTCTTGGCCTTGATCACTTCGAGATAGGTCGCCTCGGGCGTGCTGATGTCGCGCTGCGTGACGAGCTGCAGCACCTCGCCCTCAGCGATGGTCGAGGAGGCGCGCGACAGCACGCCCAGGATGTCGAGCGAGCCGACATCGACCATCAGCTCGAAAGAGCGCGTGAACAAAAAGTCGCCGACCAGCACCGAGGCCTTGTCGCCCCACACGGAGTTGGCCGTCGGCTTGCCGCGTCGCAGCGCGCTGACATCGACCACGTCGTCGTGCAGCAGCGTTGCCGAATGGATGAACTCCACGCAGGTCGCCAGCTTGATGTGCCGGTCGTCGTCCGCCGCATAGCCGCACAGGCGCGCCGCAGCCACCGTCAGAAGCGGGCGCATCCGCTTGCCCCCCGCCCCGACCAGATGATTGGCCAGCTCGGGGATCAGCGCCACCGGCGAGCGCATGCGATTGAGGATCTCGCGATCGATGCGCACCATGTCGTCGGCGCAGAGCGCGAGCAACGGCTCCAGGCTGGGAGCCTTGCGCTTGCCTTCGAGTGAAACGACCTTTGCCATATCCGCAGGATAATCCGCCAGCAGTGCAAAATGTTGCGACACGATGTCGTGACGCCTATCAGGTGCGTAGCATGGAAACGGCCCTGACCGAAAATGCCCTGTTGGGGGGCCGCGTGCGCCTGCTGCAGCCGCGCCGGGGCTATCGTGTCGCCGTCGACGCCGTTCTGCTGGCCGCCGCCGTCGACCCGGCGCCCGCGGGGCGCGTGCTCGATCTCGGCGCCGGCGTCGGATCGGTCGGCCTTTGCCTCGCCCTGCGCAAGCCCGACTGCACGGTGCTGGGCATCGAGCTGCAGCCGGCGATGGCGCAACTCGCGGAACGCAACGCGGCCTGCAACGGCTTGACGGACCGGGTTCGCACCGTGGTGCACGACATTGCCCGACCCTTGCCGGAAGTCTTTTCCCGGTTCGGTGATGTGGTCACCAATCCACCTTACCTGGCGGCGGCGGTCGCCGATCCCTCGCCCGACCCCAGCAAGGCGCTCGCCACCGTCGAATCGAGTGCGAACCTCGCCCGCTGGCTGGAGGTCGCAACCGGCGCCCTGGAATCTGCAGGGACCCTGACCATCATCCATCGCAGCGACCGGCTGGAGGAGATCGTCGCTCATCTGGTGCGGCTCGGCTGCGGCGCCCTCACGATCAAGCGGTTGCCGCCTGCCGGCCGGGTCCTGGTGCGGGCACGCCGCAGCGAGGTCCGTTCCGTGACCGAGTCGCCGCCGCTCGTGCTCCACAAGCCAGAAGGCGGATTTACCGACGCGGCCGAGGCAATCCTGCGTCACGCCGCACCGCTAGACTTCTAGCCGGCGCGCCGCGACAGTGCCGGCCATGTTCAATTGGTTGAGGAATCGCTTTCGCCGCGGCCCGGTCGTGCCGGTGGTGCGTCTTTCCGGCGTGATCGCCAGCGGCGGCCTGCTCGGCGCGCGCGGCCTGTCGATCGAGACGGTCGCGCCACTGCTGGCCCGCGCCTTCGCCACGCGCGGCGCGAAGGCGGTGGCGCTGGTGATCAACTCGCCCGGCGGATCGCCGGTTCAATCGGCGCTGATCGCCAAACGCATCCGCCTGTTGGCCGGCGAGAAGAAGCTCCCCGTGATCGCGTTCGTGGAAGATGTCGCGGCGTCCGGCGGCTATTGGCTCGCCTGCGCGGCGGACGAGATCGTCGCCGACGGCGCCTCGATCGTCGGCTCGATCGGCGTCGTCTCGGCCGGGTTCGGGTTCAAGGACCTGATCGCCAAGCTCGGCATCGAGCGCCGCGTGCATACCTCGGGCGAGAACAAGTCGATGCTCGATCCCTTTCGCGACGAGAAGCCGGAGGATGTCGAACGCCTCAAGCGCCTGCAGGCCGAGATCCACGCCGGCTTCAAGGCGTGGGTGCGCGAGCGCCGCGGCGAGCGGCTGAGGGGCCCCGATTCGCTACTGTTCACCGGCGAGTTCTGGACGGCCACGCGCGGGCTCGAGCTGGGGCTGGTCGACAGCCTGGGCGAATTGCGCGCCGTGCTGCAGGCGCGCTACGGCGACAAGGTCCATCTGCCCGTCGTCGCCGCGCGCCGCAGGCTGCTGGCGCGTTTCGGCCTCGGCAGCGGCATCGAATCGATCGGCCCCATGACCCTCGCCGCGCTGGAAGAACGGGCCCACTGGCAACGTTTCGGACTATAGGATCGCCGACCATGAACCTGCTCACGCCGACCGACCCCGCCGACTTCGCCGCCGTCCGCGCCTGGTTCGACACGCTGTCGAAGCACTGCCGCGCCGTCGATTACGAAGGCGCCCGGCCGATCTTCGCCGACGACATGATCGCCTTCGGCACCTTCACCGACTTCATGCACGGCCGGGAGCTGGCCGAGCAGAAGCAGTGGCGCAATGTCTGGGGCACGATCCGCAACTTCCGCTACGAGCTCGACAAGGTCGAAGCGATCGTCTCGGCCGACCGGCTGACCGCGGTCGGCATGGGCGTGTGGCAGTCGGACGGCTTCCATCCCAACGGCGACAGGTTCGACAGGCCCGGCCGCACGACGGTCGTGCTCGGCCGCCGCAAGGTCGGTGACCCGTTCGTCGCGACCCACACCCACATGTCCCTGTTCCGCGGCACGCCCGATAGGAGCTACGGGAAGTTCAGCGGTCCGTGAGCTGTCTTGGCTGGGACCGCGCCACTCCGAGGTTGTGAATTTATTGCCGGACATTGGATCAT